>DAHUYA010000168.1 GCA_027315445.1 Acidimicrobiaceae bacterium | reverse complement strand
CCGCGCCCAGTCGGCCGGCTCGTAGCGGTGCCACCAGGGTTCCAACGCACCGTGACGGCCGGTCACCACCACTTCCCTGCTCGTGAGCTCGGGCCGCAACTGGCGGACCACCGCACCGCTGACCAATGACACCCGTGCCCGCAGCGACCGCACATCGACCCGGCCGAGCCGCTGGCCGAGCACCTCCACCGTACCGGCCGTCGGCCACAGGCGGGCCCCGGCGACCCGGAGCAGCGTGGTCTTGCCGGAGCCGTTCGGGCCCAGGACGACCCACCGCTCCCCCGGGCCGACCTCCCAGTCGACCTCGTCGAGCAACCGACGCCCGTCGCGCACCACCGAGACGGAGGCCAGCCGGACCGCCGGCGGGCTGGCCGACACGCCGTTCAGACCGGCGGGCGGCGGCCGAGGCGACCGAGGAGCCCGGAGCAACAGTGCGCCCACGTACGCTCCCCGGCCATCCACAGCCACAGCTCGCGGCGGTAGCCGAGAGCCACACCGGCGAAGCCGTCCCTGGTCCAACCGGCACCTTGTAGCGCATGCCACCGGGCCCAGAGCCACTGGATGAGGCCGTCGGGGGCACCGAGCACCGTCACCAGCTCGGTGCCGCGCACCACCTCGGCGCGCCAGCGGTCCCGCTGCGCCGGCTCGTCGGGGACATGCGGGCGCACCGCGTCCTGCGCGGTGGTCGTCACCGGTGCTGCTCCACGGGTCGCCGGTCAGACCCCTCGTAGTGCCGCAGGTGCTCCTCGTAGTCGATGAACAGTGGCGCGTCGGGGTCGAACTTGCGCTGGAGCGAGCGCACGGCGATCCGCTTGTCGAGCTCGTCGAGCCGGACCAGCGCCTCAGGGTCGTCGAGCTCCCGCACGTCGAGCGTCGACCGGGCCTGCTCGAAGGCCTGCCTGCCGCGCTCGGTGCGCACGAGCACGCTCGTCCATCCGTCCATCGATCCGACGCTACCCATCGAGAGGTCGGCACTGCGACCGAGGAAGTCGCCGCACTCGTCGCAGCCCTTGAGCGCCGCTCCGTGGAACGCCTTGACCGGCTCGTCGACCGCCTGCTCACCGTCGGCGTACTCCACGATCATCCGGCCCCGGATCACGTCGAGCTTGCGCACCCGGTCGAGGTCCACCCGCCGCTTGGACGCCAGCTCGCGACGGACGAGCGCCTCGTAGTCGAAGCTCTTGGTGCACAGGAGGGCGATCGTGAGGACCACCGCGTCCACCCGGTGGGCGCCGGTCGACCAGCGACGCGCCTGCATGGCGCGGATCCCCTGCACTTCGCACGGCGTCCCCACCACCGCCAGCCGGGGAGACGGGGGCAGGTCGCAGCCGCTCAGGTCGAGGGCCGACAACGCCATGGTCTGGTTGTAGAAGCTGCCGGCGGCGGCCACGACCTCGGCCGGGGTGCGGGCGACGGTCGGCACGCCCCTCCAGGGCTCGTCGGGATCGTCACTCGGCCTGGACACGAGGGCGCCGTCGATCGCCCCAGCGGCCAGCAGGCCGACGAGGAGCGCCGTCACGGCGCCGCCGTCCTGCACCCCCTCGACCCTCGAGGCGCTGCGCACCGCGAAGCGCTCGAGCACGGCCCCCAGCCCCTCGGCCGGAGGACCGCCCGTGATCCTCCAATAGGTGTCGGCGGGGTCCGCCCGGGCCTCGCCGGCGGTCACCCCCTCGTCGTCCTCGGGGACCGTGGACGGCGGCCACAGCGCCTCGTAGCGGAGCCCGCCGCGGGGGCAGAAGTCCCAGCAGAGGGAGCAGCCCGTGCACATCTTCACCAGCTCGGGCAGGCCGCTCCGGTGGTGGACCCCGATCGAGTTGGACGGGCAGGCGGCCACGCACGTCCCGCACTGGACGCAGCGCCCGGCGTCGATCACCCCCGCCTCGAGCTCCCAGAACCAGACCTTGCCCGGCGGCTCGGGGATGGCGTTCATCTCCTGGCGCAGCCGATAGCGCTTCACGAACGCACCTCCTCGTCCAGCGTGCCCTCGAGGGTGGCCCGCAGCTCCTCGGCCGGCGTGCGGCGGGCCCACCGGTGGAAGGGCTCACCTCGAACCCGCTCCGCCCGGTACCGCCGGAAGAGCCGGGTCAATGCCTCGGGGACCCGCTCGACCGGCATCGCCCCGGTCACCCACTTGATGAAGCCGGCATCGGGACCGAGCGAGCCCCCCAGCCCGATGTCGACCGCCTCCCCGAGGCGCTGACCGACGTGGGCGACGTCGCCCCGGAAGCCGATGTCGGCCACCTGCGGCTGCGCACACGACGCCGAGCAGCCCGAGAAGTGCAGACGGACGACCTCGGGGTCGCTGTCGTCGTCCTGACCACCCAGCGCGGCGTCGAGGGCCCGGGCCCACCGCACCGCCCGCTCCTTGGTCTCCACCACCGCGAACCGGCAGAACTCGTTGCCGGTGCACGCCACCGTGCCGCGGGTGAAGGGACCGGGGAACGGCGAGTAGGTCTGCAGCAGCGGCTCGGCCAGCAGGTCGTCGAGTCGGGGTTCGGGCACCCCCGACAGGATGAAGCTCTGATCGGGTCCGAGGCGCACCGTCCCGTCCCCGTAGGTGTCGGCCAGCCGGGCGGCCTCCACCAGGTCCATGCCGTGGAGCCGCCCGACCGGGACCGAGCACCCGACGTAGACCAGCCCGGGCTGTCTCTGGGGGTGCACGCCGACGTGGTCGCCCCGGAACCGACGGGTGAGCTCCTCGCCGGCCGGTGCCAGCTCGAAGGTGACTCGCCGGGCCAGCTCGGCCCGGAAGCCCTCGGGTCCCATCTCCTGCACCAGGTAGCGCATCCGGGCCAGCCCGCGGTGCTCACGGTTGCCCAGCTCCCCGAAGACCTGGGCGATGCCCCGGGTCAGCTCCACCGCCTGCTCCGGCAGCACGAAGACGTCGATGTCGGAGGCCAGTCGCTCGCCGTCGGAGAGCCCTCCGCCGGCCAGCACGTTGAAGCCGAGCGTCCCGTCACCGGCTCGGGCCGGCCACAGCCCGATGTCGTCGATCTCCACCCGGGCGCAGTCCTCGAGGCAGCCCGTCACCGAGATCTTGAACTTGCGCGGCAGGTTGGCGTACTGGCGGTTGCCGGTGAAGAAGGCGGAGACGGCCCGGGCCACCGGGAGCGCCTCCACCACCTCGTGGGCGTCGACGCCGGACACCGGGCACGAGCACACATTCCGGGCGGAGTCCCCGCAAGCCTGGACGGTGGTCAGTCCCACGTCCCAGAAGCGCGCCCAGATACGCGGGACGTCCTCAATCCGGAGCCAGTGCATCTGGATGGTCTGGCGGGTGGTGATGTCGGCATAGCGGTTGCCGAACACGGGGCTGTCCTCGGGGCCCTCGGCGAAGGCGTCGGCGGCGATGCCGATCTCGCGTGCCTGGGCGGCGGTGAGGACGCCGCCAGGCACCTTGACCCGCATCATGAAGGCGTCGCCCCCCTGGCGCTGCGGGTAGAGGCCGACCCATTTCAGGCGCTCGACCTCACCGGGCACCGTGCCCAACGCGCCCGCCCCCTCCCGCGCGTAGCGCTCCACGATCGCCTGGGCGACCTCGAAGGGATGGCGGCGGAGCTTCTGTTGCTCCTGCGTGTTCAGCTCGCCGATCCAGCGGTAGGGACGCACGAAGGGCACGGCGCCCCTGCCGCGGAACTTGATGCCGTAGGGGTTCTCCTGGTCTCTGGCCATGGCGGCGGGTCCCCTCGGTCCCTCAGGCGTGGAGCCCGCACTCGACTTTGCCGCTCCCGGCCCAGCGACCCGCCCGGTGGTCCTCACCGGCCGCCACCGGCCGGGTGGTGGGCGCGCAGCCGATGGAGAGGTAGCCGAGCGGCACCAGCGGGTGGACCGGCAGGCCGCGGTCGGCCAGGTAGGCCGTGACGTCGTCGTCCGTCCAGGTGGCGAGCGGGTTCACCTTCACCAGTCCGAAGCTCGAGTCCCACGACACGATCGGGGTGGCGGTCCGGGTGGGGGCGTCGACCCGCCTGAGCCCGGTGACCCACGCCTCCCTCCCCGTCAGCGCCCCGCGGAGCGGCGCCACCTTGCGCAACTGGCAGCAGTCGGCACTGCCACAGGGTGCGGCGACCGCGTCGGGTCCCGGACGGGTGACGGTCAGGTTCAGCCGGTACCGCCGGGCGGCGTCCTCCACGAACCGCAGGGTCTCGGGGAAGTGGGCCCCGGTGTCGAGGAAGACCACCTCGACGTGGGGATCGAGCCCCACGGCCAGGTCGACCAGGACCAGGTCCTGGAACGACGAGGCGACCACCAGGCGGGGACCGAACCGCTCGAGAGCCCATTCGAGCACCGTGCCGGCCGTCGCCGTCTCGAAGCGGGCGGAGAGCCGGGCGAGCGACTCGTCGCTCTCTCGGGCCGTGACCGTTCCCTCGCTCACCTGGGGCTTCCTCTCTGCCGGGGCCCTCCGGGGCCGGGTGGCCCGGACATCGGACGGCCCGATGCCGGAAGGTGACGCTGGTGGCCGCCCGGGACCGCCCGGGACCGCACGGGCGGGCGGGGCAACGGTCCGGGGTAGCCGATACGACTATACATGACTAATCCTGTCAGAATTTATGGGAATTGCCGTCGACCCGCTGGAGGCCGCCTGAAATGCCCCCCGCCACAGACCTGTACCCGGTGTCGCTCGACCTGCGCGGTCGCTCCTGCCTGGTGGTGGGGGGCGGGCCCGTGGCCGCCCGCAAGGTGGCCGACCTCGTCCGCGCCGGTGCCCGGGTCACGGTGGTGGCCCCTCGGATCGACCCGGGGATCGGATGGCCGGGGACCCGGCTCGAGCGGCGACCCTACCGGCCGGGTGAGGCCGCCTCCTACCCGCTGGTCCTCCCCGCCACCGGGGTGGCCGAGGTGGACCGGGCGGTGGCGGCCGACGCCGAGGCGGCCGGGCGGTTCGTGAACAGCGCCGACGACGCCGGGAACTGCTCCTTCCTGCTGCCGGCGGTGCTTCGCCGTGGCCCCGTGACGGTGGCCGTGTCCACCGCCGGCGCCAGCCCGGCACTGGCCCGCTGGCTGCGGTCCCGGATGGCCGAGGTCTGCGGCGAAGAGCTCGGGGAGCTGGCCGGCCTGTTCGAGGAGGCACGGCGGCGCCTGCAGGGCGCCGGCCGCCGTACGGACTCGGTCGACTGGGCGGCGCTGCTCGACGGCCCCCTGCCCGGTCTGCTCCGCCAGGGGAGGCGCCGGGAAGCCCGCGCCCTGCTCGATGCCGTGGTCGAGGTCGTGCTCGAGGGGGCCGCCTCGTAGCCGCGCCGCACATTCGGGCCCGCTGCCCGGGTCCGACCCCGGGCGCCGCCGCAGGAGTGGCCGGTCAGGGTTGGGCCACCATGAGCACCGACGCCACCAGGAAGAGCGCCACCAGCCCGAAGGCGACCCCCGCCACCAGTCGGGCCTCGGGGACGGCAGCGAGCGGGGGTCGGCCCGACCCGGCGACGACGGCGCCCGACGGCGCCCGACGGCCGTCGGTCGCACGTCGCGGCCCGTCGGCGCCCGGACCGGCACCCTCCTGAAGGTGGCGCCCGATCCGCCGCTCTGCCGGCCAGAGCACGGCCTCGGCGACCACCGCCCCGACCACCCAGATGGCCGAGCCGGCCGCCACCCAGGGCAGCTGCAGCCCGAAGACACCGCGCGACAACCCGAGCAGGGTCAGGCCGAGCACCGGGATGCCGTAGATCGTCCTCCCGGCCCAGTTGGCCCCGGGCCCGTAGTAGCGGGCCAGTGTGTCGGGCACCGGGGCCGCCGACCGGCCGGCCGCCCACAGCCGCCACCCCTGCACCCCGCTGACCACGAGGGTGCCCATCCCGATCACCACGAACGTCACGTGGAGCAGCAGCACCACGTCGAACAGCGCACCGGTCGGCTGGCGGGCACCGGCTCGTGCGGCGAGGAGGACGGTGACCGGCACCGGCCTATTCTCACCGGCCGCCGGGGCCTTCACCGGTAGGGGCCGCGGCCCCGGTCTCCCCCTGTTGCCGCAGGTGGGCTGGGCGGCTGTACCGTGTGCAGAGCGCCCGCGTGACTGCGACGGGGCGTAGAGAGGGAGATGAGGACCGGAGTCAGATGAACCAGCTCCGCCTCGACCCGATGTCGGGCCGGTGGGTGGTGGTGAGCACGGTCCGGTCCGACCGGCCGGCCGCCTTCGTCACCCGCACGCCCACCGTGCAGGAGGACACCACCCGCCCCTGCCCCTTCTGCCCGGGCAACGAGGAGGCGAGCCCGCCCGCCCTCGAGACCTACGGCCCCACCGGGGGCTGGCTGGTGCGGGTGGTGCCCAACCTCTATCCGGCGTTCGAAGGGGACGAGCCCTTCGTGGTCACCAACCGCGGACCGGTGTTCACCCAGGCCACCGCCGGTGGTATCCACGAGGTGTTCATCCTCTCCCCCGAGCACGAGGCCTCGTGGTCGATGCTGTCGGACGAGCAGACCGGCCTGGTGATGGCTGCGCTCCGCGACCGCATCGAGGAGCACTCCCAGCTGCCGAACCTCCGCTACAGCCAGGCGATCGTCAATTCCGGGCGCGAGGCCGGCGCCTCGCTCGACCACCCGCACGGGCAGCTCCTCGGGATGTCCTTCGTGCCCCGGGAGCTGGCC
>DAHUYA010000166.1 GCA_027315445.1 Acidimicrobiaceae bacterium | reverse complement strand
GCCCCCAGGTCGATCGGGTCGTCCTCCTGCATGCCACCATCGTTATCACCGCCCGGTCGGGCAGTAGCCTGCCTCCGAGTGACCCCCCCTCGCTCGCTCCACCGGTGGCTCGCCAGAGGCCGGAGGGTGCTGGTCGAGGTGGCGACCGGCTCCGCCCGGGCCAGGTCGCTGATGGCGAGGGCCGGTGCAGAGCTCGAACGGGCGGCCAGGGTCGGGGAAGTGGTGGCGGAGGCCCGGCGGGCGGGAACGGGCGGCCTCTACCAGGGGAGCTATTTCGGCGAGGGACGCGACCCGTCGGGAGACCGGCGGGGCCGGTCGGGCTACGCCACCTACGACCGGGTGTCGTCCAACGCCGACATCGCCGCCTACGTCCTCTGGCGGAACTTCCGGGCCCGGCGCACCCTCGACGTCGGCTGCGCCGTCGGGTACCTGGTGGAGGCACTGCGGGAGCTCGGGGTCGACGCCCGTGGCTGCGACGTGAGCCCGTTCGCCGTGACCCACGCTGCCCCCGGCGCCCTCGGCTACGTGCGGCTGGGCGATCTGGCGAGCGGGCTCCCGCACGGCGACGGCGAGTTCGAGCTGGTCACGTGCCTCGAGGTTCTCGAGCACCTGCGACCCGACGCCGTGCCGGGCGCCCTGGCCGAGTTGCGGCGGGTCTGCGGCGGGCTGGTCTACGCCACCATCCCCTCCTTCGGTCGGAACCCCTCCGGGCCCCACGGGCACCTCGTCGGCAAGGTGAGGCCGGAGCGGCTCGAGCACTACCAGGCGCTCGGCGACGCCTTCGAAGGTCCCGTGCCCGAGGAGGACCTGGCGGTCGACGCCGAGGGCATGCCGGTGGAGGGCCACCTCACCATCGCCTCCTACGACTGGTGGACCAAGCGCTTCGCCGAGGCGGGCTTCGACCGCTGGGCGGACGTCGAGCGCCGCCTCTACGCCGACGTCGCGCCGGCCGGCCTCGGGCAGTTCTGGAACCTCTACGTGTTCGCCCTGCCGGAGACACCAGAGGCACTGGCGGCGCCCCGCCACCCGGATCGCACCCTGCGGGAGCTCGGGCTCCGGCACCCGCTGATCGAGCACGCCCTGGCCGAAGCGGCGGCGGCCGAGGAGGGTTGAGGGGGATCGGGGTCGGCCGACCGCGACGGAGACCGGGGGGACCGGCCCCGCGGTCGGCCGGTCACTCGACCGTGACCAGCGTCCCTCTCGGGGTGAGCGGGTAGACGACCGCCGCGTTGGCCGGCGGCATCTCGACGCAGCCGTCGCTCTGTGGGTAGCCGTAGCCGGGACGGATGAACCCGTGCAGGGCGTCGCCCCCGTTGAAATAGCTCACCCAGGGGATGCCGGGGTCGACGTAGTGGGAGCCGTCCGGGTTCGTCCCCGACATGGTGGTCACCTGGTAGCGAAGGTAGACCGGCCAGGTGCCGTCCGGGGTGGCGGCGGCCGGGACGCCGGTGTTGGCCGGTGTGTTGTAGACCGCCGCGCCGTCCTTGTACACGGTGACGTTCTCCGGCAGGGTCTTGGAGACGACGACGTAGTCGTAGGGCTGCGGGTCGGCGGCGCCGGTGCTGGCCGCCTTGAGGAGCGCCGTCCAGACCAGCGGCCCGGCGACTCCGTCGGTGGCCAGCCCGTTCTGGTCTTCGAAGCGCATCACGGCGCCCTGGGTGATGACGTTCGACGTCCCGGCCGTCCACAACGAGGTCAGGGAGGCCGGGAGGTTGGTCCAGCGCCACGCGAAGGTCCCCTGCTGGGGGTCGGCCTCCTGCTGTGGCGAGGTCGGCTGTGTGGCCGGGGTGAAGTTGAGGGGCAGGTAGCCGAGTTGGGCCAGCAGCTGCTGCAGCCGCAGGGTGGACCCCGGCGCCACCGTGAAGGAGACCGTGTCGGTGGCGGCCAGGCGTTGACCCTGGTCGCTCACCAACCCGTTCGGGCCACCGGGGACGGTGAGGGTCTCCTGCTGGCTGGGCACCAGCGGCCCGTTGCTCACGAATTGCAGCTCGGTGCTCGAGAGCGACGACCAGGTGCCGGGGACCGACGGGGACAGTGTCGGCAGGGGGCTGTCCTTGGCGAGTGGGGCCGAGAGGTCGACGGTCAGGGCGGCGCTCGACGGCACGTCGGTGGCGCTCGCCCCGGGATTGGTGCCGATCACCTCGAGTGGCACCACCTTCGGCTTCACGCTGGCCACGGCGGCGGTGGGCGACCGGTGGACGCGCGCGACCAGGACGCCGGCGGCTGCCAGGGCCGCCAGCACCGCCACCGCCAACAGGAAGGAGATCCAGCGTCCCCGACGGGAATGGGCGTGTGCCGCCATCCTCGCTCCTTCACCTCCGACCGTCCGCCGGGACCGAGAAGATGCTGCGAAACCCGGCAAATACCTGTTATGACGTGGAAGATCCTACCCCGGTGTCCGGCGGTTCCAGCAGCGCTTCAGGGAATCCTTAGGTTCTGTTCGGGGCCTGTCAGGTTCTGTTCGCACGGGTGGCCCGCAGGTTGCCGATCCGGCCCGGTCAGCCGATCACTGCTTGGAGCGCCTGCTCGACCCGGGCGAGGGTCGCCGGATCGGTGACCTTCTCCCCGTGGGAGTCACGGACATAGAAGGCGTCCACCACCTCGTCGCCCAACGTGGAGACCCGGGCCGACACCACGTCGAGGTGGCAGTCGAACAGCGCCTGGGTGACCCGGCGGAGAAGGCCGACCTCGTCGAGAGCCCGGATCTCGACCACGCTCGACGAGGAGGAGGCCGAGTTGTCCACCCGAACCTGGGGGACCACCGGGCGGGCGGCGCTCGGCCGGCGGGCCCTGGCATAAGCGCTCGCCTTGGCCTCGAGCCGGTCGTGGAGGGGGATTCGGTCGGCCAGCACCGCTTCGAGGTCTTCGCGGAGTCGGGCGCTGTCCGGCCAGGTGCCACGGCCCGCCTCCACCGTGAACTCCTCGGCCGCCACCCGGTCCTCGCCCGTCACGTCGGCACTGCGGACGTCGAGCCCGTGCAGCGCCAGCGTGCCGGCAACCGAGGCCAGCAGACCGCGTCGGTCCGGCGCCACCACCACGACGTGGGGCGGGTCGAGCAGGACGATCGGCTTGCCGGTATGGCGCACGTCCGCCATCAGGGAGAGGTGCTCGTCGGTCCGCCAACGCCGGGCGCCAGAAGGCGCCTCGCCTTCGAGCACCCGGCCGGCCCGGTCGACCAGGTCGGCCACCAGCCCGGCCTTCCACGTCCCCCAGGCTGCCGGCCCCGTGGCCTGGCTGTCGGCCTCCGTCAGGGCCCACAGGAGGTCGAGGGTGCGCCGGTCGCCGGCCGCCTCGGCCACGGCCTCGACGGTCGCCGGGTCGTCGAGGTCGCGTCGGGTGGCGGTGTCGGGCAGCAGGAGGTGGTGGGCGCACATGGCGACCAGGGTGTCCACGTCGTCGGGCGGGAACCCCATCCGCCGGGCGATGGCGCCGACCAGCTCGGTGCCGACCGCTGTGTGGTCGCCGGGGTAGCCCTTCCCGATGTCGTGGAGGAGGGCGCCGATGAGCAGCAGGTCCGGGCGGTCCACCCGGTCGGTCAGCCGGGCTGCGTTGGCCGCCGCCTCGAGGAGGTGCCGGTCGACGGTGAAGCGGTGGTAGGCGTTCCTTTGCGGCTTGTGCCGGACCGCCCCCCACTCCGGCATCGTACGGGTCAGCAGGTCGTGGTGATCGAGGGCTTCGAGTGGCTCGATCGCCCGCTCCCCCTGGCTCAGTACCCGCACCAGGGCCTGGCGCGTCTCCACCGGCCAGGGGTCCTCGGGCGGCGGGAGCTTGTCGGCCAGGCGGTTGAGGGCGGCCCGGGCGACCGGGAGGCCCCGCTCGGCGGCCACCGCGGCCAGCCGGAACCCCAGCGAGGAGTCACCGCCCCCGGCCCCCTCGGCCAGTGCCACCTCGCCCCTTCGACAGACGATCCCCGGCTCGACCTCGGCGACCGACGGCTCGACGCTCGGGCTCCCGGCCGCCGTCGGGAGCTCCTCCTTCCCCTGGCGTCGGCGACGGCCCAAGCGCCGCGAACGGGCGCGGGAGGGCGGTTGCCACAGCTCCCGACGGCGCCAGGTTCCGTCGACCACCCAGGCGATGGTTCTTCCGGCCGCGGAGACCGCGGCCATGAGGGCGTCGGCGTCCGGGTAACGGAGGGCGGCCGCGATCTGGTCCTGCTCCTGGAGCAGAAGGCGGTCGAGCTCCCGGCCGGCGCTGCGGTGGAGCTCGACCCGGACGGCCGTCAGGGTGGCTGCGGCGCGCTCGGCCGAGGCCAGGTCCACCTGGTCGGCCAGCGAGGGGGCGCAGGCAGCCAGGGCGCGCAACGCGTTGGCGTCCCGCAGCCCGCCACGACCTTCCTTGAGGTCCGGCTCGAGAAGGAAGGCGACCTCGCCCTGCGCCCGATGGCGATCCTCCATCTGCTGGTGGAGGGCGGGCAGCCAGTGGGCGCCCAACCCGTCGGCCCACCGGGCCCGCACCTGGGCGAGCAGGGGTTCGGCGACCGCCGGATCGCCCCACACCAGACGCCCGTCGAGGAGGCCGAGGGCGACCCGCAGGTCCTCCGCGGCGGCCGCCAGCACCTCGGCCGGCCGGCGCACACTGTGGTCGAGGTGCACTCCCTCGTCCCACACCGGGTACCAGATGGCGTCGGCGACCCGGGCGACGTCCTTGTGGCCGTCGTGGACGAGCACGAGGTCGAGGTCGCTGAAGGGGGCGAGCTCCCCCCGGCCGTAGCCACCCACCGCGAGCAGGGCGAGGTGCCGCCTGTTCCCCTCGGACGCCTGCTCTGCCACCCCGGACAGCCAGGCGTCGGCCTCCTCTGCATAGGCACGGCAGAAGGCTGCTGCCTGCAGTGTCGGCCGCTCGAGCAGGGCTTGGCGCCGGTCCCGGAGCGAAGCCCCGACCATGCTGGGGGAACGTAGCATTGGGGGAAGGACGGGTCGGTTGCCCGGCAGGGCCCCCGTCGACCGGCACCGGCAACAGGAGGCGCGGCGCATGGCACGTGACGTGGAGCAGCGGAAGAGCGGGGGTCTCCGGGTGGTCGACAAGGCCATCATGGTGGCGGTCGGGGTCGTAGGTGTCCTGATCGCCTTCTGGGCCCTCTCGGCACTGGCCGGCTTCCTCTGGGGCCTGGTGAAGGTGGCAGTGGTGGTGGCGGTGCTGGGAGGGCTGTTCTGGGCGCTGGTCCGCCGTCGCTGAGCGGGACCCGCGGGTCCCGCCACCGCTCGTGTCGCCGGCCGGGAGGTGGTCGACGGCCACAGGCTAGGGTTGTCCGTTCCCGGCGGCGTGGCCGAGTGGTTTAGGCAGGGGCCTGCAAAGCCCCGTACCCGGGTTCGATTCCCGGCGCCGCCTCGAGCCGGACGTGGAGACACACTGCGGGCGATGAGCAAGGGGGAGAGCGGCAGGGCAGGTGCCGGGTGGCCGCCCCCGGGGGTTCGGGGCGTCCTCGACGCGCTGAGCGACGCCGTCGTCGCGGCCGACCTGTCGGCCACCATCTGTTACGCCAACCCGGCAGCGGCCCGGCTCCTCGGGTGGGATCCCGGCGAGCTCGACGGCCAGCCGGCGACGTCTCTGGTCCCGGCGGAGATCGGCGGCTGGCTCGAAGACGGGTTCGAGGCTTTCGCCCACTCGGAGGTGCACGATCTGGTAGGGCGTCCGCTCGCCGTCTCGATGGTCCGCCGCGACGGCCGGGAGGTGGGGACCGAGATGGTGCTGAGCCCGATCGATGCCGACGGCGACCGGGTGGTGGTGGCGGTGATGCGGTCCCGGAGCGACGAGCGGGTGCAGCGCTGGAGCGACCTCACCCGCGAGCTCCTCGACATCCTGACCGCGACGGGGGCCGACGACTCCCCGTTCGACCGGTTGCTCTCGACGCTGGGGCGCCGGCTCCGGTGGGACGTCACCACACTCTGGGGGCTGACTCCCGACGGCACACCTGTGTGCCTGCACGTGTGGACGCGCTCGCCGACCACCGGCCGGACGTTCGTGGCCGAGAAGCAGAAGGACCCCTCCCACGGGAGCGAGGGGATGCCGCGATGGGTCTTCGAGCATGGCGAGCCGCTGTGGGTGCCGGACCTCGCCGACGAGGAGAGGTTCCTCACCGATCCGGCGCGGGCCGACGGCCTGCGCAGTGCGTGCGCGTTCCCGATCCACTACCACGATGCCTGCATCGGGGTGGTGAAGATGCTGAGCACCGGGCGCCGGCAGCAGGACCCCGAAGTGGTCGACCTGATGGGGGCGGTGAGCGGGCACGTCGGGGAGCTGCTGCACGCGCTCGAGCAGGCGACCGAGCGTGAGCAGCTGGTGGCCGATCTCCGGGAAGCCCGGAGGAGCCAGGAATTCCTGCTCCGTGCCAGCCGGGTGCTCTCCGAGGCCTCGGACTACCGGCAGACCGTCGGTCGCCTGGCGGAGGTGGCAGTTCCGGTGCTGGGCGACATCTGCTTGATCGACATCCGCAACGAGCAAGGCACCATGGAACGGATGGTGGCTCGGCACGCCGACCCGGCCCTGCAGTCGTTGGTGGACCAGCTGCGGCTCCGGTACGCCCCGGATCCCGAGGGCTCCCATCCGAGCGTGACCGTGATGCGGACCGGGCGATCGAGCTGGGCCCCGGAGATGAGCGACGAGTTCGTCGCCCGCACCAGCCGCGACGAGCAGCACCTGGCCCTGGTCAGGGAGCTCGAGTTCACCTCCTACATGACGGTGCCGCTCAAGGCGGGGGGCGGGGTGCTGGGCACCGTCACCCTGGTCTCCGCCGGTTCTGGTCGCCGGTTCTCGGAGAAGGACCTCGTGGGTGCGGAGGAGCTGGCCATGCAGGTGGCCTCGGTGCTGGAGCGTGCCCGGCTCCACGACCGCGAGCAGCAGATCTCCCACACCTTGCAGCGGAGCCTGCTGCCGAACCGGCTTCCGGAGCTCGAGGGGTGGTCCTTGGCCGCCCGTTACCTGCCGACGGCCGAAGGGGTGGAGGTCGGCGGTGACTGGTACGACGTGATCCCGCTCGACCGGCGGACGGCGGCGCTGGTGGTGGGGGACGTGGAAGGCCACGACATGGAGGCGGCCTCGGTGATGGGCCAGCTCCGCCACGCCTCGTGGTTGGTCGTGTCCGAGGAACGCGCGCCCGGCCCGGTGCTCGACCGGCTCAACCGGTTCCTGCTGGCCTCGGGTGGGGCCGCCGGTGTCGAGCGGATCGCCACCGTGCTGGTGGCCATCGTCGACCTGGTCAGCACCGAGATGGCGGTGGCCTCGGCCGGCCACCTGCCGCCGCTGATGGTCGGGCCCGACCGGGCCGAGTATCTCGGTCTCCGTCCGGGACCGCCGCTCGGCGTGCCGGAGGCCCGCTATCGCCAGCAGTCGGTCGAGCTCGCCGACCGCATCCTGCTGATGTTCACCGACGGGCTGGTCGAGCGGTCCGGGGAGCCCCTCGACACCGGGCTGGAGCGGTTGCGCGAGATCACCGAGACCGCAGGGCTGGCCCCCGTGGCCCTGGCCGACCACCTGCTGGCGTCGATCTTCGAGGACGGTCCGTCCACCGACGACGTGGCACTGCTAGCCGCCCGGCGCTCCGCCTCCTGACGGGACCATCGGACCGGGACCTGGTCACCGGTCCGCGCCGCAGCCCGGTCGAAGAGCCCGGTTCGCGAGGTCGCCGGGCTCGTGACCAGGTCGTCCGTTGGCCCGAGATAGGTCAGGTCCGGGGTGGTCGGCGACCACCATCCACCTCGATGTCGCATCCCGGTGCCAGGCTCCGGGCATGGGGGATGGCTGGCTCGACGGCCCGATGACGGGGTTCGACCTCGAGACGACCGGCGTCGACCGGTTCGGCGACCGGCCGGTGTCCCTGGCCCTGGTGCACATGGTCGGCGGGGCGGTGGTGGCTCGGAGGGTGGCCATCGTAGATCCCGGATGCGAGGTGCCGGCCGCGGCCACGGCCATTCACGGGATCACCACCGAGCACGCGCGTGCCGTGGGCATGCCACTCGAGCAGGCAGTGGAGCTCCTTTCCGGTGAGCTCGTGGCGGCCAGCGAGCGGGGGGAGCCGGTCGTCGGGATGAGGCTCGATTTCGACGTGACCATCCTCGACACCCTCTGTCGCCAGGTAGACGGTCGCGGTCTGGCCCAACGGGGATGGAACGGCCCGGCGCTCGACGCGGGCGTGCTCGACCGGCGCCTCGATCGTTTCCGTCGGGGGCGGCGGACGCTCAGCCACCTGTGCGAGCACTACGGGGTGGCGCTGGCCGAAGCCCATGACGCCGGAGCGGACGCCGAGGCGGCCCTCGGCGTGCTCCGGGCCCTCGCGCGAAGGTTCCCGGCGATTGCTGCTTCGACGCTCGAGGACCTCCACGGTGCCCAGGTCCACTGGCACCGGGAATGGGCCGCCTCCTACGACCGGTGTCGGCGGGGGAGCGGCCTGCCCCCGCTCGAGCCGGAGGACTACCTCTGGCCGATCGCCGTTCCGGCCCAGCCCTTGGCCACCGCCTCCTGACCGGGCCCGCCCTGTCGGCGGCCCCCCCGGGTGGCGTCGGCCGGGCGTCGGCCCGGTGTCGGCCCGGAGCACGGAGCGGCCCCGGTGCGAAGATGGAGGGGTGCGCGCGTGGGAGGTGAGCCGTCCGGCACCGATCGACCAGCATCCGCTCGAGTTGGTGGACCGCCCACTTCCGGAGCCCGGCCCGGGTCAGCTGCGCATCCGGGTCACCGTCTGCGGGGTCTGCCGGACCGACCTGCACGTGACCGAGGGGGACCTGGCGGTCCACCGTCCGAGGGTGACGCCCGGGCACGAGGTGGTGGGGGTGGTGGAGGCCCTGGGGCCCGGGGCCGACCGGTTCGTCCCCGGCGACCGAGTGGGGGTGGCGTGGCTGGCGTCGACCTGCGGGAGGTGCCGGTTCTGCCGCCGGGGCGACGAGAACCTCTGCCCCGACGCCACGTTCACCGGATGGGACCACGACGGTGGCTATGCCGAGGCGCTCGTCGCCGACGAGCGGTATGTGTACCAGCTGCCCGAGGGGCTCGCCGACGAGCAGGCGGCGCCGCTGCTCTGTGCCGGCATCATCGGCTATCGGGCGCTGTCCCTCACCGGGCTCCCGCCGGGAGGCCGCCTGGGGATCTGGGGCTTCGGCGGCTCGGCCCATCTCACGGCCCAGGTGGCCGGGGCGCAGGGCGCCGAGCTCCATGTGGCCACCCGCGCCCCCGACGGCCAACAGCTGGCTCGGGAGCTCGGTGCCGCCTGGGTCGGCGGGGGGGACGAGCGACCACCGGTGCTGCTCGACGGGGCCATCCTCTTTGCCCCGGCCGGCGAGCTGGTCCCCGCCGCCCTGGCATCCCTCGACCGGGGCGGCGTACTGGTCATTGCCGGCATCCACCTCAGCGACCTGCCGACGCTCCATTACGAGGAGCACCTCTTCTACGAGAAGGTGGTCCGCAGCACCACCGCCAACACCCGGGCGGACGGCGAGGCACTGCTGCGCCTCGCCCCACGGCTCGGGGTGCGGGCCACGACCACCGCCTACCCGTTCGAGGAGGCGGACCGGGCCCTGGCCGACCTGGCCCACGACCGGCTCACCGGCGCGGCCGTGCTTCGGATCGGGAGCTGACTTCCCTCGGGGTCCCGGACGATCGTGCGCCCTACGCGAACCCGGCCGGTGCCTCGGGACCCCAGCGGTGCCTCGGGACCCCAGCGGGGCCTCGGGACCCCAGCGGTGCCTCGGGACCCCAGCGGTGCCTCGGGCTCTCAGCGGGTCCTGGCCAGGTCCCAGACCAGGTCGGCCGGCTGATCGCCGGACAGCAGACGCTTCCCTGGGTGCTGCTTGTCGATGTGACCGATCAGCCCGTGGTAGATGGAGTAGCCGACCAGCTCCTGCAGGCGCCGGGGGAAGGTTCGGACGAGCTCCGGCGGGATGCCGAGCTGCTGGTTCTCCTGCTGACGGATGAAGCCGGCGCAGTAGTTCATGGCGATGCCGACCCGGCGTCCGTCCGTCCGGTTCGCCCCACCCCCGTGCCACAGGCTGCCCACCCACATCAAGACGCTGCCCTTCGGCATCTCGGCAGGGATCGACTCGTAGTGCTGCAAGGGGACGGGGGAGCCGTCGGCCAGGTGGCTTCCGGGCACGAGACGGGTGGCGCCGTTGGCTTCCGTGAAGTCGGTGACGGCCCACATGGTGTTGCAGATGATGGGCGGATGAGGCTTGGGGAGGGGGATCAGTTGGTCGTCGGCGTGGATCATCTGGGCGGCCTCGCCCGGTCCGATGGCGATCGAGGACAGGGAAGAGATCAGCAGCCCATCGTCGAGCACCCGCTCGACGATGGGAAGAATGTCCGGGTGAAGCGGGATCTGCTGGTAGAGCGACCCGTGCACCAGGAGGTTGTAGATGCGGGTGGTGTGCAGGCCCTCGAAGAGGTTGTCGGCCGGCACGATCCCGAGCTCCCGCTCGAGCCGGCGGAGATCGTCGTCGATGGCGTCGCAGAGCCCCGGGTCGACGGCGTCCTCCACCACCGAGTATCCGTCCTCGAGGACCCGGGTGGCGTGAGCCGCCTGTTCGTCGGCCGTGAGCATCTTCGGTCCCGCCGTTCGGAGTCTCCTGGAGCCGATGGTAGTACCCGTCCATCGGATCGGGGCCGCCGTGGGCGTGCGGACGGGTCGTCCGGGTGGCGAGGTTGGGCGTACGGACGGGTCGTCCGGGTGGCGAGGTGCAGTGGGGGCGCTCGCACCGGCAGGCGGTAGGGTCACGAGCGACAGAGCCATTGGGAGGGCGGCAGGGTGGGCGGTACGGAAGAGGCCGATCCCGACTCCACCTCCACCCCGCTGGCGGCGGATGTTCCCGACGGCCTCGTGGCCGTGGTCAAGCGTGACTGCCCCACCTGCGTCGTCGTGACCCCGGTGCTCACCGATCTGGCCTCCGGCCCGGGATGCACCGTCTTCAGCCAGGACGACCCCTCGTTTCCTTTCGAGGGCGCAAGGGACGATTCCGACCTGGAGGTGTCCTGGCGACTGGGAATCGAAACCGTGCCAACGCTGCTGCGGTTCGAAGGAGGGCGGGAGACGGCCCGGACCGTCGGGTGGCACCGGCTGCGCTGGGAGGACCTGGCCGGTGTGACAGGCCTCGGTGGCGGGTTGCCGAGCCAGCGGCCGGGCTGCGGCTCCCGCACCCTCGAACCCGGGGTGGCCGAGATCCTCGACGTGCGACACCGCGGGCATCTCATGCGATCGCGCCGTGTACGGTTCTCCGCCCTCGAGGACGAGTTCGAGGCGATGTGGGAGCGAGGGTGGACGGACGGTCTTCCGGTGGTGACGCCCACCGAGGCACGAGTCCTCGCCATGCTCGACGGAACGACCCGTTCGCCCGGGGATGTGGTGGGCGTCGTTCCCCCGAACCTGGTCCCCGTGACCGTCGAGAAGGTCGCGGTGAACGCCGTCATGGCCGGGTGCCGTCCGGAGTACCTCCCGGTCGTGCTGGCCGTCGTCGAGGCGGCATGCAGCGAGGCCTTCAACCTCCACGGGGTTCTGGCGACGACTTTCTCGGTCGGACCGGTCGTGATCGTCAGCGGACCCGTCGCCCGCGCCATCGGAATCAACAGCGGGGTCAACGTTCTCGGCCAGGGTCACCGGGCGAACTCGACCATCGGCCGCGCCCTTCAACTCGTGGTGCGCAACGTCGGCGGAGGACGGCCGGGCGGAGTGGATCGGGCCGCCTTCGGCAACCCGGGGAAGATCGGGCTCTGCTTCGCCGAGGACGAAGAGGGCTCCCCCTGGGAACCGCTGGCCGAAGCGAGAGGCCAGCGAACCGGAACGTCGGCGGTGACCGTCTTCGCCGGCGGGGGGGTGCGCATGATCGGGGACGAGTCCTCTCGCACCCCCGAATCACTGACCCGCACGCTGGCGACTGCCCTGCGGCCGATGGACGCCCTCCTGATCGTGTCCCCTGACCACGGCCGCCTCTTCCGGAACGCCGGCTGGTCTCGCTCGCGCCTGGTCGCCACCCTCGAGGAGCTGGTGCCCCGACGATCACCGGTGTGCAACGGGCTGCTCATCGCCTATGCGGGCGGTGGCGCCGGGTTATTCTCGGCCGCGATGGAGGGATGGGTGGGAGGTGCCTCCGGCAGCATGCCGGTGACCGTGGAGGTGCAGGGATGACGCCAGATGGGGCATTCGCCGCAGCCCCGAGGCCCATGGTGCTCGACCCCACCGCGGAGGACGAGCCGGCGACCCGGGAGCGCCGGAACCGCCCGGCATCCTTGGACGGATTGACCATCGGGCTCCTCGACATCTCCAAACCCCGGGGCGACGTGTTCCTCGACCAGGTGGGGCGACGGCTCACCGAGCGGAACTGGAAGGTGATCCGCTATGTGAAGCCGACCTTCACCAAGCCTGCCCCTGTCGACCTCCGTCAGGAGATCGCTATGCACTGCGACGTGGTGATCGAGGCACTCGCCGACTGAGGGAGTTGTACGTCGTGCAGTGTGCACGACATCGCCGACCTCGAGTCCCGTGGCATTCCCGCCGTGTTCGTGGCTTCCCGCGAGTTCGCGGACGCAGCAGC
Organism: Acidimicrobiaceae bacterium; assembly: GCA_027315445.1. Lineage (GTDB taxonomy): Bacteria > Actinomycetota > Acidimicrobiia > Acidimicrobiales > RAAP-2 > DAHUYA01. The sequence continues at coordinate 2,245 of DAHUYA010000166.1, read as the reverse complement.
GACCCAGTCCGAGGCCCTTGGGTTTCCGGCCGTTGCGGTGTTCGTCGATCACCCCATCCAGGATCGTTCCGACGAAGAGATGCAGGTCATCGCCGACGCCGTCCTGCCGGCCCTGCTCGCCGCGATCACGGGGTAGATATGGCTCCGCGGCGAACGCCCCCAGCCACAGGGATGGAGATCGGATCGTGCGGGCCAACCGGCCGGAGTCCGAGGACACCGGACGGGTCCTTACCGCCTACGTGATCGGTTCCGCCCCGGGGGATGGACCCGCGGTGGTAGCGTGCACGACATCGGGCCGTTGGCGCAGTTGGTAGCGCACTTGCATGACGCGCAAGGGGTCAGAGGTTCGAGTCCTCTACGGCCCACGGCAAGGAGACCTTGCGTCGCTATTCGAACTGTGAGAGTCCCGTGGACACGCTCACTTTGACCGGTAGACGTCGGCGCGATGATCGACCCGGTCTACGTAGACGATGCGCTTGTCCTCGTCGATCCAGTAGATGACGCGGTACGCCCCGACGCGTGCGCTGTACCAGCCTTCGAGTTCCCGTCCGAGGGGATGCCCGACTCGTTGAGGGTTGGAGATCAGGCGGCCGAAGCAGAACTCGACGACCGCTCCTACCACTCGTGGTGAGGATGTGGCGAGACGATCGAGATGGCGAACCGCAGGTGGAGACCATCGCAGCCCGTACTCATCCACGGGACCAGCGGGCCCGTGCCTCCTCCTTCGTGAGCTCGATCGTCTGGCCGGCCCGTCGATCGGCTGCAGCCTCTCGAAGGTCGGCCATCGCGTCGGCATCCGACAGGATTTCGAGCGTGTCCTCAAGCGCCTCGAGGTCTTCCACCGCCAGCACGACCACGCTTGGTCGCCCGTGCTTGGTGATCACCACACGACGGTGCTCGGTTTCGATCCCTTCGACGACCTCGGACAGACGCGCCTTGGCATCCGCCAAGGAGACCTGCTCGGTTGCTGGAGTGACCATAAGTAGGACTATAACCTCTCGGAGAGCATGGCGGTGAGTCGTTGTCGGAAGTCGTCGAGGTTCGAATACGAGTGCCTACGGACCACCGACAACTCCCAGCTCAGCAGGGGTGTCGGGGTCCTCTACGAAAGCCGGTAGCCGGAGCTGGGAGCTAAAGTGGGAGCTACCAGCTCCCGAGGAGCTGTCCGGGAGCTACGTCGCCGGGCCCGGGAACATGGCCTCCATGGCGGCCATGTGGGCGCTCACCGACGAGGTGACCCGGTGGCGGTAGACGCCCTCGGTCATGGCGGTGGTGGCGTGCCCGGCGACGTCCGCCACCTCCTCGAGCGGGACCCCGGCCGCCGACCTGGCTCACCGCCGAGTGGCGCAGCAGGTGGGGGTGGAGGTCGGCGAGCCCGGCCCGCGCCGCCACCTTGTCGAAGGCCCGGCGGAAGTTGCGGGGGTCGATCAGCGTCCCCCGGGCACTCGGGAACACGAGGTCGTGGTCCTCCCACAGCTCGCCGGCCGCCAGCCGCTCGGCCGCCTGCCGCTTCCGGTGCGCCCGCAGAGCGTCGAGCACCGGGGCAGGCAGGTCGAGGGTGCGGCGGGACTTCTTGGTCTTGGGCTCTCCGAGGTAGATCCGCCCCGGCTCGCGTCGCAGTGCATGGGCCACGCTGAGGCGCCGGGCGCGCAGGTCCAGCGCCGCCCAGGTGAGCCCGAGCACCTCCCCGGGCCGGAGCCCGAGCAGCAGCATGGCGACCCAGGCCGCCTCGGTGACGGTCTTGGGCCGCACCGCCCGGTTGGGCGCCGGCCGGGCGCCCCCGTAGTGATCGTCGAGAATCGACGTCTCACCAGGAGGAACGATCCTGTGGGTGGCGATGCTCTCGCCCAAGAAGACCACCATGACCTCGCCGTCGGCCACCTTCAGCTCGACCGTGCGCCCGATGTGCACGGTCGGCACCGAGTAGCGGGCCGAACCGAAGCGCACGCAGCTCAGGCGATCGACCTTGCGGGTCACCACGGTGCCGATCCGGGCCCGCAGCGAGGGCAGGGGGCCCAAGAGCGGACGCTCGGTCTCGAGGCGTTCGTTCGGGACAGCCACGATGTCGGCATGCTCCTTCGTGTTCACCTCGGCGCACCACGCCCGCCCCGCCTCGTTGGCCGCACCCAGGTCCGACACGCTGAGGGCGGCGGGGATCATGAGGTCGGACTTCACGTAGCCGACGAGGTGCTCGACGATGCCCTTCGACGCCGGGTCCTGAGCCAGGCAGAAGTCCGGCCGGATG
>DAHUYA010000144.1 GCA_027315445.1 Acidimicrobiaceae bacterium | reverse complement strand
GGCCGCCTCGACCTCGGCAGAGTAGACGTTCTCGCCGGCCCGGAGCACCACGTCCTTGGCCCGGTCCTCCACGTAGAGGAAGCCCTCCTCGTCGAGGTGCCCGATGTCGCCGGTCCGGAGCCACCCGTCGACCAGGGCCTCGCCCGTGTCCTCGGGCTTGTCCCAGTAGCCACGGATGACGTTGGGCCCCTTCAGCCAGATCTCGCCTCGCTCCCCCGCCGGGAGGCGGCGGCGGTCGTCGTCGCGGATCTCGACCTCCATGATGGGAACGGCCCGGCCGGTGCTGTCGGGGTGGGCCAGGTAGTCCTCGCCGGAGTTGCCGGGGCCGTAGGCATTGGTCTCGGTCAGGCCGTAGCCGATCTGCGGGCGGCCCCGGGTGAAGCTGTCCTCCACCCGCTGGACCAGCTTGGGCGGTGCCGGGGCGCCGCCACCGCCGACGCTGAGCAGGCTCGAGGTGTCGAAATCGGCGAAGCGCGGCGACTCGAGGAGGTCCCAGCTCTGGGTCGGCACGCCCACGAAGTTGGTCACCCGCTCGCGCTCGATCAGCTCGAGTGCCGCCTCGGGGTCCCATTTGTACATCATCACCAGCTTCATCCCGAGGTAGAAGCAGGAGAGCATCACCGGCACGCACCCGGTGACGTGGAACAGCGGCACGATCAGGATGAAGGCAGGTTGTTCGCCCGGCAGCAGGTCCGGGGGCAGCTCGACACCGCCGGGCGTCCCGGGGGCGGCCGGTGCGGCCCGGGTGCGCTGGACGGTGACGGCGCAGCCGAAGGCGAAGAGGGCCTGCACCACCGCCCGGTGGGTGGAGACCGCGCCCTTGGGCTCACCGGTGGTTCCGGAGGTGTAGAGGATGGTGGCGTCGTCGTCCGGAGCGATGTCGACCGCCGGGAGGGGGTCGCCCAGGTGGACCACGTCCTCGTAGCGGTCGGCGCCGGCACCGGGAGCCCCCTCGGCCGACCGCACGGCCACGGTGCGGAACCCCAGTCGCCCGGCGGCCAACCGGGTGCTCGTCACCCTCTCCGGATCGGCGATGAGCACCGAGGTCCCACTGTCCTGCAGGGCGTAGGACAGCTCGTCCTCGGTCCACCAGGCGTTGAGGGAGACCGAGATCGCCCCGACGGACAGGATGGCGGCGAAGGCGATCACCCACTCGGGGAGGTTCCGCATGCCGATGGCCACCCGGTCGCCCTTGCGAACCCCGTAGCGGTTGACCAGGGCCGCACCGAGGGCGTCGACGTGGCGCATGACCTCGGCGAAGGTCCACCGCTCGCCCTCGTAGACGATGAAGGTCTTGCCGTCCTGCACCCGGGCCGAGTCGAAGACCTGCCGCAGGGTGGGCGGGGCGTAGGTGAACACCCGGTAGTCGACCCCCCGGACCTCCACGTCGCTGATCTCGAAGAGCTGCCCCGGGGCGGTGACCTGGGCCACCGCCTCCTCGTAGCTGCCGGCCACCCTCACCTCTCCTCCGGCGCCCGCCGGGGCGCCCCCTTCCCCCACGCACCCGGTCCCGGACGTGCGCGGCGCCCGGATCCGGGCGTGCTGCCTGTCCCCAACGTAGCGAGCCGGTGGCATCCTCCGCCGTCGGCAGGGGGCCGCACCAGGCACTAGGAAGGAGCCATGCCGATCAACGTCACCCCCGTCCCGACCCTCGACGAGCGCATCAACGACATCCGGCTCCGCACGGCGAGGATCGTCAACGAGGACATCCTGCCCAACGAGTCGCGCCTGTGGGGCCGCCCGGCCGGCGGGGACGGCGACGGGGCGGGACCCGCCGAACGGGAGGTGCTGCGCGAGCAGATCCGCGAGAAGGTCAGGGCGGCCGGCCTCTGGGCACCGCACCTGCCGGCCGAGTACGGCGGGATGGGCCTCGACTTCCTGGCGCACGCCTACATGAACGAGGTGCTGGCCTACGCGGTGGGCGCCGCCTCGCTGTTCGGCGTGGTCGCGCCCAACTCGGGCAACCAGACCATCCTGGTCAAGTACGGGACCGAGGAGCAGAAGAGGCGGTGGCTGCTCCCGCTGGTCGAGGGCACCATGCAGTCGGGCTTCTCGATGACCGAACCGGAGAACGCCGGCTCCGATCCGCGCTCGCTCACCACCCGCGCCGTCCGCCAGGGCGACGAGTGGGTCATCAACGGCCACAAATGGTTCACCTCCAACGGCAAGGCGGCGGACTTCTTCATCGTGATGTGCCGGGCCGAGGACCCGTCCGGCGAGCTCGGCCGGCCCGGCCAGATGGTGCAGATCATCGTCCCGACCGACGCGCCAGGGCTGACCGTCGTCCGGGGCATCGGCGTCTGGGGGCGATCGGACTCCGACCATTGCGAGGTGACCTACGAGGACGTCCGGGTCCCGGTGGCCAACACCCTCGGGCAGGTCGGCGACGGGCACCGGGCCGCCCAGGACCGCCTCGGGGCGGGCCGAATCTTCCACTGCATGAACTCGATCGGCCAGATGTGGCGCGCCTTCGACCTCATGGTCGAACGAACCCTCACCCGTCAGGTCCACGGCGGCCTGCTGAAGGACAAGCAGTTCGTGCAGGGCTTCATCGCCGACAGCTACATGGACATCCAGGCGGCCCGGCTGATGACCATCGATGCCGCCCAGAAGGTGGACCGGGGCGCCCCGCAGGCCCGGACCGACATCTCGTCCATCAAGGTGTTCGTGCCGGCGGCCTACGAGCGGGTGGTCGACCGGGCCATCCAGGTCTGGGGGGCGGCCGGCGTCTCGAGCGACCTGCCGCTCTCGGGCATGTACCTGGGCGCCCGCACGCTACGGCTCGCCGACGGCCCGGACGAGGTCCACCGGATCCTCATCGCCAAGAACGTGCTGCGCCGCTACGAGTCCGGCGAGAGCTGGGCCTTCGGGTAGGGGTCGGTCCGAGGCAGGCGGTCGGGGGCCCGGCGGTCAGATCCGCTCGCCCGCCACCAGGAAGGCGGTGATGCCGTCGGTGATCCCCTGGGCCGCCTGCTGGCGCCACTGCGGGCTCTCGGTCAGGGCGGCGTCACTCGGGTTCTTCATGTTGGCGCACTCGATCAGGACCTTGGGGACGGTCGAGAGGTTCAGGCCCCCCAGGTTGTTGCGGGCGATCAGGCCGCCCTGGCCGTAGTAGTCCGAGGGTGGCTCGCCGGTGTCGGCGGTGAAGGCCGACACCAGGTCGGCGCCCAGCTGGTCGGAAGGCCCCACGATGGCGGTGTTGTTCGAGATCGAGCTCACCACCGGCTCGGGGGTGATGACTGTGAAGCCGCGTCCGGTCGGCGGCCCCCCGTCGGCGTGGATGGAGATGGCGGCGGCCGCGTGGGCGTCGTTGCCGATGGCCGCCCGCACGTTCACGCACGGGCCCACGCCCGTGTCGTTGGTGCGGGTGAGGACCACGGTCGCCCCCTCGGCCTCGAGTAGCGCGGCCGCCCGGGTGGCCACGTCGAAGTTGAAGGCGTGCTCGGGATACCCGTCGGGGGTGGTGGTGCCGACGGTGTCGCAGGACTCGACGAACCCCCCGCCGTCGATCGGCTGGTCGATCACCTGAGGATTGGCGCCGTTGCCCCCGTCGTGGCCGGGATCGATCGCAACCGTCAGGCCGGCCAGGGGCAGGACGTGGACCGCCCCGGCGAACCCGGCGTCGCCCAGCGCGTAGAGGCCGCCGTCGGCCCCCACCATCCAGTACCCGCCGGCGTCGGTCGTCGGGGCGATGCCGACCACTGCCCGGTTGAGGGTCAGGTCACCCACAGACCCCTCGAACGGGGCGTCGAAGGCGAAGATGCCGCCGTCGGCCGCCACCAGCCAGTACCCGCCCGTGGCGGCGTCCGCCGCCATGCCGACGATCGGGTGGTTGAGGGGCTGGCCGCCCATCGAGCCGTCGAAGGCGGCGTCGCCGAAGGCGAACACGCCGCCGTCGGCGGCGACCAGCCAGTAGCCGCCGCCGTCCGGGGTGGCCGCCATGCCCACGATCGGCTGGTCCAGCTGGACCGCCCCGGTCGAGCCGAGGAACGGGGCGTCGAAGGCGAAGACGCCGCCGTTCGAGGTGACCAGCCAATAGCCGCCGGTGGCCGGATCGGCCGCCATGCCCACGATCGGCTGTGCGCTGCTCGGCTCCCCGGCCGTTGCGGCGACGGCCGAGGCCCGCCCGAGCGGTGGCGCCACGGCCACGGCCACGCCGGCCACGAGGAGCGGCGGGACGACGGCCCGCAGCACGCGCTGCCCCGATGGCATCGCCCGGCTCGGCGCCGCCACGGCCAATAACCTCCGGCTGACGCCGGCACGCCCCCACATGGCCGCCCACCGTACCGGCCGCTGACCGGGTGGGGCAGCAGGGGTCGGACCCGCCGCCGTCCGACCGCTCCCCGCGGGCAGGCGGCCCCGCCCCGTCAGCGGGTGCTCACCAGGGCGCGCAGCGATTGGCGCAGGGAGGCCATGCTGGCGATCACCGCGGTCGGCTCGTAGCCGCAGTGGGCCATGCAGTTGGCGCACCGGGGGTCCCGACCGCGCCCGTAGGCGCTCCAATCGGTCGACTCGACCAGCTCCTTGTAGCTCGAGGCGTAGCCGTCGGCCATGAGGTAGCAGGGTCGTTGCCACCCGAGCACCGAGTAGCTCGGGATGCCCCAGGCGGTGCACCCGAGCTCCATCTTGCCCTCGAGGAAGTCGAGGAAGAGCGGGGAATGGTTCAGGCGCCACCGCCTCCGCCGTCCGTCGCCGAAGGCCTCTCGGAACAGCCGGCGGGTCTGCTCGACACCGAGGAAGTGCTCCTGGTCCGGCGCCTTCTCGTAGGCGTAGGCGGGGGAGATCATCATGGCGTCCACCCCGAGATCGTCGTTGAGGAAGTCGAGGACGTCGCGCACCGTCTTGGGCGAATCGGTGTTGAAGAAGGTGGAGTTGGTGGTCACCCGGAAGCCGCGCGCCTTGGCCTCGCCGATGGCCGCCACCACCTTGTCGAAGACGCCGTCCCGGTCGACCGCCCGGTCGTGCCGCTCGCGCAGGCCGTCGACGTGGACCACCCACGAGAAGAAGTGCGACGGAGTGAAGCGGTCGAGCCGCCGCTCGAGCAGCACGGCGTTGGTGCACAAGTAGACGTACACCTTGCGCTTGACCAGCTCGGCGACGATCTTCTCGATGTCGGGGTGGAGGAGTGGCTCACCGCCGGCGATCGACA
>DAHUYA010000137.1 GCA_027315445.1 Acidimicrobiaceae bacterium | reverse complement strand
CGCGGCGCACGGCAGCGCGGCGCACGGCAGCGCGGCGCACGGCAGCGCGACCGGGGCGCGCGGCGCCGTCCTGCCCCGGCCCACCTCCGCCGGGGTGGCGGGCCTCCGCCGGGCGCTGGACGGGTTGGACCGGGTGATGGCCAAGGTCAGTGCCGTCCTCGACGTACTCGGCTGCGCCCGGGAGGCCGCGGGCATGGCCGGGGTGGAGGGGGCGGCCCATCAGGTGGCCACCTGCCGCCCTACGCCGCCTTCGAGCCCCGACTTCCCGAGGTTTCGGCGGAACCCCGGTCCCGGGCAATTCGACAGCCAGATGGCGGCCCTCCTGGCCTTCCCCTCGACGGTGCCGGCCGGTGCCTCGCGGTGGCCGTCGGTGGGGGCGCGGCTGGCCGCTCTCGTGCGGTGCAGCCGGCTGCTGGCCCGGGACCTCGGCGAGCCGACCGGCACCCGCAACGCCCCCTGGTCAGAACCGGTCCGGTTGGCGCTCGTCCGTGCCGGCCGGGACGTGGCCAGCACGATCCACGCACTGACCCGTCTGCCGGCGGGGGCGACGTCGCCCGCTCGGAGGCACCGCCCGAGCGAGCGGGCAGGTTGACCTACGGTGTGCGCGTGCCGCAGGAGACCGCCGACCCCACGGCTGCCGACCCTTTCTCAGCGGCCCGGCTCGGCTCGCTCAGGCTGCGGAACCACCTGGTGAAGGCCGCCACCTTCGAGGGCATGGCCGCCGGCAACCTGGTGACCGACCGCCTCGTGTCCTTCCACCGGGCCGTGGCCGCCGGTGGGGTGGGGATGACCACGCTGGCCTACCTGGCCGTCTCCCCTGACGGCCAGGGCGCGCCCAACGAGATCGTCCTCCGGCCCGAGGCCGTGCCGGGCCTCCGCCGCCTGGCCGAGGCCGTCCACGCCGAGGGCGCGGCCGTGTCCGGACAGATCGGTCACGCCGGCCCGGTCGGCGCCGTGCGCGGCCGTCCGTCGCTGGCTCCGTCCCGGCAGTTCGCCCCGGCGGCGATGCGCTTCACCCGGGCGGTCACCGAGGACGACATCGCCCGCATCACGGCCGACTTCGCCCGGGGGGCCCTCGTGCTGGCCGAGGCCGGTTTCGACGCGGTGGAGCTGCACTTCGGCCACAGCTACCTGGTGAGCGCGTTCCTCAGCCCCGCACTCAACCACCGCCAGGACCGGTGGGGTGGCAGCATCGTCAACCGCGCCGCCTTCGCCCGGCAGGTGGCCGGGGCCGTCCGATCGGCCGTGGGTGGCTCGATGGCGGTGCTGGCCAAGCTCAACATGGCCGACGGCTTCCGGGGCGGGCTCTGGATCGACGAGAGCGTCGAGGTGGCGAAGTTGCTCGAGGCCGACGGGCATCTCGACGCCCTGGTGCTGTCCGGGGGGAGCTCGTTGCGGAACCCGATGTACCTCTTCCGGGGGGACGCCCCGGTGGAAGAGATGGCCAGGGCGTTCCCGCCGCCGGTCCGCGCGGTCTTCCGGGTGGTGGGCCACCGTTTGTTCCCGACCTACCCCTTCGAGGAGGCCTACTTCCTGCCGCTCGCCCGCCAGTTCCGCCGGGCGCTGTCGATGCCGCTGGTCCTCCTCGGCGGGGTGAACCGGCTCGACACCGTCGGGCGGGCCATGGGGGAGGGCTTCGAGCTGGTCGCCATGGCCCGTGCCCTGCTGCGAGAGCCGGGGCTGGTCCGGCGATGGCGGGACGGCGACCGCGCGGAGTCGCTGTGCATCCACTGCAACAAGTGCGTGCCCACCATCTATCGAGGGACCCACTGCGTGCTCGTCGCGCCCGGGGATCGCCCGGGGCACGGACCCACCGACTGAAGCAGGCCGCCGGCCGCCTGCCCCCCTGCTGCGGGTCGGAAGGGCTGCGGGTCGGGCATGCCGGTCGGGCCCCGACCGAGTCAGCCGGTCAGCCCGTCGGAGTCAGTTCGCTGGCGCAGTACTTGCACTTGGTGGCCGCCGGCGGGATGTCGCTCGACAGGCAGGACGGGCAGGTCCGGGTGGGTGCCGGCTCGCCGAACACGGTCTTCCCCCGGCGGGCCATGTAGGCGCGGTAGGGCACGACGATGGCGAAGTAGATGACGGCCATGAAGATGAGGAAGTAGACGACGGCCGAGATCAACGCACCGAGGTCGATGCGTTGATTGTTGATCGTCCAGCCGAGGCCCTGTCCCTTCGCGCCACCCCCGGCCGCGGCGTTGACCAGCGGGGTGATGACGCTGTCGGTGAACGCCTTGATCAGCGTGCTGAACGCCAGTGCCACCACCAAGCCGACCGCGATGACCACCAGCTCGCCCTGCATGAGGAAGTTCTTGAAACCTCTCAGCATGGTGCCCTCCCAGGTCCGGTGCCCCGATGGGACTTTCCCAGGGTTCGCCGGTTGTCCGGACATGGTACGGGTTGCCGACGGCGAGGGCCTCGGAGCGCGCCGGGCCGCGATCGGGTGGCGGCACCCCCGGTCGGATCGGGTGGCGGCACCCCCGGTCAGAGGCGCTTGAGGAACCCGCCGTCGACGGTCACCGTCTGCCCGGTGACGAACGACGCTTGATCGGAGCAGAGCAGGAGCGCCATGCCGGTCAGGTCCTCGGCCTGCCCCCAACGTTCGACCAGCTGCCCGCCGAGGACGGCTTGCTTGTGGACGTCCTCGAGCCGGGCCAGCACGGCGTCCGAGGCGACCATCCCCGGGGCGATCCCGACGACGCGGATGTTGTCGGGGGCGTACTCCTGGGCCAGTGAGAGGGTGAGGCCGTTCAGCGCGAGCTTCGAGATGCTGTACGCCCCGATGCCGAGGTAGGAGGAGTTCGACGACTGGTTGAGGATCACCCCGCCGCCCCGTTCGACCATGGACGGTCGGCAGTGGCGGGCGCAGAGCATGCAGCCGAACAGGTTGACGTCGAAGAGCCGGCGCCATTCCCCGAGTGGGAGGGTGCTCGTGAGGTTGTACGACCCCATGTGGAGGCCGGCATTGTTCACGAGCACGTCGACGCCGCCGAAACGATCGACGACGGCGTCGACCATGGCCGCGACCTCGGCTTCGACCGCGACGTCGACCGCGACTGCCAAGGAGCCGTCGAGACGCTCCGTGGCCGATCGGGCGGCGCCGAGGTCGATGTCGGCGATGGTCACCGAGGCGCCCTCGGCGGTGAACGCCTCGGCGTAGGCCAGCCCGATGCCGTTCCCCGCACCGGTGACGATCACCGACTTCCCGGTGAATCGCCGCGCACCCACCGCCGGAAAGTAGCACCGCGGCCCGCGCCCACCGTCGGGCGAACCGCCGCCGCCCGGGGTCAGCTCGGGGCCGATCGGCCCATCAGCTCCCGGACGTAGGCCTGCTCGTCGCTCCCGTCCACGAAGAAGCGGGCCACCGGGTGGAACCCGTCCCCGAAACGCAGTACCCGCTCGGCGAGCTCCAGGGACCGGAGGAGGCCGCTGATCCCGAGCTGCTCGAGGGTGCTCCTCGCCCACCGGCGGTCGTCGAGGGACACCGGCACGCCCGGTCGCCGGGCCGCCGCCAGCCGGTCGACCATCTGCTCGATGGTCATGGGCACCGGCCCCACGGGCGTTTCGGGCACCGGCCGCTCCCGCCTCGGCGCGACCGGGAAGGGCGGCGGCCGCTCAACTTCGGGGACTGGCCAGCAGCACCGGGATGCGGCGATCGGTTGCCGCCTGGTACTCGGCGTAGGGCGGGTAGGCGGCCACCGCCCGGTCCCACCACTCGCGGCGCTCCTCGCCCTCGAGCTCGCGTACGGCGACGTCGAGGACCTGGGGGCCGTCCTGCAGCCGGACGTGCTCGGGGTCGTCCCTCAGGTTCAGGTACCACGACGGGTGATGGGGATCGCCGCCCTTCGAGGCGACGATGGCGTACTGCCCGCCCTGCTCGACCCGCATGACCGGTGCCTTGCGGATCTTGCCGCTCTTCCGGCCCTGCATGGTCACGACCACCACCGGCAGCCCGGTGTCGAGCAGCGTCGTCCCCTCCGTGCCGCCGGACGCCTCGTAGGTCGCCACCTGCTGGCGAACCCAGTCCCAGGCGCTCGGCTCGTACTCACCCTCGAGGCTCATGGCGACCATGGTAGGTGGTCGGCCGCCGGGTGCTAGCCGGTCGGGGCTACGCTGGGGCGGAGATGGCAGCCGGCAGACCGGCGCCCCGCCCCTGTGGGGCGGGACGGTGGAGACCCGGCGCACGGCAAGGGGGTTCGTACGGTGGATGTGGGCGACCTGATCCTGGTGAGCGTCGACGATCACGTGGTCGAGCCGCCCAACGTGTTCGAGGGCCGGCTGCCGGCCAAGTACGTCGACCTCGCACCCAAGTTCATCACCCGGGCCGACGGGACCAGCGCCTGGACCTACGAGGGGTCCGAGATCGGCAACATCGCCCTCACCGCGGTGGCCGGCCGCCCGCCCGAGGAGTACGGCATGGAGCCGACGTCCTTCGACGAGATCCGCCCCGGCTGCTACGACATCCACGAGCGGGTCAAGGACATGGACGCCAACGGCGTCCTCGGTTCGCTCTGCTTCCCGTCGTTCCCGCAGTTCTGCGGTCAGCTCTTCGCCCGGACCGAGGACAAGGACGTGGCCCTCGCCATGGTGCGGGCCTACAACGACTGGCACATCGACGAGTGGTGCGGCTCCCACCCGGGCCGGTTCATCCCGTGCTCCCTGCCGGCGATCTGGGACCCCGAGGTGCTGGCGGCGGAGGTCCGCCGGACGGCGGCCAAGGGGGCCCACGCGGTCACCTTCTCGGAGAACCCGTCGAAGCTGGGATGGCCGAGCATCCACTCGGAGCACTGGGACCCCTTCTGGACCGCCTGCTCGGACGAGAACGTGGTGGTGTGCATGCACATCGGCTCCTCCTCCGAGCTCACCATCACCTCACCCGACGCGCCCATCGACGTGCTCATCACCGTCACGCCGATCAACATCGTGAAGGCGGCGGCCGACCTGATCTGGTCGCCGGTGCTGCGGAAGTTCCCCGACCTCAAGGTGGCACTCTCCGAGGGCGGCATCGGCTGGATCCCGTACTTCCTCGAGCGGGTCGATTACAACTACGAGAAGCACCACCGCTGGACGGGGCAGGACTTCGGTGACCGGCTGCCCAGCGAGGTGTTCAACGAGCACGTCATCACCTGCTTCATCGACGACGCCTTCGGTGTGGCCAGCCACGAGTTCCTCAACATGGACATGGTCACCTGGGAGTGCGACTACCCGCACTCCGACACCACCTGGCCCCACGCCCCCGAGCAGCTCTGGAAGTACATCGGCGGGCTGCCGCAGGACGAGATCGAGAAGGTCACCCATCGGAACGCCATGCGGGTCTTCAGCTACGACCCCTTTTCGGTCATCCCGAAGGCGGAGTGCACGGTCGACGCCCTGCGCCGCCGCGCCGCCGGCCACGACGTCTCGATCCGCGCCACGAGCCGCCGTCCGGCGGCCCAGCACGCCAATCTGGCCGCCGACCTCGGGACGCTGACCGGTACCCGCTGACCGGTACCCGCTGACCGGCCAAGGCGCCGGGCAGATGGTCCCGCAGGAGGCGCCGACCGCCCGGGTGCCGATCTCAGTGGGTGTCGCGCATCACGACCACCGGGCAGTGGGCGTGGGTCACGCAGTGCTGGCTCACCGACCCGAGCAGCATCCCGGTGAACGCCCCGTGCCCCCGGCTCCCGAGGACCAGCAGGTCGGCGCCCTCGGAGGCTTCGAGCAGGGCGATCGACGCGTCCGCCTCACGAACGGTGGTGCGGACCACCAGAGCGGGGTGGGTGCCCAGGACCTCCTCGACCGCCTGGCGGATGCTGCCCTCGGCGACCGCCTGAGGGTCGAAGTCGCTCGGCCAGACCGGGGTGGTGCCGAAATAGACGGGGTAGCCCCACGCACCCACCACCTCGAGCGCGGCGCCGGTCATGGCTGCCTGACGGGCGGCCCAGGCCAGAGCGGACCTGGACGACGGCGATCCGTCGACACCCACCACGATCCGGTGCTCCCCCTCTGCCTCCCGCCCGGGCTCACCGGCTGCCCCCTGCTTGGCCATCGTCCCCACCTTCCCTCCCTCTGGATCGGTCGTACCTCCAGTGTGGCCGCGACCCCTCCACGGCGCCGGGGTCACGACGGTCCGGTCCCGGGCCGGACGCCGCCGGTGCCTGCCCTAGCTCGGGCGGCCCGGGAAGGGCAGCACCTCGCCTCCGGGCGTGTCCGGATGGTCGGGCCCCGGGTCGCCCCCCGCCGACGACGGCGGGGTCCTCGCCCTCTGCGGCGGCAGCGACGGTCGCCGTCACCCAGAAGCGCCGTCCGCTCACCGTGTCCGCCCGGATGCGGACCACCCGATCACCCGGGGTGAGCACCTCGGGCGCCGGAAGGTGGCCTTCGACGGCCGCCGGCGTCTCCTCGATGGCCAGCCCCCGCACCAGCACGCTCCAGTGCTGCCGGTCGGCTTCCCCCAAGAACGGGCGGGGGGGTGAGACGCCGTCGACTTGGAAGGAGATGTGCGACCCTGCCAACCGCGTGAACAGGCCGTCGCCGATGAGCAGCACGACATCGGGCCCGTGCATGTTGTAGTTGACCGGCAGCACGACCGGTCCTGCCTCGTCGGGCAGGCCCACGTGGCCGTGACGACCCTCCTTCGCCCCGAGGGCCAGCAACCGGCGGCACTCGAGGAGCCCGAGCACCTCCGAGCCACGGTCGTCGACCCACATACCCACATCGTCGGCGGATCGGCCTGTACCGAACAGTGTCGAAGGTCCCTCGGGGGGTCGCCGGTCGGCCCGACCACGATGTGACTTTGTGCCCTGGGACGCCGTCCCCGCCGCCTTCAGGGCGTCCCGAACGACACCCGCCATTCGAACCGGGTGCCGCCCTCACGCGGTGTGGAGATCTCGAGGTCCCCGCCCAGCAACTGGGCCCGGGCCCGGGCGTTCGCCAGTCCGCTCCGCCGCTGGGCCTCGCCGATGCCCACCCCGTCGTCCAGCACCGTCAGTACCAACTGATCGGCGTCGGTCACGACCCCCACCGACACCGAGTTGGCCCGGGCGTGGCGCGCCACGTTGGAGAGCGCTTCGCGCAGCACCGCCAGCAGCTCGGACTCGAGATGCTCGTCGATGCCCTCCCCCCCCAGGTCGCCGAGGTCGAGAGAGGGACGGAACCCGAGTGACTCGGCCATCGTCCCGACGAGCTGACGCACCCGGTCGGCCAGGCTCGAGCCGAGATCGGGCGAGTTGAGGGCGAAGATCGCCCCACGGATCTCGCGGATGGTGGTGTCGAGGTCCTCGATCGCCGAGGTGACCCGCTCGGCGACTGCCGGGTTGCCGATCAGCGTGACCGTGCTCTGGAGCCGGAGGCCGGCGCCGAACAGCCGCTGGATGACCAGGTCGTGGAGGTCGCGGGCGATCCGCTCACGATCGGTGGAGATGAGGAGTCGGTCGCGTTCGGCCCGCACGTCCGACAGGGCCAGCGCCAGCGTGGCCTGGGCGGCCAGGCTCTCGAGGATGTCGAGCGCCTCCTCGCCGACCGCCTCTTCGGTCGCCGCCACCAACACCCCCGATCGCCGCTCCCCGAGCGGCATCGGGACCGCGGCCATCCACCCCGGCTGCCCGCCCAGGCCGAGCAGCCTTGTCAGCACCTCGTCGGCGCCGGGCATCAGCGGGACCGTCTGGCTCGATCCACCGGCCAGGGCGGCGGCCATGGGGGCCGGCACCGGGTGCAGCACCGGTCGGAGCCGGGACTCGCCGTGCGCCTGGGCGAGCAACGAGGCGGTGTCGTCGGCGATCTCGAAGATGACCACCTGGCCGACCTCGGCCACGTCGGCCGCCGCCCGGCAGACCAGGCCGAGCGACTCGTCGACCGGCGTCCCGGACAGGAGTCCGAGGCGGATCTCGGCGGTGGCCGCCTGCCAACGCTCCTGGCGGCGGAGCCGCCGTTCGTCCGACTTGCGCTGGGTCACGTCGCGCACCAGGAGGGAGAAACCCGGTCCCGCCGACCCACCGGTGTCGACGTGCTCGAGTGGCGAGATCGAGATGGCGACGTCGAGTGGCTTCAGGTCGCTGGTCAGCCACACCGTGTCCCGGGGGTCGAGGCCCTCTCCCCGGCGAATGGCGTCGAGCATCTCCTCGAGCACCGGCGATTCCTCGTCGGGGACCAGCATGCTGATGTGGCGCCCGATCACCTGGGCCGGGGAGTAGCCGAAGAGGCGTTCGGCTCCGGTGTTCCAGCTGGTGAGCACGCCCTGGGCGGACATCGAGACGATGCCGTCCTGAGTGGACTGCACGATGGCCGCCAGCTGGGCCTGGGCGGCGGCGGCGGCCTTGCGCTCGGTGGCGTCACGGACGGCCGCCACCACCAGCGACCGGTCCGAGCTCCCGACGGGTGCCAGGCTGATGTCGACCGGGAATTCGGTGCCGTCCCTGCGCCGGCCGAACAGCTCGAGGCCGAGACCCATGGGGCGTGACTGGGGCGCCTCCTCGAAGGCGGCTCTCTCGGAACGGTGGCCGTGGCGGAAGCGCTCGGGGACGAGCACCTCGACCGGCCGCCCGACCAGTTCGTCGACCTGGTACCCGAACAGGGATCCGGCATGCGGGTTGGCGGAGACGATGGAGCCGTCACCGTCGACCACGACGGCCGCGTCGGGCATGAGCGCCAGGACGTCGCCCAGCGAGTGGGGCGTGAGAGTGGTGGCGTCGCCGCCGGATCCCCGGTTCGGGGTCCCCTGGTCGTTCAATGTACCCGCACCCGAGATCGTCAATCCTTTCGGGAGTGTACCGCCGGCGTTCGATGGCGGCACTCCGACGTCGGTATATGGAGCTGCCGCGGGCCACCCGGCCAAGGGGAAATAGCGATCGTCCCGGGGAGGCGCACCAGAGCGAAAACGGCTGTTGCCGAGGGCGACCACGGACCGGGCTGGCCAGTCTCGTGCTGGCCAGTCTCGTGCTGGCCAGTCTCGTACTGGCCGCCGGAGCGCTGCGTGCTCACCGTCCACCGGCGTCCCGAGCGCCGCCGGGAGTGCAAACCCGCTCCTCGCCGGCTACCCCCCCGGGTCGAGCTCGCGGTGACGAAAGCAGGTCGTCAAGTGGTCGAGCACCACCCCGGCCGCCTGCAGGTGAGCGTAACAGATGGTGGGCCCGACGAACCGGAACCCGCGACGGCGCAGGTCGGCGCTGAGCGCCTCGGCCACCGGGCTGCTGGCCGGCACCTGGTCCACCGTGTGCCAGCGGTTGCGCACCGGCGCGTGGTCGACGAAGTCCCAGAGGTAGGCGTCGAAGCTGCCCCGGTCCTCCTGCACGGCCAGGAAGGCGGCGGCGTTGGCCACTGTGGCCTCCACCTTGGCGCGGTTGCGGATGATCCTGGGGTCCTCGAGCAGCGTCGCCACCTCGGCCGGCGTGAAGCGGGCCACCCGCCGGGGGTCGAAGCCGGCGAACGCCCGGCGGTAGCCGGCGCGGCGCTTCAGCACGGTCAGCCAGCTGAGCCCGGCCTGGGCGGCCTCGAGGGTCATGTACTCGAAGTGGCGGCGGTCGTCGTGGACCGCCACCCCCCACTCGGTGTCGTGGTACGGGACCAGCCATTCGCCCCGGGCCCAGTCGCAGCGCCGCCGGCCGTCATCGGCAGGCTCGGGCCTGCTCAACCCCTGCTCATCCCTTCACGGTGGCCAGCGCCTGCTCGCGGGCCCAGCGGTAGTCCGCCTTCCCCGAGGGAGACCGCTGGACCAGCGGGACGAAGACCACCTCCTTGGGCAGCTTGTAGCGGGCGACGTGCCCGGCGGCGTGGGCGACGATGTCCGAAGCCTCGGCCTGTGCGCCCGGAGCCAGCTGCACCACCGCCACCACCTCCTGCCCCCAGCGCTCGCTCGGCCGGCCGGCCACCACGACGTCGGCCACCGCCGGGTGCCCGGCGATCGCCCGTTCGACCTCCTCGACGAAGATCTTCTCGCCGCCGGAGTTGACGGTCACCGAATCGCGGCCGAGCAGCTCGATCCGCCCGTCGCCCAGGTGGCGGGCCCGGTCCCCGGGCACGGCGTGGCGGACACCGTCGATCACCGGGAAGGTGCGGGCGGTCTTCTCGGCGTCGCCCAGGTAACCCAGGGGCACCCACCCCCGTTGGGCCAGCCAGCCGATGCCCTCGTGGTCGGGGGCCAGCACCTGGCGCAGGTCCTCGCTGACCACCACCGCGCCCGGGCCGGGGGTGAAGGTTCCGACGCCGTCGGCTCCGCCGCCGGCGGTCTGCATCTGGGCGCCCGCCTCCGACGAGCCGGCGGTGTCGCTGATGATCAGGTTCGGGAGCCGGCCGAGCAGCAGCTGCCGGGCAGCCGGCGTGAGCGGGGCCCCGCCGTTGCCGATGGCCAGCAGCGACGAGGTGTCGTAGTGATGGCGGCCCAGCTCCTCGGCCAGCGGCCGCGCCATGGCGTCGCCCACCACCGTCACCGTGTTCACCCGGTGGCGTTCCACCGTCCGCCACACGTCGGCCGGGTCGAGGCGGCGGGTATCGTCGGGGAGCACGATGGTCGCCCCCATCGTCATGACCATGAAGGCCGCCCACTGGGCGGCCCCGTGCATCAGCGGGGGCAGCAGTCCCAGGACGGCCCCCGGAGCGGCGGTGGCCTGGGCCACGAGCTCCTCGTAGGAGGTGAGCTCCGACCAGTCGACCATCCGGCGGCCCCCCATGGCGGCCATGAAGATGTCGTGCTGGCGCCAGAGCACACCCTTGGGCATGCCCGTGGTCCCGCCGGTGTAGAGCACGTAGAGGTCGTCGGGGGAGGACTCCACCGGCGGGCCCGCGGGGGAGCCGGCGGCCAGCGCCTCCTCGTAGGCGACGGCGCCGGGCAGCAGCGGGTGCCCCGATTCGTCGGGCACCTGCACGAGCAGCTCGATCGCCGGCAGCCCCGGCAGCACCTCGGCCACCACCGGCGCCAGCGAGGCGTGGTAGACGAGGCCCCGTGCCCCGGCGTCGGCCAGCAGGTAGGCGAGCTCCTCGCCGGTGTAGCGGTAGTTGACGTTGAACGGGGCCACCCGGGCGCCGGAGGCGCCCAGCATGGCCTCGAGGTACTCGTTGCCGTTGTAGAGGGCGAGGCCCAGGTGGTCCTGCCCGGACTCGTGGTTGGCCAGGGCCTGGCGCTCGGCCCGGCAGCCGAGCCCCCGATCGTGCAGGAAGGAGGCCATCCGTCTGGCCCGCTCGGCCATCACGGCGTAGCTGAGGCAGCGGTCACGCCAGCGCAGGCACGGCTGGTCGCCCAGGGCGCCGGCCAGCGCCTCGAAGACCCCCACGAGGGTGAACTCGGCCGGTGGGGCGGGCGGTGGGGCGGGCGGCTCGGGCATCGGCCTCGCACCCTAACCAACCGGGGTGGGGGCCCGTCGGGCCGGCCGGGCTCGGAGGAGGGTCGAGCGTGCCAGGATGGCCCCTGATGGCGACCCACGGCACGAGCACCTGCGAGGTCTGCGGCCAGGTCTCCTGCGGGGACGTCGGGCGGGCCCTGCGGGTGGCCCGGGCGGTGGGGACCGGCAACCTGTCGGGCAACCCCGACTCGTCGGTCCGCTACCGGACGCCCTTCGGAGGCCTCGAGCAGTCAGGGCTCGGGCGGGAGCTCGGCCCGGACGCGCTCGAGGGCTGCTGCGACGGGAAGAACGTCTTCATCGCCACCGAGTGAGCCGGCCGGGGGAGGGGCGGCGTGACGGGGGAAGAGGGGGTGGCAGGGCCGGTGGGGGGTGGTCCCGCCGCGCCCGGCCCCCCGCCGGGCGGCCGGCTGCACGACAAGGTCGCGGTCGTGACCGGCGGGGCCAGCGGCATCGGCCGGGCGATGGTGCGACGGTTCGCCGCCGAGGGTGCCCGGGTGGTGGTGGCCGACCTCTCCGAGGAGGGGGCGGCGGCGGCCGAGGAGGTGGGCGGCCTGTTCGTGGCGGCCGATGTGACCGACCCCGAGGCGGTGCAGGCGATGTACGCCGCCGCGGTGGCCGAGTACGGCGGGCTGGACGTCTGCTGCAACAACGCCGGCATCTCGCCGCCCGAGGACGACTCGATCCTCGAGACCGGGCTCGAGGCCTGGCGGCGGGTGCAGGAGGTCAACCTCACCTCCGTCTACCTGTGCTGCAAGCACGGGATCCCGCACCTGCTCGAACGGGGCGGGGGTTCGGTGGTCAACACCGCGTCGTTCGTGGCGGTGATGGGGGCGGCCACCAGCCAGATCTCGTACACCGCCTCCAAGGGCGGCGTGCTCGCCCTCTCGCGCGAGCTCGGGGTGCAGTTCGCCCGGCAGGGGGTCCGGGTCAACGCCCTGTGCCCGGGGCCGGTGAACACCCCGCTGCTGCACCGGCTGTTCGCCGCCGACCCCGAGCGTGCCGCCCGCCGTC
This sequence comes from Acidimicrobiaceae bacterium, assembly GCA_027315445.1. Lineage (GTDB taxonomy): Bacteria > Actinomycetota > Acidimicrobiia > Acidimicrobiales > RAAP-2 > DAHUYA01. Next base: position 36,614 of record DAHUYA010000137.1, on the reverse strand, counting down.
TGGTGCACGTGCCCATGGGACGCTTCGCCGAGCCGGCGGAGATCGCCGCCGCCGCCGCCTTCCTCGCCTCCGACGACGCCTCCTTCATCACCGCGAGCACGTTCCTGGTGGACGGGGGCATCCACGCCGCCTACGTCACCCCGCTGTAGCCCTTCGGGTGGCGATTCGGCTCACGGAGCCTCCGTGGGTGGGTCGGCTGCTCTCGCTCGGACCGGTCGGATCTCCGAGGTGCCGCCGCTGGGGGGACGCCGCCCGGGGACGGTTCCTCGAGGGGATGCGAGAACGCCGATGAGCGGTCTTGGGCCACCGGTGGTTCACCAGCTTCGCCCGCGACCTACAGTTGGCCGATGGCCATGACCTGCGCGGGCTGCGGATGCCTCGTGGATCGTGGCGTTCGCGTCTCGACGTGCGGCAGCCCGAAGTGCTGCTGCCGCGCCCTTCCGACACGCGCGGCGCTCGACGAGATGGCGACGGAGATTCGTACGGCCTTCGAGGCACGGGACATTGCGAGGTTCGGAGCACTCCTCGCCGAGGACGCCCGCTGGGGAGACGACATCGCTCCGAACAAGTGCCGAAGCCGCGGCGAGGTCGTGGCGACGTTCCAGCGCCTGCTGGCGGAAGGAGTCGGAGGGGAAGTGGCGGACCTCAAGACGGGCCCCGCCGGGATCCTGTGCCATCTCCGTATCCACTGGCCGGATTCCTCCGCGCACGTCGGGCGCGGCGAGGTCCTGCACCTCTACCGGGTTCGCAATGGGCGCATCACCGAGATCCAGCCCTACGACGACGCCAGCGAGGCGGAGGCGGCCCTCTCGGCGATCTGAGGCGAATACTCCGCCAGTCGCTTCCACATCCAGATTGGGCAGATTGGGGGCTCCGTCCGATCACCTGCCTCAGCACCAGATCCGATTCTGGGGATTCCCTGGGGACATCTCGGGCCTCGATTGGGGATGAAGGTGCCCGGACTGGGGATGGTTCGGTGAAAGGTGGGGGAAAGGTATGGATTTCGGAAATACCCATTGACCTCGGGCTTCGCGCGGCGCACCCTATCGACAGTTCGGGTTGCGGAAACCCGCCAGAAGACGGAAGGGACGCTGAAAGGCGAACCGGAAGTCGACACGAAGGTCCCCGAAAGGGGGCCGGCGTGACCTGATGGAAGGCCGAAAGGCCGACCAAAGGAGGGCAGGAGCGCCGAAAGGTGCGCCTGCCGGGGGCGGAGGAAGTGCCTGAACGCTGGTGGCTCGTGGAACGGGCCGGGTGGCTTCCCTGGAGCCTCCGGTCCCGGCCCCGGGCCGGGGTTGTCCGACACGGCCCCGGCCGCAGGTGGCAGCGGGTCGCCGGGCGTGGCCCCGAGGAGCTGGACGGCGCAAGCCGGACGGTTACTCGGGGCTGCGTCGCGTCCGGGGTTCGTCGGCCCGGCGGTGCGCCCGTATGTGCCGGCGGGTGCGTGGGTGCATGGCGTGCGTGTATGCCGGCGGGTGCGCCCGTATGCGCCGGCGGGTGCGTCCGGGGGACAGGAGCCGGCTCAGCCGGCGGCCGCCCACAGCTGCGCCGGTCGCTCCCCGCGACCCACCTGCCCGGCCAGGTCGGCCTGCACCAGCGCCAGGTCGTCGGGATGGGTGACGCCGACGCAGCGGCCGCCTGCCGCCAGCACCCGGAACGGCGCCGGGGGCGCCGCACCGGCCGGGAGCCTCCCGGTGAGGACGCGGTCGACGACCTCGGGGAGCAGCACCTCCGATTCCTCGGAGGCATGGGCCTCCTCGGCCATGGCCGCCTCGAGCACCACCCGCATGGCCGGCCGGAAGCCCCACAGGTTCATCGAGACCACCGCCTCGGGATCGAGCTCACGCGGCTGGCGCCCGTCGTCCGACTCGTAACGCCCGCCGCCGGCCGGCATCACCTTGCGTCGCTCGTCGATCCCGCGGAGCAGGCCGTCGGGGTCCACCGTGCAGATCCCGCGGGTGACCGGCGCGTCGCCGATGACGGCGTCGCGCAGGCGGAACCCGACCAGTGCGTTGGCCGGGTCGTCGCCCGAGAGGTGGTCGGCCAGGAGGCGCAGCGCGCCCTCGCCGTAGAGGTCGTCGGCGTTGGCCACCCCGAAGCTGGCGTCCCGGGGCAGCTCGTCCCGGGCGGCCAGCACTGCGTGGACCGTCCCCAGCGGCACTTCCTGCAGGGCGAAACGGACGTCGACGGCGGAGGGCCAGGTCCGGGTGACGTGGTAGCGGATGGCGGGTCCGGTGCCCGGGCCGATCACCACCACCAACGTGGCGAAGCCGGCCGCCAGGGCGTCACTGGCCAGCAGGTCGAGCACCGCCTCGCCGGCGGGCCCCACCGGGGCCAGGGGCTTGCAGCCGCCGTAGCGGGTCGCCCGCCCGGCGGCCAGGATCACCAGCAGGGCCCCGGCCCCGCCCATCAGGCGCCCCAGCGGAGGACGGCGCTGGCCCAGGTCATGCCACCGCCGAACCCGCTGAGGAGGAGCCGGTCCCCGGTGCGGACCCGCCCGCGGCGCAGGGCGTCCTCGAGCGCCAGGGGGATCGAGCCGGACGAGGTGTTGCCGTAGCGGTCGATCACCACCGAGGTCCGCGACTCGGGGATGCCCAGGCGCTGGCATGCGGCCTGGATGATGCGGAGGTTGGCCTGGTGCGGCACCAGCAGGTCGATGTCGTCGACCTCGAGCCCGGCGTCGCCGATCGCCCGCTGCGCCGACTCCACCACCACCCGCACCGCCCGGCGGAACACCTCCTTGCCGTCCATGTCGAGGTAGCCGCCGTGGTCACAGGTGAGGAGGTGGCGCAGGCTCCCGTCGGCGTTGAGGTTCCAGCTGAGCAGGTCACCCGGGCCCTCCACAGGCTCGAGCACCACCGCGCCGCCGCCGTCGCCCACCAGCACCGCCATCTTGCGGTCGTCCCAGTCGGTGATGCGGCTCAGCGCGTCGGCCCCGATCAGCAGGGTGCGCCCCGCGCCGGTGGCGATCAGCCCGGCCGACACCACCAACCCGTACACGAAGCCCGAGCAGGCGGCGTTGAGGTCCATGGCGCCGCCGGAGGTCCCCAGGGCCGCCTGGACCGTGCACGCCGTCCCGGGGACGAGTGCGTCGGGGGTGGTGGTGGCCAAGACCACCAGGTCGATGTCCGAAGGCGCCAGCCCGGCCCGATCGACGGCCTGCCGCCCGGCCTCGATGGCCATCTCGGAGGTCTTGCCGCCGATCCGCCGCTCCCGGATGCCGGTGCGCTCGGTGATCCAGGCATCGCTCGTGTCGAGCCGGACCGAGAGGTCGTCGTTGGTCACCACCTTGTCGGGGACCGAGATCCCCCAGCCGGTGACCCTGATGCCGCGCACGCTCAGACTCCGGCCGCCACGGCGTGGATGCCGACGTACCCGGCGTCCCCCTCGATGACCCCACCGGTGTTGACCGCCACCCCGAGGCGGCCGGCCGGCACCTGGCGTTCGCCGGCCCGGCCCCGCAGCTGGCAGGCCAGCTCGACCACCTGGGCGATGCCGGTGGCCCCCAGGGGGTGGCCTCGGCCCACGAGGCCGCCGCTCGGGTTGACGGTGGGTCCCCGGCCGCCGATGGCGGTGTCCCCGGCCAAGGTGGCCGGGCCAGCCGTGCCGCGCTCGAAGAACCCGAGCGACTCGAGGGCGTAGAGCTCCTCGGGGGCGGTGGCGTCGTGCAGCTCGACTAGGTCCACGTCCCCGGGCCCGAAGCCGAAGTCCTCCCAGGCGGCCCGGGCGGTCACATCGAGCCGGTCGTGGTAGTCCATCTCGCCGTTGCCCGACCGTGCCATCGAGCCGATGATACGGGGGGCGCCCCGGGGGGCCGGCCCACCGGTCAGCACCACGGCGGCCGACCCGTCGGTGAACGAGGAGCACATGAGGCGGGTCAGCACCCCGGCCACCTGCGGGGCGGCCAGCACCTCCTCGGCGGTGATCTCCTGCTGCACCTGGGCGAGAGGGTTCCGGGCGGCGTTGGCCCTGGCCTTGACCACCGTGGCGGCGACCTGCTCGAGCGTGCCACCCCGCTCGGTCATGTACTGGCGGGCCCAGAAGTCGTTGAGGCCCATCAGGATGCTCCCGGCCGGGTTCTCCTGCGCCCGGAACCGGGCGTGCATGTCGGCCCGGTAGTCGGCGGGAAGGCCGTCCTCGATCCCCGCCAGGGTGGCCGCCCGGTCCCCGGTCCACATCTTCTCGGTGCCGACCACCAGTACCGGTCGGTCGCTGGTCCGGGCGGCCAGCACCCCGAGGTGGAGAGCGGCCGTGCCGCCGGCGCAGGAGTTGTCCACATTGACCATGGGCACGTCGCCCAGCCCCGCCTTGCGCAGCCAGGCCTGGGCCCGGACGCAGCCCTGGTCGCTGAGCCTGCCTCCCATGGCGTTGCTCGCCAGCACCAGCCCGAGCTCGCCGGGGTGCAGGCCGGCGTCGGCGATCGCCTCGTGGACCGCCTGGAAGGCCATGGCATCGGGTGAGAGGTCACGGCGGCTCATGTCGGTCATCCCCGTCCCGAGGATGGCGACCGGTTCTGTGCTCACGCAGGTACCTCCAGGGGTTCGGGCCGGGGGGCGTCGGGGGAATGGCGTCGGGGGGAGAGGCGATCGTCCGAGAGGCCGGCGTCCGAGAGGCCGGCGTCCGAGAAGGTGTCGGTCAGGGCGGCCGCCACCTCGGCGAACTGCTCGACCGCGCGCTGGTCGGCCACCATGACCACCAGGTGCTCGGCGCCGGCGTCCCGGTAGCGGCGGAGGTGCTCGGCGCACCGGCGGGCATCGCCGGCCACGAGGTGGCGAGCGAAGGCATGCGGCGGCAGCCCGTAGAGGGCGCCGAGCCAGCGGGTGCCCCGCTCGGCGGCGACATCGGTGCGGGCTCCGAGCGACACCGGCACCACCACCGACGCCGCCAGCCGGTCGGCGTCACGCCCGGCGCGCGTCGCGAGCTGCCGGAGCCGGGCCAGTCCTGTCCGGTAGTCGTCCGGCCCGAGGAACAACGGCACCCAGCCGTCACCCCGGAGGGCGGCCCGCTCGAGGGCCGCCGGGCTCGACCCGCCCACCCACACCGGCACCGGCTCGGGCACCGGCTCCTGCCGGTAGCGGTCCCCGTCGCCTGCGGTGCCGGCCCAGCACCGCCGGAGCTGGTCGAGCGCCCCGTCGAGCGCCCTGCCCCGCGTTCCGTACTCGACGCCGGCCGCCGAGTACTCCCCGGGGTGGCTCCCCGCGCCCACCCCGAGCACGAACCGGCCGCCGCTGAGCAGCTGGAGGGTGGCCACCTGCTTGGCCACGGCCGACGGCCGGCGCATCGGCAGCTGCAGGACGCAGGTGCCGAGGAGGGCCCGGCGGGTGGCGGTGGCGGCCACGGCCAGCGTGCTCAGGCAGTCGAGCATCGGGATGCACCAGAACAGGTGGTCGACCACCCAGAGCCCGGCCGCCCCGGCCGCCTCCGCCTCGGCGAAGCGGCTCGCCACCGAAGCCGCCAGGCCGGTGACGGGCTCGATGGTACTACCGGATGTAGTACTCGGGGTAAGATAGGAGGTACTACCCATATGAGCAGGGGAGTTACCGGGCGGGGCGATCGGCATGAGGAGCCCGAGCGGACCCATCAGGCCAGTGGGTCGCACCACGGGCACCCCGTCATCCTAGGCGGTACGACCGCCGTACGTCACGTTGGGCCCGGTGGTCCCCGACCGGCGCGCCCCTCGCACCGGCCGCTGGGCGTCGGCCCGAGGGGGCGCGGGCGGGTCAGTCGGCGGGACGATCGAGGTCGACCACCGCCAGGGTGCAGCGGGCGCGGCACACGCCCCGACCTTCGTCGTCGGTGAGCGTCACCTCCCAGACCTGCAGCGTGCGGCCCTTGCGCACCGGGGTTGCCACCGCCACCAGGGTGCCCTCGCGCATCGGGCGGAGGTGGCTGGCGTTCAGCTCCACCCCCACCACGCTCTTGCCCTCGGGCACCGACAGGGAGCCCCCGTAGCTGGCCGCCGACTCGGCCACCAGGGCCGACACCCCGCCGTGGAGGAGACCGTAGGGCTGGTGGACCTTCCAGGTGACCGGGACCGCCATGACCACCCGATCGGGGGTCGCCTCGCGCACCTCGATGCCGAGCAGCGAGGCCACCGTCCGCTGATGGAGAGCGTCGTGATCGACCTCGGTGCCCGGCCCGGCGACCTCATCCATCGGCGCCGGAGCCTACCGCCGGGTCCGCCCGGGCGAGCCCATACTGGGGGGTGTGCACGTCTGCCCGGTGGCCCTGTTCGACCTCGACAACACCTTGGTCGACCGCCAGGGGGCGTTCCGGGCCTGGGCGGGGTCCTTCGCCGAGGCCCACGGGCTCGGACGGACCGGACTCGCCTTCCTCTGCCAGGTGGACGACGACGGGTTCGCCCCCCGGGAGCGGGTGTTCGAAGCGGTCCGCCGTCGCTTCGGGCTGGCGGCGCGCGTCGACCAGCTGATGGCCGAGTACCGCGTCTCCTACCCCGACTGCTTCCGTCCGGAGCCGGCAGTGCAGGCGGCGCTCGTCCGGCTCCGGGGGGCCGGCTGGCGGATAGGCCTGGTCACCAACGGGCCTCCGACCCAGCGGGAGAAGCTCGAGCGGGCCGGGCTGGCCGGGCTGGTCGACGAGGTCTGCATCTCCGAGGAGCTGGGAGTGGCGAAGCCGGACCGGCGCATCTTCGAAGAGGCGTTGCGCCGCCTGGGAGCGGGGACCGGGGATGGTGGGGACGGGTGGCGCTGGATGGTCGGGGACGCACCGGTGCCCGACATCGGTGGCGGGCGCGGCGCCGGCCTGGGCACCGTGTGGGTGCACCGCGGGCGGGCCTGGGAGGAGCCGGGGTTCCGGCCCGATGCCGTGGTGGAGAGCTGCGTCGGGGCGGTCGACCTCCTGTTGTCGGTCGGGACACCGACCGGGTGCCGACGCTCCTACTGACGTCGTCAAGCCCCCAGGCCGGGATCGGGCAGACCAATGACGGGTCGTCCAGACGGAGACAGGCTCTCATGAGGCCACGTTCCCGAGGGGGGCCGGGGCACCGGATCGGCAGATTGGCAGAAAGTCAGCCCTGTGGGCGACAGGTGGCATCGGGGCCAGGTCCGGTGCCCGGCGATCTCGCGCTGGCCGAAGGCGCCGGTAGGCCTGGCGGGCCACGTAGCGTTTCAAGATGCGCAGGACCTCGCGCTTGGACTTGCCGTGCAGGCGCCGGGCCTGGCGGTCGGGGCGGCCGACCTCCACCACCTCGACGCCGTGGCCAGCAGCTGCCCGACCGGGTCGAGTGCGGCCGCAACGTGGACGTCGCCGTGCTGCAGGCCTGCTCGCGCCCGTCCGGAACGGGGCGTGCCTCGCCCGTGGAGCCAACCTGCCGAGCCGCTCCCGACAGCCGCAGCTCGTCGCAGGTGTCCTCGCAACCCATGTCGCCGCCGGGTTCGGTCCGTGGATGCGCAGGTGGGCACGAAACCCATCATTGGTAGCATCCGCAACGCCATGACCGACACCGGCCTGGTCGACCTCCGCAGCGACACCGTCACCAAGCCCACGCCGGCGATGCGCCGGGCCATGGCCGAGGCCGAGGTGGGCGACGACGGCTACGGCGAGGACCCGACGGTGAGCCGGCTCGAGGCGGCCTACGCCCAGCTGGTGGGCAAGGCGGCGGCCGTCTTCGTGCCGTCGGGCACCATGGCCAACCAGATGGCCGTCCGCGTGCTGGCCGAGCCCGGCACCCTGGTGCTGGCCGGCAGGCGCTCGCACCTCGTCGCCTACGAGCTCGCGGCGGCCAGCCGCAACGCCGGCGTCCAGCTCCACCCGGTGGACGACGAGTCCGGCCGGTTCTCACCGGCCGACGTGCGGATGGCCCGCCAGGGGGCGGCCCATCACCTGCCCGCGGTCTCGCTGGTGTGCGTCGAGAACACCCACATGGCGTCGTCGGGGGCCCCGTGGCCGCTCGAGGAGCTCGACGCTCTGGCCGAGGCGGCGACCGGGCTGCCGGTCCACATGGACGGGGCCCGCCTGTTCAACGCCGAGGTCGCCACCGGGGTGCCCGCGGCCCGGCTGGCCGGCGGCGCGACCACCGTCATGAGCTGCCTCTCCAAGGGACTGGGTGCCCCGGTGGGCTCATTGCTGGCCGGCCCGGCCGAGGTAATGGCGGCCGCCCGGTCGGAGCGCAAGCGCCTGGGGGGCGGGATGCGCCAGGCCGGGGTGCTGGCGGCCGCCGGCCTGCTGGCCCTCGAGCGCACGACCATCGAGCGCCTGGCCGACGACCACCGCCGGGCCCGCCGGCTGGCCGAGGTCGTGGCCGACCGGTGGCCAGGCACCTCGCCCGACCCCGGACAGGTGCGGACCAACATCGTGGTGTTCGGGCACTCGGCGACCGACAAGCTGCTCGAGCACCTGCGCGGTGACGGGGTGCTGGCCGGCACGGTCGCACCGGGCCGCGTTCGCCTGGTCACCCATCGCGACCTCGACGACGCCGCCGTCGAGCGGGCGATCGCCGCCCTTCGGAGCGCGCCGTGAGCCCCCCGGTGGCCCCGTGAAGGTCCGCGTCGGGGTGGGCGCCGGCCTGCCGTCGGGCGATCCGGCAGCCCTGGCGGCGCTGGCCGAGCAGCTCGAGGCGCTGGGCTTCGACTCGCTCTGGCTCCCCGAGGTGCTGACCGCCGCCACGCTCGACCCGCTGGTCGGCCTGGCCTGGGTGGGCGCGCGGGTGCCCCGGCTCAAGCTCGGCACGACCATGCTCCTCGCCGGCCGCCACCCGGTCCGGCTGGCCAAGCAGCTGGCCGATCTCGACGTGGCGACCGGTGGGCGGCTGCTGGTCACCTTCGTGCCGGGGCTGACCCGCCCGCCCGAGCGCGAGGCGATCGGCGTGCCGGTGGCCGAGCGTGGGTCCCGGATCGAGGAGATGCTCCCGCTCCTGCGGGCCCTCTGGTCCGGAGAGGTGGTGGACCACGACGGCCCGGCGGGGCGGTTCGAGGGGGTCGCCATCTCGTCGCGGCCGGCCCAGGAACCCTTCGACGTCTGGCTCGGGGGACGGGTGCCGGCCGCCCTCGAGCGCTGCGGGCGTCTGGCCGACGGGTGGCTGCCGTCGGGTTGCACGCCGGCCGAGGCGGTGGCCGGGAAGGCGGTGGTGGACGCGGCCGCGGCCGCCGCCGGCCGCAGCATCAGCCCGGAGCACTTCGGGGTGAGCATCGGCTATGCACGGACGCCGCTCGAGCCGTCCCGGCAGCGGGCCATGGCATCGGTGGTCCGCCGACCGGTCGAAGAGCTCGCCCAGGTGGTGCCGGTCGGCCTCCCGGCCCTCCGCCGCACCCTCGAGGAGTTCGTGGCGGTCGGCTTCTCCAAGTTCGTGGTCCGGCCGGTGGAGCCGCCGGCCGACCCCCGGGCGGAGCTCGAGGAGCTCGCCCGGGCCGTGCTGGACCTGCAGCGTTGAGGCAGGGCTGGTGGCCGGGCCCCGTGGGCTGACCCTTCTGGCGGTCCACGCCCACCCGGACGACGAGGCGCTGTTCACCGGCGGGGCCCTGGCCCGCTACGCGGCCGAGGGGGTCCGGACGGTCCTGGTCACCTGCACCGGCGGCGAGCTGGGCTACGGGCCGGGTGGGGTCCCGGTCCACACGGCGGGCCACGACCCGGCGACGGTGGCCACGACCCGACGGCTCGAGCTCGAGGCCAGCTGCCGGCTCCTCGGGGTTGCCGAGCTCGAGCTGCTCGGTTACCGCGACTCGGGGATGGTCGGATGGGCGGAGAACCGTGCCCCGGGTGCGTTCGCGGCGACGCCGGTGGCCGAGGCGGCCGAGCGGTTGGCTGCCCTGCTCGAGCGCCACCGCCCGCAGGTGGTGGTCACCTACGACCGCGACGGTTTCTACGGGCATCCCGACCACGTCCAGGCCCACCGGGCGACCATGGCGGCGGTCGAGCGGACGGGGGTGGTCGACAAGACCTACTTCGTCGCCGTCCCCCGCTCCCACCTGGCCATGGCGGCCGAGCTGGCGGACGCGGCCGGGCTGGCGCTCCCGGACTGGCTGGCGTCGCCGGCCTTCGGGACCGAGGACCACCTGGTCACCACCACCCTCGACTGCCGGGCGTCCGCCGCGGTCAAGTACGAGGCGCTGGCGGCCCACGCCACCCAGCTCGACAACGCCTTCCTGCTCGGCCTCGGACAGGAGCTGTTCGCAGAGGCCCTCGGGGTGGAGTGGTACGTGCGGGGTCCCGACCGGACAGGGGGCCCGCTTCCCGAAGACGACCTGTTCGCCGGCCTCCGCTGAGGCGACCGGCCGAGTCGCCGGTGGTCCCGGCTCGCCGGCGGGGTGGGTCGCGCCGGCGTGGTGCTCCGTCGCCGTTCAGCCGGGCCGGCGGAGCAGCTCGACGACGGCGCCGATGTCGGCGGCGCCCAGGCCGAGCCCCTCCAGCGCCTGGTAGCGCTGCTCGACCAGCTCGGCCAAGGGGAGCTGCAGGCCGACCGTCGCCGCCAGCCGGCGCACCAGCCCGACGTCCTTGGCGCCCAGGCGCGCCGCGAACCACCCGTCGTGGTCCCCGTCGAGCAGGTCGTCGACCCGGTTCTCGAGCCCGACCGGCACCATGGGGCTGTCCTGGAGGAAGTCGCGCAGGAGCCCTCGGTCGAGACCGACCCCCTGCCCGGTGGCCACCGCCTCCGCCAAGAGGGCGAGCCCGCCCATCAGCAGGAAGTTGCTGAGCAGCTTCAGCGAGGTCGCCACCCCGGGGTCCTCCGACCACCAGCGGCGGCGGTCGCCCAGCGCCGACCACAGCGGCTCGAGCGCGTCCACCAGCGCCCTCGGCCCGCCGAGCACGTAAGTTGCCCGACCCGACCGGACGGCCGCCGGGGCGCCGAGCACCGGCGCGGCCACCATGCGGCGGCCGGGCATCGCCTCGGCCTCCGCCCGGCTGGTCTCGGGGGAGACGGTGCTCGTGTCCACGAGCGTCGCGTCACCGAGGCGGTCCGGCAGGTCCGAGGCGAGGACCGCGTCGCGCACCGCCCGGTCGTCGCGGAGCGACACCAACACCACGTCGGCCCCCTCGGCCGCCGCCCCGGGGCTGTCCACCTCGAGGCCCCCGGCCTCGAGCACCTCCCCGGCCCGCCCGGGGGTCCGGTTCCACAACCGGACCTCGTGACCGGCCTCGAGCACCCGCCGGGCCAGCGCCCGGCCCATGTTGCCCATGCCGAGGACCGCGACCCGCATCGGCGCCTCCTTTCGGCAGTTCCGGTGCCCGCCGGTCCGGTGCCCGCCGGTCCGGTGCCCGCCGGTCCGGTGCCCGCTGGTCCGGTGCCCGAACCGGATCAGTACCGGTAGGTGTCCGGCTTGTAGGGGCCCTCCACCGGCACGCCGATGTAGGCCGCCTGCTCGGGGGTGAGTATCGTCAGCTGCACCCCGAGCGCGTCGAGATGCAGTCGGGCCACCTTCTCGTCGAGGTGCTTGGGCAGCACGTACACCTTGGTGTCGTAGTGGGCCGACCGGGTGTAGAGCTCGAGCTGGGCCATCGTCTGGTTGGTGAAGGAGTTGGACATCACGAAGCTGGGATGGCCGGTGGCGTTCCCCAGGTTGAGCAGACGGCCCTCCGACAGGACGATCACGGCGTGCCCGTCGGGGAAGACCCACTTGTCGACCTGTGCCTTGATGTTGACCCGCTCGACGCCGGGGATCCGGGACAGTCCGGCCATGTCGATCTCGTTGTCGAAGTGCCCGATGTTGCCCACGATGGCCTGGTGCTTCATCTTCGCCATGTGGGCGGCGGTGAGGATGTCCTTGTTACCGGTGGCGGTCACGAAGATGTCGGCCTCCCCGACCACGTCGTCGAGCCGGCGGACCTCGAAGCCCTCCATGGCCGCCTGCAGGGCGCAGATGGGGTCGATCTCCGTGACCACCACCCGCGCCCCTTGGCCCCGGAGCGACTCGGCGCAGCCCTTGCCCACGTCGCCGAAGCCGCAGACCACCGCCATCTTGCCGCCGATGAGCACGTCGGTGGCCCGGTTGATGCCGTCGATCAGGGAGTGACGGCACCCGTACTTGTTGTCGAACTTGGACTTGGTGACCGAGTCGTTGACGTTGATGGCCGGGAACAGCAGCTCCTCGTTGCGCTGCATCTCGTACAACCGGTGCACCCCGGTGGTCGTCTCCTCGGTGACGCCCATGATGCCGTTGGCCATGGTGGTGAACCGGCGAGGGTCTTCGCGCAGGCTCCGACCGAGCAGTTCGTACACCACCGCCATCTCCTCGGAGCCGGCGGTCGCCGGGTCGGGCGCCGCCCCGGCCTTCTCGACTTCGACCCCCTTGTGGACCAGCAGCGTGGCGTCGCCGCCGTCGTCGAGGATCATCGTCGGTCCGCCCTCCCCGGGCCAGCACAGCGCCTGCTCGGTGCACCACCAGTACTCCTCGAGCGTCTCGCCCTTCCAGGCGTAGACCGGTACGCCCTGGGGCTGCACGGCCGACCCGTGCGGGCCGACCGCCACGGCGGCCGCGGCGTGGTCCTGGGTGGAGAAGATGTTGCAGCTCGCCCAGCGGACCCGTGCCCCCAGCGCCACCAGCGTCTCGATCAGCACCGCCGTCTGCACGGTCATGTGCAGCGATCCCGAGATCCGGGCGCCGGCGAGTGGCTGAGAGGCGGTCAACTCGGCCCGCATGGCCATCAGCCCGGGCATCTCGTGCTCGGCCAACTCGATCTCGCGACGGCCGAACTCGGCCAGCGACAGGTCCGCCACCTTGAACGGCAGCCGGTCTGGGGTGGTGGTCATGGGTGCTCCTTCTCGTGCTGGGTGCCGGCGCGTCCGGTGCGGCACGGCGGGGCGGGCGGTCCGTGCGGGGCGGTCCCAGGATAGGTGGCGGGGTGGCGCGCCGCGGGCACGACGCCGGGGGTGGGTCCCGCGTGGCGCCTGTACCATGACCCGCCGCCGGGACCGGCCGCCCGGCAGTGGAGGTGTCCATGACCGACCTGAACCGCCAACCGAACCCCCACCCGGCGGTGCGGGGCCGTGAACGATCGCTCGGCAGGCTGAGCGAGGTGGTCCGGCGGCTGGCCGAATTGGCGGTCACCACCGGCGCCCCCGCCGGGGAGCTGGAGGAGGCGGCGGGGGCGCTCGAACGGGTCGCCGACCGGCTCGCCGCCCGGGTCCCGACCGCCCCGCCCCCCAAGTTCCCGGGGCGCCCGCAGGAGGATCCCGAGTCGGCGGACGCCAGCACGCTCCACCACGCCATGCCGTTCGACCCGGTCGTCGGGGCCTTCAACCCGGTGGCCCCACCGGTGATCCTCGAATCCGCGGGCAGAACCGCCGTCGGCCGGGCCCGTTACGGTCGGTGCTTCGAGGGCGCCCCTGGTTGGGTCCACGGGGCGGCCATCGCCGCCGCCTTCGACATGGTGCTGACCGCCGCCAACCGGATCGAGGGGGTGGCCGGGCCGACCGTCCGGCTCACCGTGCACTACCGGCGCCCGACCTTGCTGGCCAAGGAGGCGGTCTACGAGGGTTGGGTGGCCGAGCACCGGGGGCGCCGCGTGCTCACCGCCGGCCGGCTGGTGCAGGACGGCGAGACGACCGTGGAGGCCGAGGGGGAGTTCGCCCCCTTCGACCCGAAGAGGCTGATCGGCCGCTGACCCCGGCCTCCGGGTTCAGCGGCCGGCCCGAGGCCTCGTCGTGCGAGCGGGCGTGGCGGCCTTCTTGCCCGCCCGGGCGGCGCTCTTGACGGCGCTCGACGCCTTGGCCGGCGCCTTGGCCGGCGCCTTGGCGACCCGACCGGCGCCGTTGGCGGCCACCTTGGGGGCCGGGGCCTTGCCGGCCACGACCTTCTTCAGCGAGGCGCCGGCCGACACCCGGGGGGCCTTGGAGGCCTTCACCTTGATCTCCTCGCCGGTCCGCGGATTGCGGGCGGTGCGGGCCTTGCGGTCGACCCGCTCGAAGGACACGAAGCCGGAGATGATGACCTTCTCCCCCTGCCGCACCCGAGCGGTCACCACGTCCTCCGTGCCGTTCAACACGGTCGCGACCACTTTGGGGCTGACTGAGGTGTGGGCGGCGACGGCGCTGATCAACTCGGACTTGTTCACGTAGGTTCCCTCCTCGGCCTGCGGGCTGCGATCGAACGGCGCACTGTTCTACACGATCGCCACGACGCGATGGGAGATGGGACGGGCTACATTCGCCCGAGCGATCTCCGGGGGCGGCGCATGGCCTACGACGTGACAGGCAAACGGGTGTTGGTCACCGGGGGCTCGTCGGGGATCGGGGCCGGGCTGGCGGAGGCTATGGCCCGGGACGGCGCCGTGGTGGGGATCTGCGGCCGGCGCCGCGACCGGCTCGAAGCGGTGCTCGAGCGATGCCGTGCGCACACCCCCGAGTCGGCCATGTGGGTGGTCGACCTGGCCGCGACCGGTGCACCCGAGCGGCTGGCCACCGAGGTGACCGAGGCGTTCGGCGGCGTGGACGTGCTGGTGAACAACGCCGGCATCCCCAAGCGCCGCCACGTCACCCGCCTCGATGCCGAGACCGTCGATGCGGTGATGCGGATCAACTACACCGCCCCGGTCCACCTCACCCTGGCCCTCCTGCCCCAGATGCTCGAGCGGGGGGAGGGTCGAGTGGTGAACGTCTCGTCGGTGGCCGCCCATCTGAGCTCGCCCGGGGAGGCCGCCTACAGCGCCTCCAAGTCGGCCCTGGCCACCTTCTCCGAGACCCTGGCGCTCGACCTCTGGGGCACCGGGGTGCGCAGCATGGTCGTCTACCCCGGGGTGGTGGACACCGAGCTCTTCACCCTGCCCGACAACGACCCGCTGCTGGGCGCGGTCGAGGCACTGACGGTGGACGAGGCGGTGGCCCAGATCATGGGCGCCCTGTCCGAGGACGCCCTCGAGGTGTACGTGCCCGGCTGGTTCGCCGACGTGGTCGTCGGCAAGGCCAACGACCTCGGGGCTTTCCTGGCGGGAGCGGCCGCCTGGGTGCGCCAGCAGCAGGAGGGGAGCGGATCGGGGTGACGGGGGACGGCGGGTCGCAGTGGAACTGGGGCCTCGTGGAGCCCGGGGAGCTTGCGAGGATCGTCGTGGTCTCGCCCCACTTCGACGACGCCGCCATGGGGGCCGGGCACGTGATCGCCAGCCATCCCGGCACCGCCGTGCTCACCGTGTTCGCCGGCCGACCGCCGGCCTACCCCCCGGTCCCGAGCGAATGGGACGCCGCCGGGGGGTTCGGGCCGGGCGACGACGTGGTGGCGGTCCGCCGCCAGGAGGACCTCCACGCCATGGCCGTCCTCGGCGCCGAGGCGGTGTGGCTCGATTTCAGCGATCACCAGTACCTGGCGCCCGCCGACCGCCCCACGCCGGACGACGTCGCGCCGGCGCTCGAGTCGGCGCTCCGGGGAGCGGGTGCGACTGCCGTCTTCCTGCCGATGGGTCTTGGCAACCCTGACCACGTGGTCGCCCACGAGGCCGGGTTGCTGGTCCGCGAGCGGATGGGGGACCTGGCATGGTTCTGCTACGAGGACCAGGGCTACAAGCACATCCCAGGGCTGCTGGCGTGGCGGGTGGGCACCCTGCTGCGCGCCCTGCGCTGGCCGACCCCGGCCATCGTGCCCCACGGGGTGGACGAGGAGCGCAAGTGGAAGGCGATCTACGCCTACCGCAGCCAGATCCCGCCGCTCGAGCACCAGCACGTGCTTCGCGAACGGCGCGCCCACCACGTGCCCGAGCAGTTCTGGCGGCTGGCGCCCCCGCCCCCCGGCTGGGAGCGCCTGGCCCGTTTCGAGTAGGCCGGACCGGCCGGCCGGCCCGGGGCGGCCCGGGGGGGCCGCCGATACCATGGGATGGTGACAGAGGAGGACGGGAAGAAGCGGGTTCAGCTCTCCCTCGAGACCGGCTATCGGTTCCGAGCGGACTTCGGCGAGGGCATGGAGCCGCTGCACCTCGACGAGCCGCCCCCCCTGGGCGAGGCGAGCGGGCCCAACGCCTCGGCGGTCCTGGCCGCCGCGGTGGGCAATTGCCTGAGCGCGAGCCTCCTCTTCTGCCTGCAGCGAGCGCATCTCGACGTGGAGGACCTGCACGCCGAGGTCGAGGTCACCTCCGTCCGCAACCCCGAGGGCCGGCGCCGCATCGGATCGATCGACGTCGTCCTGCGACCGAGCCTCGACGCGGCGGGCGAAGGGCGCTTCGGGCGATGCGTCGAGTTGTTCGAGGACTACTGCGTGGTCACCGAGAGCGTGCGCCGGGGCATCGAGGTCTCCGTTCGGGTGGAGCCCGTCGTCTCGGGGCCGCCGGCGCCTCCAACGGCTGACGACTGATGTGGCGCCGGACCGCCACCGGTGCTCGACTCCGCGGTGCTGCTGGCGCCTCCGCTGCCGGCGCTCAGCCGAGCCGGGTGGCCCGGTTGGGGTAGTTGCCCAGGATCTCCATGTAGTTGGCCCGTTCGAAGGCGCCGTTGGCGGCGAGCAGGCGGTGGCTGAGCAGACCGCGCACCGCCTCGAGCGACGAGAACCCGCGGGCCGACAGCCAGGCCCGCAGCCCGCGCAGCAGCACCGCCATGTGGTCCGGCCCGTGGCGGAGCAGGGCGGAGGTGGTCATCACCACGTCCGCTCCGACCAGCAGGTACTTGACCACCTCCTCGGCACCCGCCACCCCGGTGCTGGCGGCGAGCGAGGCGGCGGTCCGGCCGGCGAGCACGCCGATCCACAGCAGGGGCAGCCGGATCTCGGAGGGCTGGCTGAGCTGGAGGTCGTTGCGCAGCGACAGGGTGAGCGTGTCCACGTCGGGCTGGTAGAAGCGGTTGAAGAGGACCAGGCCGTCGGCACCGTGTCGGGCCAGCTCCAGGGCCATGTGCCCGGGGGCGCTGAAGTAGGGGCCCAGCTTCACCGCCAGCGGGATGGTGACCTCCCCCCGGACGGCGTCGAGGATCTCGAGGTAGCGGCGCTCGACCGACCGGCCGTCCATCGAGAGGTCGGTGGCGAGCAGGTAGAGGTTCAGCTCGAGGGCGGCCGCGCCGGCCTGCTCGATCTGGCGGGCGTAGGCGACCCAACCCTCGGGAGTGGTCCCGTTGAGGCTTCCGATCACCGGCATCTCCACCGCTGCCACCGCCTGCTCGACGAAGGCGAGGTATCGACGGCTGCCCCCAGGCTCGACGCTGGTGCGCGGGAAGTAAGTGAGAGCCTCGGCGTAGCTCTCGGTCCCCGCCACCCGGATCGCCTCGGTCCAACGGGCCTCGGCGTCGATCTGCTCCTCGAACAAGGAGGGGAGGACGACCGCCGCCGCTCCGGCATCGGCGAGCCGGCGGAGGTTGTCGATCTCGGCGTTGAGGGGGGACGCCGAGGCGACCAGCGGGCTGGACAGCTCGAGCCCGAGGTAGCGAGTGGTCAGGTCAATCATCGGGTGCCTCCTCCCCTTCGTGCTCCCCGCCGCGCCCGGCTGTCGGCGGCAGGCCGGCCAGCGCCTCGTAGTAGCGGTACTTGTCGGTGACCGCCTGCTGGGCGGCTGCTGCCAGCCGCTCGGCCTCGAGCGGCCGGGTGTTGGCCAGGGTCCGGTAGCGCAGCTCCCCCCTGGCGTACTCGTCGAAGCGCGCCGAGGGTCTCGGGGAGTCGAGCCGGAACGGGTTCCGGCCCGCCCGCTCCATGGCCGGGTTGTAGCGCAGCAGCGGCCAGTAGCCGCTCGAGACCGCCAGCTGCTGCTGGCGGAGCCCCTGGCGCATGTCGATCCCGTGGGCGATGCAGTGGCAGTAGGCGAGCACCAGCGACGTCCCGGGGTAGGCCTCGGCCTCGCGGAGCGCCAACAGCGTCTGCTGGGGGTTGGCCCCCATGGCCACCTGCGCGACGTAGACGTCGCCGTAGGACATGGCCTGCAGCGCCAGGTCCTTGCGGGGCACCCGCTTGCCGGCGGCGGCGAACTTCGCCACCGCCCCGAGCGGGGTCGCCTTGGAGGCCTGGCCCCCGGTGTTGGAGTACACCTCGGTGTCGAGCACCAGCACGTTGACGTCGCGGCCGCCGGCCAGCACGTGGTCGAGGCCGCCGTAGCCGATGTCGTAGGCCCAGCCGTCGCCGCCGACGAGCCAGACGCTGCGCCGAACCAGATGATGGGCGACCGAGGCCAGGCGGCCGACCAGCGGGTCGTCTCCTTGGAGGCGCTCGAGCACGGAGCGCAGCTCGTCCACGCGCCGCCGCTGGGCGCGGATCTCGGACTCGGTCTGCTGGGGGGCCTCGAGGAGCGCCGACGCCAGCGCCGGGCCGATCTGTGGTGCCAGCCGGCGCAGCAGCCGGCGGGCCAGCTCGAGGTGCTGGTCGATGGCGAGCCGGAAGCCCAGGCCGAACTCGGCGTCGTCCTCGAACAGGGAGTTGGACCAGGCCGGTCCGCGCCCCTCGCGGTCGACCGACCAGGGGGTCACTGGGAGATTGCCGCCGTAGATGGAGGAGCATCCGGTGGCGTTGGCCACCAGCATCCGGTCTCCGAACAGCTGGGAGAGGACCTTCAGGTAGGGCGTCTCCCCGCAGCCCTCGCAGGCGCCGGGGAACTCGAAGAGCGGCTCGAGGAACTGCACCCCCCGCACCTGCCCGAAGTCGACCCTCGACCGGTCGTTCACCGCCAGGCGACCGAAGAAGTCGAGGTTGGCCCGCTCCCGGTCGAGGCGCGGCGCCTTGGGCCCGAGGTCGATCGCCCGCCGGCCCGGCTCGCTCGGGCTGGTGACCGGGCAGGCCTCCACGCAGAGGCCGCAGCCAGTGCAGTCCTCCACCGAGGACTGCAGGGTGAAGCGCACGTCGGGGAACCCCCGGGCGTTGACCGCCGCCGAGGGGAAGCCTTCGGGCGCGCCGGCCAGTGCGCCCTGGTCGTAGTACCGGGCCCGGATCACGCTGTGCGGGCAGACGAAGCTGCACCGGCCGCACTGGACGCACAGGTCGGGGTCCCAGACCGGGACCAGCTCGGCGATGCCCCGCTTCTCCCAGACGGAGGTGCCCGAGGGGTAGGTCCCGTCGGCGGGCAGGGCGCTCACCGGGAGCCGGTCGCCCTCGCCGGCCAGCAGGGCCGCGGTCACCCGGCGTACGAAGGGCGGTGCGTCATCGGGCACCGCCGACGCGGCCGGCTTCGGCTCGGGCGGTCCCGCCGCCCCGGGCGGCTCCGCCGGCACGCTCACCGGATGGAGGTGGGCCAGGGCGGCGTCCACCGCCTCGAAGTTCTGGCGCAGCACCTCGTCCCCACGGTCGACGTAGGTCCGGCGGATCGACGTCTTGATGCGGGCGACCGCCTCCTCGGTCGGCAGCACCTTCGACAGGGCGAAGAAGCAGGTCTGCAGCACGGTGTTGGTCCGGTTGCCGAGGCCGGCCCGCCGGGCGACCCCCGAGGCGTCGACCACGAAGCAGCGGAGCTGCTTGGTCGTGATCTGCGCCCTGGCGGTGGCCGGAAGGTGCGCCCACGTCTCGTCGGCGCCGTGGGGGGAGTTGAGCAGCACGGTGGCGCCGGGGGCCGCCGTCGCCAGCAGGTCCTGGCGCTCGAGGAAGGGCGTCCAGTGGACGGCCACGAAGTCGGCGGCGTCGATCAGGTAGGGGCGGTGGATCGGCTCGGGGCCGAAGCGGAGGTGCGACGCGGTCTGGGCCCCCGACTTGTGGGAGTCGTAGACGAAATAGCCCTGGGCGAAGCGCCCCGCTTCCTCGGCGAGGATCTTGACGCTGTTCTTGTTGGCCCCCACCGTGCCGTCGGCACCCAGCCCGAAGAACACCGCCTCGACCGTTTCATCGCCCGCCGGCCGGCGGACGGGGCAGGGCTCGAGGCTGGTGCCGCTGACGTCGTCGGTGATGCCCACCGTGAACCCGTGGGGTGGCTGTGCCCGCGCCAGGGCGTCGAACACGGCGGCGGCGTGCGACGGGGTGAACTCCTTGGAGCCGAGGCCGTAGCGGCCGCCGACCACCAGGGGCATCGCCGGGCGACGGCCGTCGGCCGCCGCCCGGGCGAAGGCGGCCACCACGTCGAGGTAGAGCGGCTCCCCGATGGCGCCCGGCTCCTTGGTGCGGTCGAGCACCCCGACGGCCCGGCAGGTGGGCGGCACCGCGGCCACCAGGTGCTCGCCCGAGAAAGGCCGGAAGAGCCGCACCTGCACCACTCCCACCTTCTCGCCCCCGGCCCGCAGCGCCGCCGCCGCCTCGCGGGCGGCCTCGGCCCCCGAGCCCAGCAGCACCACCACCCGGGTGGCGTCGGGGTCCCCCTCGTACTCGAAGAGGGAGTAGCGCCGGCCGGTGGCACGCGCCAGCTCGTCCATGACTCCCTCGAGCACCCCGGGGACCGCCCGGTGGTAGGGGTTGGCGGCTTCGCGGGCCTGGAAGAAGGTGTCCGGGTTGTGGGCGGTGCCCCGCACGAAGGGGTGGTCGGGGTCGAGCGCCCGTCGGCGATGCGCCCGCACCAGTTCCTCGGGCACCAGGGCGCGCAGGTGGTCATCGGCGAGCAGGGTGAGCGTGTTCAGCTCGTGGGAGGTTCGGAACCCGTCGAAGAAGTGGATGAAGGGCACCCGGGTGCGCAGGCTGGCCGCCTGGGCCAGCAGGGCGCCGTCGTGGGCCTCCTGCACCGAGCCCGAGCACAGTTGGGCGAAGCCGGTCCCTCTGGCCGCCATCACGTCGGAGTGGTCGCCGAAGATCGACAGCGCCTGGGTGGCCACGGCGCGGGCGGCCACGTGCACCACGGCCGGGGTGAGCTCGCCCGCCACCTTGAACATGTTCGGCAGCATCAGCAGGAGTCCCTGCGAGGCCGTGAAGGTGGTGGCGAGCGCCCCGGCCTGCAGCGCGCCGTGGAGGGTGCCGGCGGCGCCGCCCTCGCTCTGCATCTCCTGGACCACCGGCACGGTGCCGTAGACGTTCGGCAGCCCCTGGGCCGACCACTCGTCGGCCAGCTCCGCCATGGGGGAGGAGGGCGTGATCGGGTAGATGGCGCAGACCTCGTTGAGCCGGTAGGCGACGTGGGCGGCCGCCGTGTTGCCGTCCATGGTGGCCCGTCGCCCGTCCACGTCAGCTCCCCCCGGCGGCGGGCTCGGTCTCCATCTCGAGGGCGTGGCAGGGGCATTGCTCGACGCAGACCGCGCAGCCCGTGCAGCGGTCGAGGTCGACCCGGTAGCGCCCTCCGGGACCGAGCTTGACGATGGCGTCCTCGGGGCAGGCCGCGTAGCAGCTGTCGCACTCGAAGCAGTTCCCGCACGACAGGCAGCGCCGGGCCTCGCGCCGGGCGTCCTCGGGGCGGAGCCCGCCGTAGACCTCCTCGAAGGTGTGCTGCCGCCGTTCGGGGTCGAGCCCGGGCTGGCTCGCCGGCTCGACGTCGCTGTAGACGGGGAGATGCAACTGCTCGAAGCGGACGCCCGGGTGCTTGGGCGCCGGCTCGTAGCGGCGGCCCGCCAGCCAGGCGTCGATGTGCCGGGCGGCGCGCTTGCCATGGCCGACCGCCACCGTCACCGTGCGTTCCGTCGGCACCATGTCGCCGCCGGCGAAGATCCCCGGACGGCCGGTCATCATGTCGGGCCCCACGAGCACCGTGCCGTCGGCCCGAAAGGTCACCCCCTCCACCTGCCGGAGGAAGGCGCTGTCGGTGTCCTGGCCGAGCGCCAGCACCAGGGCGTCGGAGCGCAGCGTCTCGGTCCGCCCGGTGGGCTGGGGCCAGCCGTGCTCGTCGAGCACCATCTCCTCGATGGTCAGCTCGTCGCCGGTGATGCCGGCGACGGTGCGGAGCCAGCGGATCTTCACCCCCTCCGAGAGCGCCTCCGCCGTCTCGGCCGGGTGAGCCGGCATGTGGGCCTGGTCGCGTCGGTACACCACGAGCGCCTCGTCGGCGCCCAGGCGCCGGGCGGTGCGGGCGGCGTCCATGGCGGTGTCCCCCCCGCCGTAGACCACCACCCGGCGCCCGAGGCGGGGCGGCTCCCCGGTCTCGACGTCGTGGAGGAGGGTGATGGCGTCGAGCACCCGGCCGGCGTCGCGCGCCGGGATGTCGACGTGCTTGCCGATCGCCGCCCCGACGGCGACGAACACCGCGTCGAACCCACCCTCCGCCTGCTCGCCCAGCAGGTCCTCCACCTCGTGGTCGGTGACCAGCCGGACCCCGGTGGCCAGGAGCCGGTCCACCTCGGGGCCGAGCACGTCGCGGGGGAGCCGGTAGGCGGGGATCCCGAAGTGCATCATCCCGCCGGCCACCGGGCCGGCCTCGTGCACCTCCACCCCGTGGCCGCGGGCGCGCAGGTGGTAGGCGGCCGACAGGCCACTGGGCCCGGCGCCGACGACCAGCACCCGGCGGCCGCTGTCGGCGCGTGGGGCGGGCAGCGGCCATCCCCGCTCGAGGGCGAGGTCCCCGAGGTACCGCTCGACGGCGTGGATGCGCACCGCCTCGTCGAGCTGCTCGCGGTTGCAGCTCTCCTCGCAGGGGTGGTAACAGACCCGCCCGTGCACCGCCGGCAGCGGGTTGTCGGCCACCAGCAGCGACCACGCATCGAGGTCCCGGCCGTCCTGGGCGGCGTCGAGCCACGCCTGTACGTTCTCACCGGCCGGGCACGCCTCGTTGCACGGCGGCAGCAGGTCCACGTACACCGGCCGGCGATCGCGGACCGGCCCGGTGCCCGGCTCGTGGGTCAGGTCGAGCACCCGGGCCATGTCGGCCGGCTTCGGGCCCATGGCGGCCCGCCGGGCGCCGGCCATCACCCGCCGGGGCGTGCGAGCTCTCGCTCGACCCGGACCGGCACGTGCCGTCGAGGATCGTCCGGCGAGGAGGCCAGCCGGCGCTCGAGCTCGAGAACCCGGCGAGTGGTCTCGAGCACCGAGTCCGGGTTGAGGCTGATCGAGTCGATGCCCAGCTCGACCAGGTACTCCGCCATGTCCGGGTAGTCCGACGGCGCCTGCCCGCACAGGCCGGAGTGGATGCCGTTGCGGCGGCAGCCCTCGACGGCGAGTCGGATCATCGCTTTCACGCCGTCGTCCCGCTCGTCGTAGTCGAAGGCCACGACGTCGCTGTCGCGGTCGACCCCGAGCGTCAGCTGGGTCAGGTCGTTCGAGCCGATGGAGAACCCGTCGAACCGCTCGGCGAAGCGGTCGATCAGGACGACGTTGTTGGGGATCTCGCACATGGCGTAGATCTCGAGCCCGCCCTCGCCCCGGCGGAGGCCCAGCTCCGCCATCCGGGCCAGCACCTGGTCGGCCTCCTGCAACCGGCGGACGAATGGCAGCATCAGGACCACGTTGGTCAGCCCCATCTCCTCGCGGACGCGGCGCATGGCGGCGCACTCGAGGGCGAACCCCTCGGCGTAGGCCGGGTGCGCATAGCGCGAGGCGCCCCGGAAGCCGAGCATCGGGTTCGCCTCGACCGGCTCGAAGTCGGCGCCACCGAGCAGGGTGGCGTACTCGTTGGTCTTGAAGTCCGACATGCGGACCACCACCGGCTTGGGCCAGAAGGCGGCGGCGATCGTCCCGATGCCCTCCGACAGGCGCTGCACGAAGTAGTCGGCGCCGTCGCGGTAGCCGGCCGTCGTCTGGCGGACCGCCTGGCGGACCTCGGGGTCGCCGATCCTCTCGGGGTGGACCAGCGCCATCGGGTGCACCCGGACGTGCTCGCTGATGATGAACTCCATCCGGGCCAGGCCGACGCCGTCGTTGGGGAGGAGCGAGGTGCCGAAGGCGAGGTCGGGGTTGCCGAGGTTGACCATGATCCGGGTGGCCGGTCGGGCCAGGTCGGCGACCTCGGTGTGCTCGACGTGGAAGGCGAGCTCACCCTGGTACACCCGGCCGGTGTCGCCCTCTGCGCACGACACGGTCACGGGGGCGCCGCCGGGCACCCGGGTGGTGGCGTCGCCGGTGCCGACCACCGCCGGGATGCCGAGCTCGCGGGCCACGATGGCGGCGTGGCAGGTGCGGCCGCCGCGGTTGGTGACCACCGCGGCCGCCGTCTTCATGACCGGCTCCCAGTCGGGGGTGGTGGTGTCGGCCACCAGCACCTCGCCGGGACGGAACTCGGCCAGCTTGGCCAGGCTCTCCACCAGGTGGGCGGTCCCCGCGGCGATCCGCTCGCCCACCGCCCGGCCCTCGGCCAGCACCGGGGCCCGCCCGTCGAGCAGGTAGGCGTCGATGGTGGTGGTCTGCCGCTGGGAGGCCACGGTCTCGGGCCGGGCCTGCACCAGGTACAGGAGGCCGTCGAGGCCGTCCTTGGCCCACTCGATGTCCATCGGGCGGCCGTAGTGCTCCTCGACGCTCAGGGCGTGCCCGGCCAGCTCGAGCACCTCGGCGTCGGTCAGGCAGTACCGCCGGCGGTCGGCTTTGGGGGTGGGCACGTTGCGGGTGGTGCGCCTGGTCTCGCCTTCGACGAAGACCATCTTGACCGCCTTGTCGCCGAGCACCCGGCGGAGCACGGCCCGGGAGCCCGCCCGATAGGTCGGCTTGTGGACGTAGAACTCGTCGGGGTCGACCGCTCCCTGCACCACGTTCTCCCCCAGGCCCCACGAGCCGGTGACGAAGACGACGTCGCGGAAGCCCGACTCGGTGTCGAGGGTGAACATCACCCCGGAGGATGCGAGGTCGGAGCGGACCATCTTCATGATGCCGATCGACAGCGCCACCCTGAAGTGGTCGAATCCCTGGTCGATCCGGTAGTGGATCGCCCGGTCGGTGAACATGCTGGCGAAGCAGCGTCGGCAGGCGTCGAGCAGGCTCTGCTCGCCCCGCACGTTGAGGTAGGTCTCCTGGGCGCCGGCGAAGCTGGCGGTGGGGAGGTCCTCGGCCGTGGCCGAGCTGCGCACGGCCAGCGAGACCTCCTCGCCGTACTCCTGGCGCAGCCGGCGGTAGCCGGCCGTGATCTCGTCGGCCACCTCGGGCGGCAGGCCGGCCCCGTAGACGATCTCGCGGGCGAGCGCCGCCCGGCGCGCCAGCCCGGTCACGTCGGCCGGGTCGAGGCCGTCGAGCGCCTCGTGGAGCGGCTGCCACGCCCCGGCCCGGTCGAGCACCGCCCGGTAGGCGTCGGCGGTGACCGCGAAGCCGTCGGGGACCCGCACCCCCTTGGCCGACAGGTGGCGGTAGAGCTCGCCCAACGAGGCGTTCTTGCCGCCGACGACCGCCAGGTCGTCGAGGCCGATCTCGGCGAAGAACCGGGTGTAGCGCGCGGAGCTCGTCACCCCTCGATGGTGCTCGCCGGCCCGGCCGGCGGGGTAGGGCCGAACGTCCTGAGTGACGGGAGGTCGCGCCAGTGCCCGGGCGCCGCGGTCGCGCCAGTGCTCGGGCGCAGCTCGGGCGCCTCTCAGGCGCCGCGGCGGCGCCAGGGCGGCTGGCGGGGCGGCTGGGGTTCGGGCTGGTGGGGTGGCCGGGGCCGCTCGGCGGCGATGCGCCGCCCCTCGCCCACCAGCAGCTCGTGGCACCGACGGCAGAGCCCCCGGTGGACGTGCTCGGTCGCCCCGCAGCGTTCGCACACGTCGAGCGACTGGTCCTGCTCGTCCTGGTGACGGTCGCGAGTGCTCATCGTTCCTCCCTCTGCTCTGGCTCCGATCCGACCGGCGGTCGGCGGGCATCGGCCCGGTTGGGCAGCAGCCACAGCACCGCCACGGCGGCCACGGCCACCACCACGCCCCCCACCACCACCGCCAGGTCGAGGCCGTCGATGAACGCCTGACGGGCGTAGGCGGCGAGGCCCTCCCCGAGTCGCCCGCCGACGTGTGCCGCCACCGCCAGGGCATCGCCGAGGGACCCGATGATGAGCTGCTCGATCGACTTCGGCACCGGGTAGTGGGCGAGCACCGGGAGGAGGTGGTCCTGGTAGCGGGTGTTGAGCAGGCTCCCGAGCACCCCGACCCCGAGGGCTCCGCCCGTCTGGAGGGCTGCGCTGTTGGTGGCCGAGCCGACGCCGGCCTGGTCGAGGGGCAGGGAGCCCATCACGGAATCGGTGCACGGGGCGAAAGCCAGGCCGGAGCCGGCCCCGAGGAGGAAGAGGGGGGGCAGGGCATCGAGGTAGCTGCCGTGCACGGTCGTCCGCATCAGCAGGAACAGCCCGACGCTGATCAGGCCCATGCCGGCGAAGACCACCGGCTTGGAGCCCACCAGCCGCACCAGGAGCATCGACAGCGGGGCCGCCACCAGCAGCACGGCGGCGATGGGCGCGATCCGGATGCCGGTCTGGAAGGCGCTGTAGCCGAGCGAGAACTGGAGGTACTGGGAGAGGAGGAACAGCGCGCCCATGAGGGCGAAGATGACCAGCCCCATGGCGGTGATGGCCACCGTGAAGCGACGGCTCTCGAAGAAGGACAAGTTGAGCATCGGGTGGGACGACCGGCGTTCCCACAGCACGAACGCCGCCAGGATGGCGAGGGCGGCGGCGATCGAGCCCAGCACCACGGGTGAGGTCCAGGACCGCTGGGGGGCCTCGATGATCCCCCAGAGCAGCAGGCCCATGCCGGCGATCGACCCGACGGCGCCCACCGGGTCGGCCGGCTGGGCGGTCGGGTTGCGCGAGTTGGGGATCAGCAGGGCGGTGGCCAACAGTCCGACCAGGGCGATCGGCACGTTCACCAGGAAGACCGATCCCCACCAGTAATGGGCCAGCAGCCAGCCGCCGACCACCGGGCCGACCGCCACCCCGAGGCCGGTCGTCCCCGACCAGATGCCGATGGCCCGGGCGCGCTCGAGGTCGTCGGTGAACACGTTGGTGAGGATGGAGAGGGTCGAAGGCATGATGCCGGCGGCGCCGATGCCCATGAAGGCCCGGGCCGCGATCAGGTGGCCCGGTGAGCCGGAGAAGGCGGAGGCACTCGAGCCGGCGGCGAAGACGGCCAGACCGGCCAGGAAGATCCACTTGCGACCGAGGCGATCGCCCAGGCTCCCGGCGACGAGCAGGAGGCCGGCGAACACCACTGCGTAGGCGTCGACCATCCACTGCAGCTGGCTCGAGGTGGCGTGCATGTCCCGCACGATCGAGGGCAGCGCCACGTTGAGGATGGTGTTGTCGAGGCTGACGATCAGCAGGCTGATGCACAGCACCGCGAGGATCGCCCAGCGGTGGTGGCGGAGGGCTCCGGAGGTGCCGGCCGGCATTCGCCCGACCATCGTCCCCGTGGGTGCGGCGGAGGAGGGCCCGGGTCCGGGGTCCCGGCGGTCGCTCATCGCCGTGCGCCGCGGGGTGCCCCCGGGGGAGCCGTCCGGTCCGCCTCCGCCTCCGGGTCCGGCGCCCGGTCGGGTGGGCGCTCGTCGGGTGGCTGCTCGCCCGCCGACGCCACCGCCAGGACGAGCAGGCCGAGGACGACCAGCCAGAAGTCGTAGAGGATCCCGGCGGCGATCATCACCACCGCCACGACCCGCGACACCTCCGCCGCCGCCGCGGCGGCCGCTCGGCGGTCGCGGCGTCGCTCGAGGATGCTGCGGAGCACCCAGCCCCCGTCCATGGGCAGGGCTGGGAGGAGGTTGAACCCGCCGAGGAGCACGTTCATCCACAGCATGCGGGCGATCCAGCCGCCGGCGAAGAGCGTCGGTGGCCAGAGCGACACCCCCGCGGCCAGGCCGGCCACCGCCACCAGGGTGGCCAGCACGAAGTTGACCAGCGGTCCGGCGATCGCCACGGCCAGCTCGTCGCGCGGGGTGTCGGGCAGGTCGTGCATCCTCGACAGGCCGGCCACCGGGGTGAGCAGGATCCCGTCGACCACCGCCCCCCGGCGCCGGGCCACCACGCAGTGGGCCGCCTCGTGCAGCAGGACCGAGCCGAAGACCGCCACCACCCAGAGCAGCGCACCGGAGACGACCTTGGCCCCGGCGCCAGCGTTGGCCGCCACGACCACGAGCAGCAGGGCGAGGAAGGTCCAGTGGAGGCGGATCTCCACCCCCACGATCCTCCCCACCGGCACGCCCGAGGGTCTTGTCCGACCGCCGCGCCCGCCGCCTCCCCCGGCGGTGCCCCGGGGCTCTTCGACCGCGTGACCGCCTGGCGGACCCACGGGGACAGCGTGCGACGGGCGCCCCCCGGGCGCCAGGGCACAACGGCCCTTGCGCGTTGGGGCCCTGGGGCGCTGACCCTGGGGCGCCGAGGTTGGGGCGCCGAGGCTGGGGCGCCGACGCTGTTCAGGCGTCGATGCGGAGGTGGCACCACCAACGCTGCCCCGATTTCCGGACGGACAGCTCGCGAGGCGGGAGGGCGGCGGGTGGGTGCCCGAACAGCGTCGCCCGGCTGGCCGGCACGACCTCCATGTCGCCCGCCAAACCTCCGTCCGCGGTCTCGGCCAGGTGGAAGCGCACCGGCACGACCGAGAAGACCTCGAGCCGTTGGACGACCTCCTCGATCAGGCTGGCCAGTGCGTCCTCGTTCCCGCCGTCCGCCGAGGCGATCGGAAGGGCGGCCGTGGCCGGCGGGTCGTCGACGTGGGCGAAGCCCTCGATCAGCGCCTGCAGCGCCTCGGTGACGCAGGCAGGACGGTCCGGGCCCCAGGCCTCGATGACCCAGTGGTCGGGCCTGCGGTCGAGACGGTGCCCCGACGGCTCGAGCTCGGGCGGCTCCGGCGGGGACGGCGGCTCGGGCGGCCAAGGATGCGGTTCCGGCGGCCACGGAGGCTCGGGGGGCTCCGGCGGGGGGGGCGGCCCGGGTTCCGGGGGGAGGGGCGAGGGCCCGGGGGGGAACGGGGGCTCGGGGAGGGGGCCCTGACCGGTCGGGCGATCGACGCCCGTCCCTGCCCGCACCGAGCGATCGCCGACCATTGCCGCCGGCCTCAGAGCTTGTAGCCGAGCTGGCGCAGGAGCTGCTTGCGCGCCGCTTCGTCCGCTGGGGTCTCGAAGCCGGCCGGCGGCAGTCCGTCCACGACCCCGAGCACCCCCCGGCCCAGGTCGCTCTGGCCCACCACCACCTCGACCGGGTTGGCGGTGGCGCAGTGCACCGTGCAGACCTCCGAGACCTCCTTGATGGCGTTGAGGACGTTGACGGGGAACCCGTCCCGGATGAAGACGATGAACGAGTGCCCGCAGCCGATGGACTCCGCGTTGCGGGCGGCCAGGGCCACCAGCTCGGGGTCGTTCCCGGAACGACGGATGAGGCACGGGCCGGACGCCTCGCAGAAGGCGAGCCCGAACCGGAGGTGGGGGCTCGACTCGGCCAGCCGTTCGTGCAGGTCCTCCACCGCCTTGATGAAGTGCGCCTGTCCGATGATCACATTGAGGTCGTCGGGCTTCTCGATCGGCACCGTGCTGAGCTCGAGGGTCATCGGCGCCTCCTCCTCGTTGGCCGTCGGCCCGCCGGCAACTCTGCGCCCGGGTCGGGCGACCGCCCAGGGCACAAAGTCCCCGTCTGCCCCGCTCCCTCCGTTCGGGCATGTGCCGACGGGGAAGGAGGCTGGGGGCGACCGCCACGCCGGAGTCGTTCGCCGGCACGTGCGGTGACGTTGTCCCCTGCCCGCCGCGTGGCGGGGGGCGCATGGTCGACCCATGGTCGGGCGAGTCCTCGGGAGGAGAACAGCGTCCGGTCGGCCCCGTCTCCGGGCCGGTCCGAGGGCTCTCCTGATCGCCGGACTGCTGGCCGGGATGCTGGGCGTGGTCGCGGCTTGCGGCACCACCGGGGGGCCGACGTCCCGTCCCACCGGAGCGGCCGGGGCCACCACCGGGACGCCCGGCACCGCCTCCCCCCCGAGGACGACGAGCAGCGCGTCCCCCGGCACGACCGGCCCGACGACCAGCGCGTCCCCCGGCACGACCACGACCACCACCAACCCGGCGCCGCTGCTCGAACAGGGGGCCAGCGGGCCGGCGGTGCTCGCCCTGCAGGAGCGGTTGCGCGCCCTGCACTACTGGCTGGGCACGCCGGACGGCTCCTTCGGCGACAGCACCGAGCAGGCGGTCTACGCGCTGCAGAAGGTGGCGGGGATCACCCCCGACGGCGTGGTGGGCCCGGCCACCCGGGCGGCCCTGGCGGCGGGTCCCGAGCCGCACCCGAGGAGCGGCACCGGGCCGATGGTCGAGGTCGACCTGAAGCTCGGCCTGCTCATGTTCGTAGACGACGGCGCGCTGCAGTGGGCCCTCAACACCTCGACCGGGGGCGGCTACACCTACTCCGACGGCGGGGTCACGGCGGTGGCCGACACCCCGACCGGGATGTTCCGGATCTTCCGCCAGGTCGAGGGGCTGGTGGTCGATTCACTGGGTGAGCTCTGGCGGCCCAAGTACTTCGACGCCGGTTTCGCCATCCACGGTGACTCCTATGTCCCGCCGACGCCGGTCTCCCACGGCTGTGTGCGGGTGAGCAACGAGGCGATCGACTGGATATGGGCGGCCGACCTGGCGCCGATCGGCACGGTCGTCTGGGTCTATTGATCCTTCGGTCGGACGATCACCACGGGGCAGTGGGCGTGCACCGCGCACTGCTGGCTGACCGATCCGAGCAGGAGGCCGGTGAAGCCACCGCGCCCGCGGGAGCCCACCACCAGCAGGTCGGCGCCAAGGCTGGCTTCGATCAGGGCGGTGACCGGCGAGCCCTCATGGGTGACGCCCACCGCCTCCACGCCCGGCGCCACCTGGTGCACGTGGTCCACCGACTGGTCGACGAGCCGTCGCATGGTCCGCTCGGTGGTGGCCGGCGTGGCCAGGACGCCCCCGGGGCCGTAGGCCGTGTGGACCTCGAGGGCGGCGCCCGCCCTCGTCGCCTCGGCGGCGGCCCACTCGAGTGCCCGGGTGCTGCCCTCCGACCCGTCGACACCGACCACGATCCGGTGCTCGGCCGGTGCGCGCCCCCGGGGTACCCGTCGGGCGGCGGGCCGCACGCTGGCAGCGCGTCCGGACGCCTTTGCCGGGGCACCGGCGCGTCCCCCACCGACGGCCTGGCGGCGTGTCCTGGTGGCTCCGTCCATCGCCCGCTCCTCTCCTGCGCCTTCCCTTCCGAGCCTCCTGGCTCTTGTGGCAACAGCAGCATGCGCCGACCGCGCATTTCCCTGGTAGGGCCGTTGGTCATCGGCGGCGGTACCCCACCGGGCACGGCGGCGGTACCCCACCGGGCACGGCGGTACCCCACCGGGCACGGCGGCCTTCCGATCGGAGCCATGTCCTCGGGCGCGGGTGCGCCCGGTCGGCTCGGGATGTCGACCTTGGGACGTTGGTCCCTTCCCCGTCGCGCTGCCCCGGCCGCACACTGGAACTGCGACTCCGTTCGCGCGCCCGGCGGGTGAGCCGTCGACGGCGGCCGAAGGTGTTGCCGTCGCGGTACGCCGGGGGATTGCGGGGCACCGGAACGGCGGGACGCACCGGGCGTCCCGGTCGCACGAAGGGCACGAAGGGCAAGAAGGAGGAACGGCCATGGCATTGACCAGGTGGGAGCGGTTCGGGCTCGACTGGCCGGGGCAGTGGCGCCGGTGGATCGAGCGCGAGACGGAGGCGCCGGGTTGGCTCCGGGTCGAGGAGGTACAGGAGAACGGCACCCTCGTGGTGCGGGCCGAGATACCCGGGATCGACCCCGACAAGGACGTCGAGGTGTCGGTGAGCGACGGCATGTTGCACATCTCGGCCAAGCGAGAGGAGCGCAGCGAGCAGAAGGGAAAGGGCGCGGTGCGCTCGGAGTTCCGCTACGGGGAGTTCACCCGCGAGCTCACGCTACCGGCGGGTGTCGACAAGGACGCGGTCCAGGCGGACTACAAGGACGGCATCCTCGAGGTGCGGGTCCCCTGGCCGACCGAGCCGGAGCCCACGGCAACGAAGATCCCGGTCAGCCACCACTGAGGGCCGGCCCCACGGGGCTCTCGGGCCCCGTGGGGCACCCGCCCCGGAAACCTGATCCGGCCGGTGCCGGCGCGCGAGAACCCCACACGCGAAAAGCGCCCGGGCCCGCTTCCGGCAGGCGACCGAGCGCTCTCTGTTCAGTTGTCCCCGAGAACCCGACTCAAGAGTTACGTAGCTGCACTTACGGGATGAATCTCCGCTGCGACGCTCGGGCCGAACTCTGTCCGAGCTGCTCGCCAACTCTAGTTGCGCCCTGCTCCCTCCCGCCTTGGGAGCACCTCTCGATACCGGATCCCCGGTCGGAGGTTCTCAGAACTGGCTCACCATGCCCTTGCCACCTCCTTTGGGGAACCTCGCTGGGGTTTCCCAATTTGTTCAACACCGGGGACGGTCGAGATGTTCCCGGTCCCTGGTCGTGGTGACCCCTCGCGCCGAGCATGGTCGGGTCCGTGGAGGTCGCTCCGCCGAACCGGGGAGCCCGAAGGATCGCGGGCCGGGTCGCGGGGGAGGGCCGTGCCGATCCTTCAGATGCGCTCGAGGCGGGCCCGGTCGAAGAGCGGTTCGATACCGAGCGCCTCGGTGTCGCGGCGCAGCACGGCGTCGTCGGGGATCCCGGGCCCTGCGGATCCCCCGAGCCCGGCGGCCGCCTCGAGGATCGGTCGGAGCAGCCGGAGGTCGCTCGAACTGTTGAGGAAGGGGCCGGGCCGGCCGAGGACGAACCGGACCGCCCGCGCCAGCTCCTCGCCCAGGGGGAGCGGCTCGTACCAGCTGAAGCGGGGGCCCTCGTAGCCTGCGGGCCAGCGCCGGCGGGCCACGGCCTTGATGGTCTGCACGGCCACCCCGCGGACCTCGCAGGTCGCCAGCAGCGCCTCCACCTCGCTCCGGTAGAGGTCGTCGGTCAGCAGCGAGTGGTTGTAGGGCAGCAGCACCGAGTCGAAGTCGAACCGCTCGAGGCTCCGACGGTGCATCGCGGCGATCCGCAGGCCGTGTCCGGTGACCCCGATGAACCGGGTCAGGCCCTCGTCCCGGGCACGGACCAGGGCCTCCACCGCCCCGCCCGGACCGGGGGCGCTCGCCCACTCGTCCTCCTCGACCCGGTTGTGCAGCTGGATGAGGTCGACCTCTTCCACGCCGAGGCGCTCGAGCGATCGCTCGAGCGCCGCCCGGGCCCCCGGACCGGTGCGCTCGCCGGTCTTGGTCGCCACGAAGAAGTCGTCCCGCCTGCCGGTGAGCCACGGCGCCAGGCGAAGCTCGGCGTCGCCGTAGTCGGCGGCGGTGTCGAGGTGGTTGACGCCGAACGCGTCGAGCACCGGGAGGACCTCGTCCGCCCGTTCCTGGGCGATCCGGGCGAAGGCGGCGGCGCCGAAGATGACCCGGCTGCTCGGGTGTCCGGTTCGCCCGAACGGGGCCCGCTCGATCACCGG
Organism: Acidimicrobiaceae bacterium; assembly: GCA_027315445.1. GTDB lineage: Bacteria > Actinomycetota > Acidimicrobiia > Acidimicrobiales > RAAP-2 > DAHUYA01. The sequence goes on along the minus strand of DAHUYA010000137.1, from coordinate 3,595 downwards.
CGACCCGCCCCCTCCGGAGCCCGGGTCGGATCCGCACGGAGGCGGCGACCGGTCACGGGATCCCGATGTCGTGGACGGCCCGGGCGGCTGCCAGTCGCCCGGGGTCGAGCGTCGACTCGTCCACCCGTTGCACGGTCGCCCGGTGTTTCCCGACTGGGCACCGCTGCCAGCGCCTGTCGCCGAGGCGGACCGACTTCAGGGAGGCGCCGGGAATCACGATGCTGGTGAACAGGTGCCCCTCCGCGCATTCGACGACCCGGTCGTACCGTTCGAACACCGGCCCATCGTACGGTTCGCGAGCCGCCGGCGCCCGCTGAGCCCTCAGCTGCGCGGGATCTGGCTCCAGGGGGTGGCCGGGTCGAGCCCCGGTTCCCGGGGCAGCCCGAGGACCCGCTCACCGAGGCTGGTGCGCATGATCTCCGACGTGCCGCCGGCGATGGTGGAGCTCTGGGCGCCGAGCAGCGCCAGGCCGGGGTCGTCGCTGGATTCGCCGACGCCGTCGTACCCGGCGACCAGCATCCCCGCCGGGCCTTGCAGGTCGACCGTGAGGTCCGTGATCCGCTGCATCAGGAGCGCCGAGCCGAGTTTCAGCACCGAACCCTCCGGTCCGGGTGTGCCCTTCTCGCGCAGCGCCTGCGCCCGAAGGTTCCCGAGCCGGAGCACCTCCGCCTCGACCCACAGACGGAGGAGGGACTCCCGGTGCGCAGGCCGGCGCGACGTGCTCGCCCGCCAAGCGGCGACCGCAGCCCCGATGGGGCCCGAGCCCCGGGGCGCGACCGCCCCGCCGATCGACACCCGCTCGTTCATCAGGGTCGTGTGGGCGACCCGCCAGCCCTCGCCGACCGGGCCGACGCGTGCTGCGTCGGGGACGTGCGCGTCGGTGAAGTAGACCTCGTTGAACGCGCTGGCGCCCGACATCTGGCGCAGTGGCCGCACTTCGACGCCGGGGGAGCGCATGTCCACGATGAACGCCGTCAACCCCCGGTGCTTGGGAGCGTCCGGGTCGGTCCGGGCCAGCAGCAACCCCCAGGACGAGAGGTGGGCGAGCGAGGTCCACACCTTCTGGCCGTTCACCACCCAGTGGTCGCCGTCGCGGACCGCCCTGGTGGCCAGGCCGGCCACATCGGAGCCTGCACCCGGCTCGCTGAACAGCTGGCACCAGAGCTCCTCGGCCGTGTAGATCGGCCGGAGGTAGCGCACCTTCTGCTCCTCGGTCCCCCAGACGGCGATGGTGGGGCCGCACATGCCGATGCCCATCGGGTTCCTGGTCCACGAGTAGCGCCGGCCGGCTGCCTGCAGTGCGCTGTCGACCACCTCCTGTCGGGCCGGGTCGGCGTCGAGCCCGCCGTGGCCCGGCGGGAGGTCGACCCGGGCGAGACCCCGGTCGAACTGCAGCCCGAGGAACGCCGTCGCGTCGAGCTCGCGACCTTCGGCGAGAAGGCCGTCGACCAGCTGTTGGACCTCCTCGGCGGTCACCCCCACCTGCCACCCCTTCCGTGTCCACGGCCGCCCTCGGCCGGCGCGCTGCGCGAGGCTATCGGGGCCCGATGGCCCGGTTCACCCGAGGAGGGGGTGCCACGTGCCGACCAGCACCGCGAGGGCGTTGGCCCCGCCGACCACCAGGACCGCCACGGCCACCAGTGCCCCGTCGGCCCGACCGACCACCTGGCGCCGGGCGGCGGTCCGTGGCGAGCGGGTGTCGAACCCTCGGCTGTCCATGGCCAGAGCGAGCCGAGTGCCGCGGCGGATGGCCGCCACCAGCAGGGCATAGACGGCCGAGCCGAACAGCACGGTGGCGCCGAGCGGGGAGCGGCCGGCGTCGATGCCCCGAGCGCGTCGGGCCCGGCGGATGGTGAGCCACTCCTGGCGAAGGAGGGGCAGGAGGCGGAAGGCCGCCAGGGCGCCGTAGGCGAAGCGGGCCGGCACCCGGAGCTGCTGCACCAGGGAGTCGGCCAGGTCCACCGGGTCGGTGGAGGCGAAGACCAGCACCCCGGGGAGGGCGATGGCCATCAGTCGCACCGAGAGGGCGGCCGTCAGGGTGGGGGCGGCGCTCGAGGCGACCAGGTTGGCGGCGGCGACCCCGACCGCGGCCAAGGGCAGCGGCCAGGCCCGGGCGACGAAGGTGCGCAACGGCACCCCGGCGAGGGGCAGCACCATGAGCTCCACCCCGAGCACCACCGACGCGGTGACCAGGTCCGCGGTCACGAGCAGGCCGACCATGACCACCGCCGCCACCGCCAGCTTGGCCGCGGGGTTGAAGCGTGAGAGGCCCCCGGTGACCGCCGGGGCCGCGAATGCCGTCACCGCCCGACCGCCGTCGAGTGGGGGTCGCGGCAGTCGACCAGTCGGCCACCCTCGAGGTGGACCGTGCGGTCGGCGACCACCTCGACCAGCTCGTGGTCGTGGGTCGCCATCACCACCGCCCGCCCGCCGTCGCGCTGCTCGGCCAGCAGCGCTGCCATCTCCTCCCAGGTGCGGGCGTCCTGGCCGAAGGTCGGCTCGTCGAGCACCAGCAAAGCCGGGTCGGTCGCCAGTGCGGTGGCGACGGAGAGCCGACGCTTCTCGCCGCCCGACAGGGTGAAGGGGTTGGCGTGGGCCAACGGGGTCAGCCCCAGGCGCTCGAGCAGCTCGTCCACGCGGCGCCGGGCCTGTTCGGCGCTCATTCCGACCCGCCGGGGACCGACCGCCAGCTCGTCGGCGACCGTGGCCGCGACGAACTGGTGCTCGGGCTCTTGGAACACCGTCCCCACCCATCGCACCAGCGTCCGCGGGCGCCAGCGCCCGAACTCCCCCCCGGGTCCGCCGGCCAGGAAGCGGACGGTGCCCGAGGTGGGGCGGAGGAGCGACGCCAGGGCGAGCCCCAAGGTGGTCTTCCCCGAGCCGTTGGAGCCGGTCACCGCGAGCGCCTGGCCGGCGTGGGCGGCCACGTCGACACCGGCCAGGGCCGCCTGCTCGGCGCCCGGGTACTCCACGGTCAGCTTCTCGGCCGCCACGACCGGGGCCCCGGCCGCCCGGCGGGGGGCGAGCCGGGCCGGCGGGGGACCGGGCACCCACACCCCGGCCGCCCGCAACGCCTCCCCCCGGGTGGCGAACACCTCGGCCGGCGGGCCCTCGACCACGACCCCCCCGCCCGGCTCGAGCACCACCACCCGGTCGATCATGTCGAGCAGCGGACCGACCCGGTGCTCGACCAGCAACAGGGTCGACCCGGAGTCGGCGAGGATCCGCCGCAGGGTGGTCCGGACCAGCGCCGCCCCGTCGGGATCGAGGTTGGCGGTCGGCTCGTCGAGCAGCCAGAGCCGGGGCGCCACCGCGAGGACATCGGCGATGGCCAGACGCTGCTGCTCACCTCCCGACAGTCGGTCGGTCGGGTGCTGCAGCGGATAGGGGAGCCCGACCGCGGACAGTGCGGAGGTCACCCGGGGCCAGATCTCCCCCGGCGGCACGGCCCGGTTCTCGAGGCCGAAGGCGACCTCGTCACCTATCCGGCCCATCACCAGATAGGAGGACGGGTCCTGGAACACGAGGCCCGCGTCGCGGTTCCCCTCGGTCGCGGGCCGTCCGCCGACCAGCAGCCGGCCCTCCTCGTCGCCCG
>DAHUYA010000094.1 GCA_027315445.1 Acidimicrobiaceae bacterium | reverse complement strand
CGCCGCGGCCGCCCGGGCCGTCCGGGGCCGGACGAGGGGCTGAGCCGAGGAGCTGAGCGGGCCACGTGCGACGGCTGCGTGCTGTCGACCACCACCATCCGGGCCGGCGACGTCGTCGTGTCGAGCGACACGTTGGAGAAGTCGCACCCGAGCAGCCGCACGTCCTCGGCGAGCGCGGCCCGCCGAGAAATCGGGAGGAGACCCCCCCGATAGATCGGGAACCGGGATCGGGAGCCGAGGACGAGCGGTCCTGCCCGAGACGGCTTGCTGCCGGCGACCCCGGAGTCCGGAACCGGGGCGCCGGCAGCCCCGGCCGCCTGGCGGAGGGAGTGGGATTCGAACCCACGGTACCCGTACGGGCACAACGGTTTTCGAGACCGTCCGATTCGGCCGCTCTCGCATCCCTCCGTTCCAGAGGTTACCGGACGGTCTCCGGGCCCTCCCACCAGGAACGGGGGCGGCGGAGGAACGGCGGAGGGGCGGCGGTCCGTCACCTGGCAGTCGCCCTGGCTCCCGTTCTCGTCAGACCGAACGAGCGCCGTTGCGGGTTGCCGGGCCGGCGCGCCGCCCTCAGCGGTGCCCGGCGAAGAAGGCGCGCAGCTGGGCGGCGCACTCGGCGGCCAGCACGCCACCGGTCACCGGCAGCTCGTGGTTGAGCCGAGGGTCGACGCAGAGGTTGTAGAGCGAACCGCAGGCGCCGGCCTTGGGATCGGCGGCGCCGTACACGAGTCGTCCGACCCGTCCGGCAACCAGGGCGCCGGCGCACATCGGGCAGGGCTCGAGCGTCACCACCAAAGTCGCCCGGTCGAGACGCCAGCTGCCGAGGTGCTCGGCCGCTGCCCGCAGCGCCAGCAGCTCGGCATGGGCGGTCGGGTCCCCACGGCGTTCCCGCTCGTTGTGGGAGGCGGCCACCACCTCCCCGTCCACCAGGACCACGGCACCCACCGGCACGTCTCCGTGGGCGGTCGCCCGGGCCGCCTCCTCGAGCGCCAGCGCCATGGCGGCCACGTCGTCGGGGACCGACGACCGTTGCACGGGCGGAGTATAAGTCCCCACCCCGAAGTCCCCACCCCGCGGGCTCAGATGGACATGCCCCCGCTCACCGCTCGTCCTCGACCGGGGTGAACTCGAGGTGCAGCTTGCTGAGGCCCCGCAGCACCCAGGTCGGCTCGTACTGGAACCGCCGCTCACCCGGGGGGCCGTGGTGCTCCTCTGAGAGTCGGATGTCCCGCACCCGGTGCAGGATGCGCTCGAGGCTCATCCGCGCCTCGGCCCGGGCCAGCGGGCCACCCGGGCAGGAGTGCACACCTCTGCCGAAGGCGATGTGGGCCTGGCCGTTTGTCCGGCCGAGGCGGAACTCGGCCGGGCACTCGAACCGCTCGGGGTCACGGTTGGCGGCACCGTTCAGCAGCATGACGGGTGTGCCCGCCGCCACCTCGACGTTCCCGACGGTGGTGGTACGCCGGGCGAGCCGGAAGTCGGCCTTCACCGGGCTCTCGGTGCGCAGCGCCTCCTCGACGAAGTCCGGGATGCGCTCGGTGCGCGTCCGGAGCTCGTCCTGAAGCTCGGGGTGCTCGGCCAGGTGCTTGAGGGCGGAGGCCAGCAGGCGGGCCGTCGTCTCCTGGCCGGCGGCGAACAGGAAGGTGGCCGTCCGTACGACGGCAGTGACCTCGGGCGTGGTCCCGTCGGGGTAGGTCGCCAGCGCCAGGTCGGTCAGGACGTCCTTTCGCGGCCGGCGCCGGCGGTCCTCGACGTAGCCGGCGAACCAGTCGTCGAGCCAGGCGAGCGCGTTGAGACCGACGTCCTCTTGCTCGCCCGTCCCCATCCCTCCGGGCGCGGGGCTGAGGCCGAAGCCTTCCCGGAATCGGCGATGGTCGTCCTCGGGGACGCCGAGGAGGTCGGCCACGACCAACATGGCGAAGGGCTGGGCGTAGGCACGGATGAACTCGCACCGGCCGTCGGTGACGAATTCGTCGAGCTGCCGGTCGGCCAGCCGCCAGATGAAGGCTTCGTTGTCCCTGAGGCGCTTGGGCGTGATGAGCCGCATCAGCAGTGCCCGCTCACGGGTATGGGCCGGCGGGTCCATGGTGACCATGTGCTCGTTCATGGGGAGCTGGTCGCGGTAGCGGTCGACGACCTCGCTCACGTCGTCACCCTCGAGCGGGACCGGGAAGGTGGCGAACGGGCCGACCACCGAGTTGCACGACGAGAAGGTCTCGGCATCCCGGTAGACCTCGGTCGCCTCCTCGTAGCCGGTCACCGCCACCACTCCCAAGTGGGGGAGGGGCAGCACCGGGCAGGCCGACCGGAGCTCCTCGAAGTACGGGTACGGGTCCTCGACCAGTGACCGGTCGCTGAAGAAGTCGATCGTCGTCCAGTCGCCCACCCCGGCCTCCTTGGGAGCGCCGGCGGGTCGCCGCCGGTCGGCTGCCGCTGCTGTGCACCTGCCCAGCAGCGTTTTGGCGACTGCTTAGCACCACCCGGTCGGCGTGGCAAGGTGTCGGGATGGCGACACTGCCCTCCTCCCGCCGTCTCGGCGCCCCTGACTCGAAGACCCGCGCCCGGCTGGTGGCGGCGGCCGAGCGGCTACTGCTCGAGGAGGGCTACGCCGCCGTCACCTCCCGGCGGGTGGGCGCCGCCGCCGGGCTCAAGCCGCAGCTCGTCCACTACTACTTCCGCACCATGGACGACCTCTTCCTCGAGGTCTTCCGGCGCCGGGCCGAGGAGAACCTGGCTCGGTTCGAGCGGACGGTGGCGAAAGGGGGCTCGCTCCGGGACCTCTGGCAGTTCAGCGCCGAGCTGCGTGGCGCCCGCTTCAACATCGAGTTCGCGGCCCTGGCGAACCACCGAAAGACGATCCGGGCCGAGGTCGCCCACTACGCCGAGCGTTTCCGGGCGGCCCAGCTCGAGGCCCTGCGGGACGCCCTGGACGGCACCGATCCCCACGGCCGACCTCCGCCTGTCGCCGTGCTCCTGATGGTGACCGGGCTCTCGCAGGTGCTGGCGATCGAAGAGGAGCTCGGCGTCACCGCCGGGCACTCCGAGGCGGTCGCCTTCGTCGAGGAGCTCATTGCCCGGCTCGAGCCGACGGCGTCGCGCGGCGACCCGGGGCCGCCGGTGTAGCGCGGCCGCCAGACGGCCGCCCGAGAGAGGAGGCCTCGCGGCTGTTACAACTACACAGTGGTAAAGTGGTAGAGTTGCCTGCGATGGCCACGAACCACCTGCCGCACCCGCTGCCCGATCCATTGGTGGATCTGATCGCGGTGCGCTTCCGAGTGCTGGGAGAGCCGACGCGCCTGAAGCTGCTCGACGCCCTCCGGGACGGGCCGGCCACCGTGCTCGACCTCCAGGCCAAAATCGGGACCTCCCAGCAGAACGTCTCGAAGCACCTCGGTGTCCTGCTGGACTCGGCGATGGTCACGCGCACCAAGCACGGCACGAGCGCTCGCTATGCCATCGCTGACCCTGTCCTCTTCGAGCTGTGCGAGCAGGTGTGTGGAAGCTTGCGCCGCCAGGTCGCCCAGCTCGGGTCACTCTGGGAAGGAGCCCCAGTTCGATGAAGCCACCCCTCAACGGGACCGTTCGACGCTGGCCGCTCGAACGGATCCTCTTCGCCTTGGCCGGCTCGATGACCATCCTCTCGGCGGTGCTGTCCGCCGTGGTGTCGCCCTGGTTCCTCGTTCTGACCGCGTTCGTCGGGATGAACCAGTGGCTGTACGTCCTCGGACGGGCCTGCCCGACTTCGATGCTCATCAAGCGGGCCTGCGGGGTGCCCTCGGTCCTCTACCCGACGACCCGGTCGCGGATGGAGGAGATCAATGCGTAGGAATGTGTAGAGCCGTCACCTGTCGGACGTGCAGACGCCCGACGTGGGCGGGGTGCGGTGCCCACGTCGAACAGGTGCTCGGGCACGTGCCGCCCACCGAACGGTGCCAGTGCGACCAGGTCGGCAAGAAGCGGTGGCCCTGGTCCCGCGACCCGAGCACGAAGAAGGGCACCAGCTGAGCGAGCCTGCCGGCGCAGGTTCGACGACCTCTCCTGGCGCCGCTCTCGCGGCCGATGCCTCAGCCTGCAACGTGGTGTGGGGCCGATGCACGCTGTTCGCATCCAGGGTCGGGGCGGGGAGCAGGATCACCCCGCCCGCCCCCGAGCTTCGGGCCGCTGAGCGAGCTGCTTCTTCACCTCCGGGAGGTAGGCGAGCAGTTGCCCCCACTCCTGGATCGGGTCGTCGATTCGCCGGCGCCACGTGACGACGCTGAAGCCCACCAACCGGGACAGCACCCACATCTCGAGCGCCTGGTCGACTTGGGCCTTGTCGCGGGTGACGAGGGCGTCGAAGCCGTCCCGGGCTGCGTGGGCGTAGATGAGCCAGTCTGGCGTCCTGGCGCGGGCGAGGTCACGGTAGGAGTCGCCGAAGTGGACGACCTCGATCGATCGGTCGATCTCCTCGACCCTGAACCCCGGCGGCTTGGGGAATCCCTGGTCGAGGAGGAGCCGGAACCTATGCGGCGCTGGGGACGGCTTCCCGGAGCCGGGCTTCGAGGCCATAGGCGTCCTCCACCGCCTCGACGTCCATCTCGGGGTAGAGCGCGACGACGTCTTCACTCGACAGATCGCGCTCGGTGCGCAGCGTGTAGACGGTGGCCGTCGGAATGCGGGTGTCGTTCAGGCAGGGGTCGCCCGCCATGACCGATGGCGCAATGAAGCTGTGCTTGCTGGGTCGCACGAGGTCCGGCGCCCAGAGCCGGTGCCGAGAGGGGCCGAGTTCCCGGATCGGTTCGGCGATGTCGAAGTGGGCGAACCGCGCCTCGAGGCGATCGAACGGCAGCAGGCTCTCCCCGCTGATGCGGGCCTCCGACTCCCCTACTCAGGCTGCCCAGCGCCCAGTGAGGACATCGGGCGCCCAAGACGGCCACTTCGGTGGCGCGAGCAACTGACCGTTCGCCATCTCTGCCACGAGCTCAGGGCCATCGAGCGTCGAGTTGTCCCAGAAATCTGCAGACTGGACCTCTGCTGCTGCCACGGCGACCAGCGCCCACAGCCGCCAGTAACGCTCACGGATCTTGGTCTCCGGCACCGAGTGGCCGCCGCGCTCGACGCGGACCGCCACTCGCGCCACAGCCGCGTCCTCTGGAAGCATCAGGACGTGGAGGGCGATGAAGTAACCAGCTGCTTGAGCTTGATCGATGAGCGCAAGCTTGGAAGGGTGCGAGAAGACCGTCTCGGCGATGAACTGTTCGCCGCGCTCGATGAGAGCGGATCGCGTCGCCTCTGCGACCTTGGCTGCCTCATAGGCATGACTCTCGGGATCGTCTGGCCAACGATGGCGCGCAATCTCGTCGGCATTGACGAACGGAGAGCCCGGCTGCTGTTCCGCAAGGACTTGCGCGACGAACGTCGATTTCCCAGCTCCATTCGGTCCGGCGACGAGATCGAGGCGGCTCACCCCTGCGGAAGCGCCCGACGGGTATCGAGCGGACGCGACGCTCCGTCTGGGTAAAACTCCATCAGCACGCCATTGTCGTCGAGCGCCACTGCGGTGACGCCCTCCTTCAGGAGTGCTCGGCCGAAGGAAGCAGTGGCTGCCCGCTCGCGGATGGCGACATCCAACTCCACGTTGGCAACAAGGCGCTCCTCGGTCGCCAGTGCAGACAGTGGCACCTCCCCGCGGACGGCCGCTGCGATGCGCCGCCGGGTGCCGGTTTCGTACGCGGAGAGCTCCCTCCCCAGGCGGCTCCAGTG
>DAHUYA010000069.1 GCA_027315445.1 Acidimicrobiaceae bacterium | reverse complement strand
GGCTGGGCAGCCACGTCCACTGGGACCGCAAGCTCGACGGCCTGCTGGCCCAGGCGTTGATGAGCATCCAAGCGGTCAAGGCAGTGGAGATCGGTGAGGGGTGGACGGCCGCCGGCCGGCGCGGGTCGGCGGCCCATGACGCCATCCACTTCGACCCGGCCGAGGGCTACGTGCGGCCGACGGCCCGGGCCGGCGGGATCGAGGGGGGCATCTCGATCGGCGGGCCGGTGGTGGCCCGAGTGGCCATGAAGCCCCTGGCCACGCTCAACCGACCGGTGCTCCAGACGGTCGACGTCGTCACCAAGGAGACGACGGTCAGTTTCCGGGAGCGCACCGACGTGACGGCGGTCCCCGCCATGGGGGTGGTGGCCGAGACCATGACGGCACTGGTGCTGGCGGGGGAGGCGCTGCGGAAGTTCGGCGGCGACTCGCTGGCCGAGGTCCGGCGCAACCGGGACGGGTTCCTGGCATCTCTGGGGGAGACCCCGTCGTCGGCGGTGGCCCCGGTGCCGGGCGACAGCGGATGACCGGCGCCGACCGGCTGCTGCTGATCGGCATGATGGGGGCGGGCAAGACCACCGTCGGGCGCATGCTGGCCGATCGGCTGGGCTGGCGCTACCTCGACTCCGATGCGGAGGTGGAGGGGGCCACGGGCAGGACGGTGCCCGAACTGTTCGCCGCGCACGGCGAGTCGGCATTCCGGGCCGCCGAGGCAGAGGCACTCCGATCGGCCGTGTCCGGCGCCGGCCGGGCTGTGGTGTCGGTGGCCGGTGGCGCGGTCCTCGACCCGGGGAACCGCCGGATCATCGGAGCGTCGGGCACCGTGGTCTGGTTGCGGGCCGAGCCGCGCACGTTGGCTGCGCGCGTCGGTGACGGCACCGGTCGTCCGCTGCTCGAGGGTGATCCGGCCACCGCCCTCGAGCGGCTCGACGCCGTCCGCCGGCCCCTCTACCGATCGCTGGCCGACGTGGTGGTCGACGTCGACGACCTCCGACCCGAGGAGGTGGTGGACCGGGTCCTGGCGGCCGCCCGGCTCCCGGGCGCCACGCCGGGGTGCGGGCCGGGAGGTCCGAAGTGATCGTGGTCCCGGTCGAGCTCGGCGGCCGCAGCTACGACGTGGTGGTCGGCCCCGGCGCGCGGAAGCTGCTCGGGCGGATGGTGGCCGGGACGGGCGCCCGCCGGGCGGCACTGGTGACCCAGCAGTCGGTGGCGGGGTGGCTGGCAGAGATCGATCCCGGTGTGCCCTTCGAGGTGTTCGTGGTGGAGGACGGGGAGGCGGCCAAGTCGATGGCCACGGTGGAGCGCCTCTGCCGCCGGTTCGCGGCCTCCGGACTGGCCCGTTCCGATGCCGTGGTCGCGGTAGGCGGGGGCGTGGTCACGGATCTGGCCGGCTTCGCCGCCTCGGTCTTCCATCGGGGCGTGGCGTGTCTCAACGTGGCCACCTCGCTCCTGGGCCAGGTCGACGCGGCCATCGGCGGGAAGACCGGTGTCAACCTTCCCGAGGGCAAGAACCTGGTGGGCTCGTTCTGGCAGCCCCGGGCCGTGCTCTGCGACACCGAGGTGCTCCGCACCCTGCCGGTCCGCGAGTGGGCGTGCGGCCGAGGGGAGATGGCCAAGTACGCGTTCTTGGGTGAGGAGCCGATGGGGGCCGCGCTGGCGGACATGCCGCTCGAGGAGCAGGTGGCGACCTGCGTCCGGCTGAAGGCCGCGTTCGTGTCCGAAGACGAGCGCGAGAGCGGCGCCAGGGCCCTCCTCAACTACGGCCATACCCTTGCCCACGCCCTCGAGGCGGCCGCCTTCGACCGCGGTGGTGATCTCCGGCACGGCGAGGCGGTGGCCATCGGGCTGGTCTTCGCCGCGCTGCTGGCCCGGCGGCTGGGGAGGATCGACGACCGTCGGGTGGACGAGCACCGGGCGGTGCTCGCCGCGTTCGAGCTGCCGGCCGCGCTGCCGTCGGAGCGGCGGGGGTCCCAGGAGGCCGAGCGCCTGGTCGACTTCATGGCCCGCGACAAGAAGGCCGCCCACGACCTGACCTTCGTTCTCGACGGCCAGGGGGGGGTGGAGGTGGTCCATGGAGTCGAACGGGGTGACGTTCTCGCTACCCTGGCGGAGATGGGAGAGGAAAGGTGAGCCGGGTCCTGCTGCTGTCGGGGCCGAACCTCGGTCTCCTGGGGCAGCGTCAACCCGAGATCTACGGTGACGAGACGCTGGCCGATCACGTCCGGGCGGCCACCGAGGCGGGACGCAGACTGGGGCTCGAGGTGGACCACTTCCAATCCGACGACGAGGCCCGGCTCCTGGCAGCGGTCCACGACGCGCGGGGCAACGCTGCCGCGCTGGTGGTGAACGCCGGGGCACTGACCCACACCTCGTGGTCGTTGCACGACGCATTGGCCGCCTTCGACGGAGTGGTGGTGGAGCTCCACCTCTCGAACCCGGCTGCACGCGAGCCGTTCCGGCACACGTCGGTGGTGGCACCGGTGGCCAACGGCTCGATCGCCGGCTTCGGCGGGCTCGGGTACGAGCTCGCGATCGAGGCGGTCGCCCGACTGCTCGACGTCGGTGGCCCGGCGGGAGGGCGAGGAACGTCGCGACCCGAGGAGGAACGATGACCGTCATGACCGAGCTCCCCGCGCTGGGGGTGGCCCGGCGCCTCGACGGCCTCCGGGCGAGGCTCGGCGACGCCGGCGTCGACGCGTTGCTGGTGACCACCCTGGCCAACGTGCGCTACCTGACCGGTTTCACCGGGTCCGCGGGCATGCTGGTGGTGACCGCCGACGCGGCGTTGCTGACCAGCGACGGCCGTTACCGGACCCAATCCGCCGAGCAGGTCTCCGCGGCCGGTGCCTCCGTGGAGATCGAGATCGGCGGGGTCCAGGCGCAGCGGGACGCCCTGACCGCCCGGCTCGCCGGTGTGCGGCGGGTCGGCCTCGAGGCGGACAACATCACGTGGAACGCCAGTCGGCGCTGGGCGGACGACCTCGGGGAGGGTCTCGAGCTGGTGCCCACCTCCGGCGTCGTCGAGGCGCTCCGGGAGGTGAAGGACGAGGGTGAGATCGCCAGGATGGCCCGGGCCGCGGCGATCGCCGACGCCGCCCTGGCGGAGGTCCTCCCGATGCTCGACGCCGCGGCCACCCGCCGGGTGACCGCGGAGGAGTTCGCCCTGGCGCTCGACACCGCGATGCGGCGTGGGGGTGCGGAGAGCACCGCCTTCGAGACGATCGTGGCTGCCGGGCCGAACTCGGCCAAGCCCCACCACCGTCCTTCGGACCGCTGGATCGAGGTGGGCGATCCGGTGGTGGTCGACTTCGGTGCCACCTTCGAGGGGTACCGCTCCGACATGACGCGAACCTTCTGCGTCGGCGGCGAGCCCGAGGGCGAGTTGGCGCGTGTCTTCGAGGTGGTGCGGGTGTCGCAGGCCCGGGGGGTGGCGGCGGTGCACGCCGGGGTGGGCGCCAAGGACGTCGACGACGCCTGCCGGCAGGTGATCGCCGAGGCCGGGTGGGCCGAGCGGTTCGAGCACGGCACCGGCCACGGGGTGGGACTCGACATCCACGAGGCCCCGACGGTGAGCCCGTTGGGCACTGCTATCCTCGCCCCCGGCGTGGTGGTGACCGTGGAGCCCGGGGTCTACCTCCCGGGTGTCGGCGGGGTCCGCATCGAGGACACGCTGGTCGTCACCGACGACGGCAGCCGGGCGCTCACCACCTTCTCCAAGACCATCTCGACAAAGGACGCTGCTGCCTGATGGCCGTCTCCACCAATGACCTCAAGAACGGCATGACCCTCGACCTCCCCGAGGGACTCTTCAGCGTGGTCGAGTTCCAGCACGTCAAGCCGGGCAAGGGTGGGGCTTTCGTCCGGACCAAGCTCAAGAACGTCCGCACAGGCGCCGTTGTGGAGCGCACCTACCGGGCCGACGAGAAGCTCGAGCAGGCGATCATCGACAAGCGCGAGATGCAGTTCCTCTACCGCGACGGCAGCGAGTACGTGTTCATGGACACGTCGACCTACGAGCAGCTGCAGGTGGCGCCGGAGGCGCTCGGTGACGCGGCCAACTACCTGAAGGAGTCCGACCAGGTGGTGCTGCAGCTCTACATCGGGGAGATCGTCGGAGTCGACCTCCCGGCGGCGGTCGAGCTCGCGGTGGCCGAGACCGAGCCGGGTGTGCAGGGCGACCGGGTGTCGGGGGCCCGCAAGCCGGCGACGCTCGAGACCGGGCTGGTGGTGCAGGTCCCGCTGTTCGTCAATCCGGGCGACAGCATCAAGGTCGACACCCGCACCGGCGTGTACCTCACGCGGGCCTGAGTGGCCTCCCGGGACGGCGCCTCGCGGCATCAGTCGCGTGAACGGGCGCTGTCGCTGCTCTACGAGGCCGAGATGAAGGGGGTGCCACCGTCGTCGGTCCTGGCGGCCTTGCCGGTGCCGCCCGATCCTTTTGCGGTCGCGCTGGTGGATGCGGCCGAGCGGCACCGCGACGAAGCGGACGGCCTGGTGTCCGAGGCCTCGATCGGCTGGCCGCTCGACCGGATGGCCGTGGTCGACCGGCTCGTGATGCGACTGGCGGTGGCCGAGCTCCTCGAGCCGCACGGCCCGCCGGTGGCGGTCGTCCTCGACGAGGCGGTCGAGCTGGCGAAGACGTATTCGACCGACGAGTCCGGCGGCTTCGTGAACGGCATCCTCTCGGCAGTCGCCCGGCGGCTCGGGCGCGAGGATGCTGGGGACTAGCGGGCAGCGCCGGCCACCGGTCCGTGGCGGACCAGGGCGTCGATCACGCAGTCGAGCTGCATTCGCTCGCCGCCGTAGGGCATCGTTGTCGCCCCGATGTCCGTGTACTGGACCTCGAGCGACGGCCCCTGGGCGGCGACCGGGCTTGGGCACGGGGGGACCTCGTTGCCGTCGGGGCGCCAGACCCGGACGCGGCCGCTGGTCGACAGCGCCAGGCGGTAGCCGCCCTCGTGGACGAGGTGATGGTGGTGGCGGCACAGGGTGACGAGGTTGTCGAGCCTGGTGGGCCCGTTGTCGGATACCCGGACCACGTGGTGGGCGTCGACCCAGCGACGGAGGGTGCAGCCGGGGAAGCGGCAGCCCCCGTCGCGTAGGCGAAGGGCGCGGCGGAGGCGGGGAGGGATCGCCCGGGTCCTCCCCTCGAGCTCGACGCCGTCGGGTCCCTTCCCGAGATTGACGACCCAGCTGTCGCATCGGAGC
>DAHUYA010000063.1 GCA_027315445.1 Acidimicrobiaceae bacterium | reverse complement strand
GGGGCGGCGGGGCGCGGGCGGGTAGCGGGAGCGGGGGGTTCCCCTTCGTCGCCCTCGGTCGCCCCCCGCCGTCGCGTCCGCTGGAGGGTGTCGGGCGGGCTCACCGATGCGGCGACGACCGGGCCGTCGTCGACCGGGCTGTCGTCGACCGGGTGGAGGTGCCGGTCCTCGGGGCGGCGGGGGCAGGGACCGACCTGGGAGCCGGCGTGGCCTTGGAGGTCGCGTTGGCGACCTGGGTCGTCGCGCTGGCCGACACCGTCGATCCGGCCGGCGCCGGCGCCACCGTCGGCGTGGCCAGCGGGGAGTCCAGCGGGACGTAGGGCAGCTGGATGATCCCCCCGGGGGTGACCATGTGGAGCGCCGCCGCCTGCGACACGACCCGCCCGGGCGTCTCGCGCTGGGCGAGGGCCAGCACGTCCTGGCGGTGCACCGACTGCTCGGCGGTGAGCTGGCTCTCGGCGATCGACAGCCTCACCTGCTCCTCGGCCAGCACCGCATGGCCGACCACCACCCCCACCAGGCTCACGACGACCGTGGCCCCCGCCAACTTCCTGGCGACCCTGCGACGCCGACGGGGCGCCCGTTCCACCAGCCGCAGGGGGTGGCGCCGCGGCTCGGTCCGCTCCGCTCGATGCTGGGGGGATCCGGGGACTGCCTGGCGCCGTGCCGAGGCACCGGCCTGGGGGCTCACCGCCGCCGCTCCCGCACCCGTTCCACGGCCCGCAGGCGGGCGCTCTCGGCGCGCGGGTTGTCGGACAGCTCTGCGGGGCCGGGCTTGCGCGAACCTCGGAAGACCAGGCGGTGCTCGGGGCTCGCGCCGCAGACGCAGGGCAACCCCGGCGGGCAGGTGCAACCGCCCGACGCGACACCGGCGAAGGCCGCCTTGACCAGGCGGTCCTCACCCGAGTGGTAGGCGATGACCACGCAGCGCCCTCCCACGGCCAAGAGCCGGCACGCCGGATCGAGCACGGCGGCGAGCTGCTCGAGCTCTTCGTTGACGGCGATCCGCAGGGCCTGGAAGACCCGACGTGCCGGGTGCCCGCGGCGGCGCCCCGGAGCGGGAACCGCCCGGGCGACCACCTCGGCGAGCTGGGTGGTCGAGGTGACCGGCCGAGCGGCCACGACTGCCCGGGCGAGGCGGCGGGCCAGACGGGCCTCCCCGCTCGCGGCGAACAGGGCCGCCAGCTCCTCGACGTCCGCCGTGTTGACCAGGTCGGCCGCCGTCCGGCGGTCCGACGGGTCCATCCGCATGTCGAGCGGTCCCCCGTGGCGATAGGAGAAGCCGCGCTCGGGCCGGTCCAGCTGCGGTGAGCTCACCCCGAGATCGAGCAGCACCCCGGAGAGCTCCTCGCCTCCGGGGAGCTCCTCGCCCACGACCCGCTCGAGGTCGGCGAACCTCGCTCGGCGAAGCACCACCCGGTCGCCGTAGCCCGAGAGGCGCTCGGCCGCCGCCGCCAGGGCGTCGGGATCACGGTCGAGCCCGAGCAGGCGCAGCTCGGGCCGGGCCTCGAGCAGGCGGGCGGCGTGACCGCCCCCGCCCAGCGTGCCGTCCACCACCACGCCGGCCGGCACGCTGGCGAAGAGGTCGACCACCTCGGCGGCCATGACCGGCCGATGTCGGAAGTACTCGTTGTTCTGGGCCATCCGCAGCCCCTCGACCGGTGAGGAGCGGTCGGGACGAAGTCCCGTCCGACCTTTGGGGAAGAGGGCGGAGGAGGAGTCTTCCCCCGTGCCGGTCGAGGGGCTGCGCATGGCCCGCGATGGACGCACCGGGGAACGGTGCGCTCGGGGATGTTCGTACGTCCGGTTCTCTCCTGCTCCTCTCACTCGCCCTCGTCGTCGAGGAACCACGACTCCGTCGGACTTATCCGCTCCTGCCAGGTCGCCGGGTTCCACAGCTCGACCCGGTCGAGCGCACCGTGGACCAGCACGTCGGTCTCGAGCAGCGCGAAAGCACGCAGGTGGGCGGGGATCGCCATCCGGCCCTGCCGGTCGATCTCCACCTCGGAGGAGCTGGCCGCCCACACCCGGGCACGGTTGCGGTCCTGCCTGCTGCCACCGGCCGCTCGTTCCTGCATCGCCCTCATCTGCCGTTCGAACTCCCCTGGTGTCCAGAGCGCCAGGCAGCCCTCGCGGTTCTCCGAGAGGTAGCCGCCGCGCTCGAACTGCGGGCGGAACTTCGCCGGGAGTATCACCCTCCCCTTGGCATCGAGCGAGTGCTCGAACCTTCCGACGAATCCGGCCACTTCTCGCTGCTCCCACGCCCTCGACGCCCCCCGACCGCTCGCGCCCTGTTCCACCCTTATGAACCACTTTCCTCCACTTTAAGCCCCATCCCACCACCAGTCAACATCACGCCTCCACCTGAGCCCCCCGGGACCCCCCGGGGACCCGCCGGGACCGGTCGAGGCAGCCCGGTCGCACGAACGAAGGGGGGACCTTCTCCCCTGGTCGCGACCGGACTGGTCCCCGACGATGGGATCGAGTCGGCCGGTGACGCCGAGCCGGGTCCGGCCGGTGACGCCGAGAGGGCCGAGAGCCGATAGGAGGTCGCGTGACCTTCACCGACCGTGTGGAAGCCGGTCGCCGCCTCGCCGCCAGGCTCGAGCACCTGCGCGGACAACCGGTGGTGGTGCTCGGACTGCCCCGCGGAGGGGTGCCGGTCGCCGCCGAGGTGGCACGGGCGCTGGGGGCGCCGCTCGATCTCATCCTCGTCCGCAAGCTGGGTGTGCCGTTCCAGCCCGAGCTCGGGATGGGGGCGGTCGGTGAAGGCGGTGTCCGGATCCTCGACCCCGAGGTGGTTCGGGTGGCCGGCGTGTCCCCCGACCAGGTCGCGGAGGTGGAGGCTCGCCAGCGGGCCGAGCTCGACCGGATGGCTCGAAGGTTCCGGGGGGGCCGGCCACCGACCGCCCTCGCCGGCCGGACCGCGGTGGTGGTCGACGACGGCATCGCCACCGGGTCGACCGCCCGCGCCGCCTGCCAGGTCGCCAGGGCGCTGGGCGCCGCACGGGTGGTCCTGGCGGTCCCGGTGGCGCCGGCCGGCTGGACCTCGCGGTTCGCCGGTGTCGCCGACGAGCTGATCTGCCTCGACGAGCCGGCGACCTTCTACGCCATCGGGCAGTTCTACGACGACTTCACCCAGGTGTCCGACGAGCAGGTCCTCGAATGCCTGGCCCCGACGGCCCTCGCCGCCGACGGATCGACCGACGCCGAGGTGTCACCCATTCCCGGCGTCCCGGTGACCGGCCGGCTCACGGTGCCGGCAGGCGCCGGCGGCGTGGTGCTGTTCGCCCACGGCAGCGGCAGCAGCCGCTTCAGCCCGCGCAACCAGGCGGTCGCCCGGCTGCTCAACCACGCCCGGCTCGGCACGCTCCTCTTCGATCTCCTCACCGACTCGGAGGCGGCCTCGCGGGCCCTGGTGTTCGATGTCCAGCTGCTGGCCGGCCGGCTGACCGAGGCAACGCGGTGGCTGCGGAGCCGCCAGGACCTCTCTGACCAGCCCCTCGGCTACTTCGGGGCCAGCACGGGCGCCGCCGCCGCCCTGTGGGCCGCTTCCGAGCCCCACGCCGAGGTGGCGGCCGTGGTCTCCCGTGGTGGGCGGCCGGACCTGGCGGGCGAGCGCCTCTCGCTGGTCCGGGCCCCCACCCTGCTGGTCGTGGGCTCGCTCGACGACGTGGTTCTCGAGCTCAACCGCCGCGCCCTGGCACGCCTGCGCTGCGAGGCCCGGCTGACGGTGGTGGAAGGCGCCACCCACCTCTTCGAGGAGCCGGGAACCCTCGAGCGGGCGGCCGACGCCGCTCGCGAGTGGTTCGTCGGCCACTTGGCACCGGCGGGCTCCCTGCGCTGAGGGTCCGCCGGGCCCGGCGCCGGCCTGCACTGCCCGGCGCCGGCCGCGTCAGGCCGGGTCCTCCGACATCTCCCATCCCCCTCCGGGGGCGTGCCTGCCCAGCCGGTCCACCACCGACTCGAAGAGGGCGCGGTGGGCCGGACGGCCCAGCAGCTCCTCGAGGCCGACGGCCACCTCGGGCAGCGCGTCCGCCATCTGTCGGCGGGCGTCGTCCGTCACGGCCAGGAGCGCCACCAGGGGTGCGGGATCCCAGCGGAGGTAGGCGGCGCTGTGGAAGAGCGCCCCCTGCCGGGCGCGCCACTGGGCCACGCCCACCACCTTCCGTTCCCCGGCGCTGACCTCTCCCGGGCCCAGCCCGGCGAAGCAGACGGCGCTCGACCATTCCGAGCAGACCGAGCGTCCCTGGTGGACCGTCAGGGGCTCGGCGCCGAGCGATCCGAGAGCCGACGCCCACCAGCGGCCCACCCAGTGGGCGCCGGCGATCACGTCGTCACTCCAGAGCGGGTCGCCCCGAGGGATCCAGACGTCGACCCAGATCGGGTCGCCCGGTCGAAGGTGGACAGCTCCACCACCGCTGCGCCGACGGAGGACCGCCACCCCGGCGGCGGAAGCGGCCTCGGCGTCCACCAGCCCCGCCGCCTGGGTGCTGCCCAGGACGACCGCAGGACGGTCCGCCCGCCGGAACACCATCCGGCGCCGGGTCGAGGGACGGAACCGCTCGACGTCGAACCAGCGGTCCGGGTCGGAGCTGGCGAAGGTGCCCGGGGTCAGGAGGCCGTCGCCAGGTAGGGCTCCCACAGCGGGTCCACCTCCGCCAGGTGGCGAAGGCGCCAGAGGTGCCCGTCCGGGGCCCGGGGCTTGAAGGGCAGCGACCAGCCCAGCTCGGAGAGCAGCTGGTCGCCCTTCAGCAGGTTGTCCCGCTTGCAGGAGGCCACCACGTTGGTCCACTCGTGGCCGCCCCCGCGGCTCTTCGGGATCACGTGGTCGACCGTGTCCGCCAGGTCCGAGCAGTAGGCGCACCGGCCGCCGTCCCGGCGGAGCACCGCCCGGCGGGTCAGCGGCGGCGTCCGGGCCCAGCGGGGAATCCGGACCATCTGGGAGAGGCGCACGATCGCCGGCACCTCCACCGACAGCTTCGCCGAGTGGAAGATCCTGGCCTCCGGTCGGAAGACGACCGCCTCGGCCCGTCCCGCGAGCACGAGGACCACGGCACGGCGATCGGAGACCAGCGTCAGCGGCTCGTAGGTCGCGTTGAGCAGGAGGACCCGCTCCATCACCGAGACCCTATCCGCGGAGCCGGCGGGTCCTCCGACACCACCGGAGATAGGCGACCACGTCCTCGCCCGGGGGAACCTGCTCCCCGTCCCCCCCGTAGGCGGTGAGCGTCCGGAACCGCCAGTAGCCGGGACCGGGAACCGGCGTGGGCGGCCACCTCCGCCACCAACCGGTGCGGGCCAGGTGGAACAGCGCGCCGAGAGCCGTCGGCCAGAGCCAGGGCCGCGGCGCCACCGACCGCACCACGGCCAGCGCCACCCTGCCCCAGTGCGGGGCCACGTCGGTCATCCGGCCCCCGCGGCCCCACCCGACAACGCCTGCCAGCCGACCGCGGCCGCCCCGATCAGCGGGCCGTCGGGCCCGAGTCCGGCCGGCCGCACCTCGGTCCCGGCCGAGAACTCGAGCCTCGACCGTCGGGCCACCTCGGCCCGTGCGGCTTCGAAGAACGGCCGGCCGAAACCGAGCGCCACCGACCCCGCCACCACCGCCAGACGCAGGTCGAGCAGGTTGGCGACCGAGGCCACGGCCCGTCCGACCAGGGTGCCGGTCCGGGCCACCAGATCGGGAGGGGCGTCGACCGGATCGCCCCCGCTGATCTCGCGGATGGCCGTACCGGACGCCTCCGCTTCGAGGCAGCCCTGGCCGCCGCAGGCGCAGCGCCGCCCGTCCGGCTCGACGACCACGTGGCCGATGTGGCCGGCGTTGCCCGTCCGTCCCTGCAGGAGCCGCCCGTCGAGGACGATCCCCCCGCCCACGCCGGTGGAGACCACCATGGCCACGTAGTCGCGCACCCCCTGTGCGGCGCCGGTCCAACCCTCGGCCAGAGCCAACGCCTTGGCGTCGTTGTCGACCCACGTCGGCAGCCCGGTCAGCTCCGACAGGCGGCGGCGCAACGGGAAGGCGCGCCAGGCGACGATGTTCAGCGGGGAGACGGCCTCGCCCCCGGCGGTCATCGGGCCACCGCACCCCACCCCGCAGGCCTCCGGGGGCGCCGGGGACGACGACCGGACGTCGGTCACGAGCCGGGCGAGCGCCTCGAAGAGCTCCTCCGCATCGGTGGTCCGGGGGGTGGGCACCTGGTGGTGCGGGCCGAGCACGCCACGACGGTCGACCAGCCCCGCCGCCAGCTTGGTGCCGCCGATGTCGACGGCCAGGCAGAGCCCTTCCACGCCCCCGGGGTCCGAAGGGTCAGCGGTCGCGGCGCAACAGGTGCGTGCGGAACCATGCCCGGGCGCCCTGCACCGCGTGCTCGATGCTCCCGGCCCCGCCCGGGGTGTCGTCGTCGTTCAGGGACCGGGTGAGGTCGTGCCAACCCGCCTTCCCCATCCGCCGGAGGTTGCGTTCGAACACGACCACCGAGCCGAACATGATGGCCACCCCGAAGAGGCCGGCCACCACGGACCGGGAGTAGAAGGCGACGAGGATCGCCACCCCGGCGACGAAGCCGACGGCCGCCCACTTGCAGTAACGGCCCGCGTGCCGGTACACGGTCTCGGAACGGACGCGCTCGGCGAAATCCGGGTCGTGACGGACCAGGGATTCCTCGAGCTCGGCGAGGATGCGTTGCTCGTGCTCAGAGAGCGGCACCCATCCCCCCCTCTCGACGTCCTACCTCCCGTGGTCCCACGGCAAGGGCACCTCCTGTCAGACCCCGTCGCCATGTTCGCGCACCCTGCTGCCGTGGACAACGGGGCGAAGGTCCTCTCGGGGTCGCAGCCCGGCGACTCCGGCCATGTCGGGAAGGCTCCCCCTGCGCTGTCGACCGCAGGACGGCCGCAGGCTCAGTCTACGGCGACCCGGCACGCTCGGTGGCGCGCCCGACCGGCCATTAGGGTGCCGCTCCATGGACACCTTCACCCCGGCCACCGAGCTCGCCGCCGCCATCCGGCGCCAGGAACTGGGCCCGGTGGAGCTGCTCGACGCGTGTCTGGCGGCGGTCGACCGGCTGAACCCCACCCTGAACGCAGTGATCTGGCGGGACGACGACGGTGCCCGCGCGCAGGCCCGCCAGGTGGCAGACCGGTTGGCCCGGGGAGAGGACCTCGCTCCCTTCGCCGGGGTGCCCCTGCCCATCAAGGACCTCACGGCGGTGGCGGGTTGGCCCGTGACCTACGGCTCTCAGGCCGCGGCGGGCGACCGGAAGGCGGAGGACGAGCTGGTGGTCGGCGCGTTCCGCCGGTCCGGCTTCGTGCTGGCCGGGCGGACGAACACGCCGGAGCTGGGACCGGTGACGGTCACCGAGAACGCCCGCTACGGGGTCACGCGCAACCCGTGGGACACGGGACGCTCCCCCGGCGGCTCGAGCGGCGGGGCCGCCGCCGCGGTCGCGTCGGGCATGTTCCCGCTCGCACACGGCAACGACGGGGGCGGGTCCATCCGGATCCCGGCTTCGTGCTGCGGGCTGGTGGGACTGAAGCCGAGCCGGTCGAGGGTGCCCTCGGCGGTGCCGGGCTGGATGGGCGCCTCGGTGGAGGGGGCCCTCACCCGCACCGTCGCCGACGCGGCGGCGGTGCTCGACCAGATCTGCGGTCCCGACCCGCTCGCCTGGTACAACGCCCCGGTGCCCGACCGGCCGTTCGCCCAGGAGGTCGGGGCCGACCCGGGCCGCCTGCGGGTGGGGATGTTGGTGACCGCCCCCCTCGGATTGACGGTGGACGCGGCGCCCCGGGAGGCGGTCGGTAAGGCCGGCGAGGCGCTCGAGTCCCTCGGCCACCGCGTGGAGGAGGTGACCCTCGACCTCTTCCCCATGGAGGCCATGGGCGCCTTCCTCAACGTGGTCAACGCCGGCTACGCCGACTTCGACGACGTCGACTTCTCCAAGGTGGAGCCGCACAATGCCGCCGGCTACGCCGCCGCCCGAGCCGTGGACAGCATCACCTATGTCCGGTCGATGGCGGAGCTCCAGCGGATCAGCCGGCGGAGCATCGCCTGGTGGGGCGAGAAGTTCGACGTCCTGCTCACCCCGACCATGGCCATCCTGCCGCCGCCCGCCGGCGCGGTGTTCGAGCAACTGCAGGCCAACCCCGAGGCCATGCCGGCCGACGTCTTCTCGATGGCCGTGTTCACCGCCCCGTTCAACGTGAGCGGCCAGCCCGCCGTCAGCCTCCCCCTGCACGAGGACCCGGCGGGGGTCCCCGTCGGGGTGCAGCTCGTCGGCGGCCCATGGCAGGAAGCGGTGCTGCTCCGCCTGGCGAGCCAGCTCGAGCAGGCGTTCCCCTGGTCCGGTCGGCGCCCGCCCGGGTCCGGCGCCTGACCACGCTCGTCGGCGGAGCGCCCGGGCCTAGTCGTCGGAACGTCGCCGACGGCGGGTGGCCCGGCCGAGGAGGGCGGCCCCGGTCGCCCCGAGCAGCACCGAGATGGCTATCACCACGATGAGCGAGGAGCGCGCCGTCACCACCCAGAACCGGATCGACACCTCGTGCAGGTTGGCGAGGGCGAACCAGACCAGCAACACGGCGCAGATGCCGGTCAGGACCAACCGGGCGTCGCGGCCGCGCTTGCGGACCGGGCGGGGCTCGTCGGCCTCCCCCGGGAGCTCACCGGTCTCGAGCGGCTCCTTCGGCTCGTCCATGTTCACCTCCACTCTGCCACCTGGTAGAGAGTGGCCGGGACACGACGGCCCGGCGGACGGGGGGAAGGGGCGATGACCGAGCCAGGCACCATCACCGGCTGCCGAACGATGTGGGACCTCGTGGTCCGGCGGGCCGAGCGATCCGGTGACCGCCCGATGCTGATGGACGCCGAGGACCGGGTGCTCACCTTCGGCGGGCTGGCCGACCGGGCGGCGCGGGTGGCAGCCGGGCTCGCCGGGATGGGGATCGGTCCGGGGAGCACCGTCTCGTGGCAGCTCCCGACCAGCATCGACACCGTCGTCCTGTCGGTCGCCCTCAGCCGCCTGGGGGCCGTGCAGAACCCGATCATCCACCTCTACCGCGAACGGGAGGTGCGATTCGCCCTCCGGCAGACCGGCTCGGAGCTGTTCGCCGTCCCCGGCGAGTGGCGGGGTACGGACTACCGGGCGCTGGCCGCCCGCTCCCTCGAGGGGACGGACCGGCAGCCGGCGCTGCTGGTGGCGGACGAGGGCCTCCCCGAGGGCGACCCTGCCTCGCTCCCCGACCCGCCGACGGCCACCCCTCCGGAGGACGCGCCCATCCGCTGGATCTACTACACGTCCGGCAGCACCGCCGATCCCAAGGGCGTCCGCCACACCGACCAGACCCTCATCGCCGGCGGCTGGGGGCTGGCCAGGGCCCTCGACATGTCGGCGGACGACGTCGGCTCGATCGCCTTCCCCTTCGCCCACATCGCCGGCCCGGACTACCTGGTGACCATGCTCACCCTGGGCTTCCCGGCCGTCCTCGTGGAGAGCTTCTCCGTCCCCGAGGTGCTGCCGCTGTTCCGGCGCCACGGCGTCACCATGGTCGGGGGGAGCACCGCCTTCTACGTCGCCTACCTGGCCGAGCAGCGCAAGGACCCTTCGACGCCCATACTCCCGACGTTGCGGCTGATGTCGGGGGGCGGTGCGCCCAAGCCCCCGTCCCTCCACGCCGAGGTGCGTGACGAGATCGGCGGCCGGGGGGTGGTCCACGGGTACGGCATGACCGAGGTGCCGATGATCGCCAACGGCTCCCCCCACGACACCGACGAGCAGTTGGCCAACACCGACGGGGCGCCCGTCGAGGGTGCCGAGGTGCGGATCGTCACCCTCGACGGTCGGACGGCGGCCCCCGGTGAGGAGGGCGAGATCCGGGTGCGGGGCCCGATGGTCTTCCGGGGTTACACCGACCGCTCGCTCGACACGGAGGCGTTCGACCAGGCCGGGTTCTTCCGAACCGGCGATCTCGGCCGGCTGCGTCCCGACGGTCACCTGGTGATCACCGGCCGGCTCAAGGACGTGATCGTCCGAAAGGGCGAGAACGTGAGCGCCAAGGAGGTGGAGGACGTCCTCTACACCCACCCGTCGGTGGCCGAGGTGGCGGTGATCGGGCTCCCCGACCCCGAACGCGGTGAGCGCGTCTGCGCGGTGGTCGAACTGCGTGACGGCGCCGCCACCCTCACCCTGGCCGACCTCGCCGCCTTCTGCCGGGAGGCGGGGCTGATGACCCAGAAGATCCCCGAGCGGCTCGAGCTGCGCCACGACTGGCCGCGGGCGGGCACCGGCAAGATCCTGAAGCGGGCGCTCCAGGAGGAGTACGGCGCCGGCGGTCGGGGTGGCGCCCCGGCGCCGTGAGCCCCCCGGGACTGCCCGGACCCGCCGACCCGGCGGGGCCCTACCGCGTCTGCTTCGTCTGCACCGGCAACATCTGCCGCTCCCCGATGGCCGAAGTGGTGCTCCGCCACCTGGCGGCCACCACGCCGGCGACCGACGGACGCCCCCTGGCCGAGCACCTGGCCGTGTCGAGCATCGGGACCGGTCCGTGGCACGAGGGCGAGCCGATGGACGAGCGGGCCCGGCGGGCGCTCGAGCGTGCCGGCTACGCCGACCACGGCCACGTGGCCCGCCACCTCTCGCTCGAGCTGTTGGCCGACTCCGACCTGCTGGTGGCGCTCGACCGCCGCCACATGCAGACCCTGCGCAGCATGGGGCGCGGCCGGGTGCCGGGCGAGCGGGTGGTGCTGCTCCGCGCCTTCGACCCGTCCGGTGGGGGCCCGAGCGACGTCGAGGACCCGTACTACGGGGACGTGGACACCTTCGCCGGTTGCCTGGCGGTGGTCGAGCCGGCATGCCGTGGGCTGGCGACCGCACTCGCCGGGCACCTCGGTCGACGGTGAAAACCGGCCTCCCTCCCCCGGTCCCTCCGACCACCTTCGTCAAGCGCCGGCCGGGGGCACCCGAGGGCTTCTATGCCGCCGAGGCGGCCGGTCTGCGATGGCTGGGCGAGGCCGGTGCCGTGGCGGTCCCCGAGGTGCTGTCGGTCACCCCGACCTCCATCACGCTGCGCCGGATCGTCCACGGCACGCCGACGGCGGCCGGTGCCGAGGCTCTCGGGTGTGCGCTGGCCGACCTCCACGCCTTCGGGGCCCCCGGCTTCGGAGCCCCGTGGCCGGGCTTCATCGGCCCCCTCCCGATGGACAACGGGCCGGCGGCCGGGTCCGGCTGGGCCTCCTTCTACGCCGAGCGGCGGGTGATGCCCTACGTGCGGCTGGCCACCGACCGCCGGGCCCTCGAGGAGCCCGATCGTCGGGCCGTCGAGGCCCTGCTCGGACGCATCAAGGAGGTCGCGGGGGGCTCGGATGGCGAACCGCCCCGTCGTATCCACGGCGACCTGTGGTCGGGCAACGTGGTCTGGGACCGGTGCGGTGCCGGTTGGCTGGTCGATCCAGCCGCCCACGGGGGGCACCGCGAGACCGACCTCGCCATGCTGGCGCTCTTCGGTGCCCCCCACCTCGACCGGCTGGTGGCCTCCTACGACGAGCACTTCCCGCTGGCCGACGGCTGGAGGGATCGCGTGGGCCTCCACCAGCTGCATCCCCTGTTGGTCCACGCCGCCCTCTTCGGCGGTGCCTACGGAGCCCGGGCCGGGGCGGCCGCCCGGCACCCTGGCCGGCCCGCCCGTTAGCCCTCAGGCGGGAAGAAACGGGGCAGGAACCGGCGGTTGGCGTCGAGCAGGGCGCCGGTCAGTTCCTCGGCCAGCGGGTAGCGCCCGACCAGCGGGTTGGCCAGCAACGCCCGCACCACCGCCTGGCGGCTCCCCGACGTCGCCGCCAGGACGGCCAGGCGCTCGTACGCCTTGGCCTGCTGCACCAGCCCGAGCATCTCGGGGGGGAGCGCTCGCTGGGCCACCGGGTGGGCGCCCTCGTGGTCGACCACCGCCGGCACCTCGACCACCGCGTCGTCGGGGAGGCCGGGAAGGGCCCCGTCGTTGCGGACGTCGACCACCTGCACGTCACCGGTGCCGGCGCGCAGCGACGCCATCAGCCGCACCGCCGACTCCGAGTAGTAGGCGCCGCCGCGCCGGGCCAGCGCCGCCGGCTTGGTGGTGACGTCGGGGTCCCGGTACTCGGACAGCAGCTCGGCCTCGAGCTCGGCCACCACCTGGGCCCGTGGGCGGTAGCCCTCGCTGCGCTGCAGAGCCAGCTCGGCGTCGTGTCGGTAGTAGTAGTAGAGGTAGGAGGACGGCAACGCGCCGAGCAGGTGGAGCAGGTCTGCCGGTGCCCCGCTCTCGAGCTCGAGCTCGGGGGTGAACCGCCCGAGCAGGTCGGGCAGGCGATCCACCCCGTCCACCTTCGCCGACCGGGCCCAGGTGAGGTGGTTGAGACCCACGTGCTCGAGGACGACCCGGTCGGGGTCCACCTCGAGATATCGCCCCAGGCGCCGCTGGACCCAGCGGGCGACGTTGCAGAGTCCGATCGCCCGGTGGCCCTCGTCCGCCAGCGCCTGCGTGACGATCCCCACCGGGTTGGTGAAGTCCACCAGCCAGGCCCCGGGCGCCGCCCGGGCGGCCGTCTCCTCTGCCAGCTCGAGGACCAGGGGAACCGTGCGGAGGGCCTTGGCCAGCCCGCCGGCCCCGGTCGTCTCCTGACCGATGCAGCCGAAAGGCACGGGGAGGGTCTCGTCGGAGAGGCGCGCCGTCTGCCCTCCCACCCGCAGCTGCACGACGACGAAGTCCGCACCCTCGAGCGCCTCGGGGCGACGATCGGTGGTGCGCAGCGTGCCTCGCCACCCCTTGGCCGCCAGCATGCGACCGGCCATTCCCCCGACCGCCGCCAGGCGTTCGGGGTCGGGGTCGAGGAGCACGAGCTCGTCCACCGGCAACCGGTCCTCGTGGTCGCAGAGCCCCTCCACCAGCTCGGGCGTGTAGGTGCTGCCACCTCCGACGACGGCGATCTTCGCCCCCACGGCGGTGGAACCTAACATGGGCGACCGTGGCGACCGCCGGGGGAGACGCCGGTGCGGCAGGAGTCCCGCCGGTGGTGCTGGCGGTCGACGGCGGAGCGACGAAGACCGACGTCGTCCTGGTGGGGTCCGGGGGTGCCGTCCTCGGCCGGGCCCGGGGGCCGGCGACCAACCATCAGCTCGTCGGCCTGCCCACGGCCCTCGACCACCTGGGCGACACCATCGCCCGGGCCTGTCGTGCCGCCGGGCTCCCGCCGGACCTCCCGGTCTGTCCCACCGGCGTCTTCTGCCTGGCCGGGATCGATCTGTCGGCGGACGAGGAGCGGGTGGTGCCGGCCGTGCGCGACCGGGGATGGACCGAGACCGTCGACGTCCGCAACGACACCTTCGCCGTGCTGAGGGCCGGCGTCACCTCCGGGTGGGGCATCGGGGTGGTGTGCGGCACCGGGCTCAACTGCGTGGGCCTCGGGCCGGACGGCTCCAGCGTGCGATTTCCGGCGCTCGGCGAGCTTTCGGGCGACTTCGCCCCCGGAGGGCTGTGGCTGGGCACGCGGGGCCTCGGGCTCGCCCTTCGCCAGGACGACGGTCGAGGGGCGGCCACCGTCCTGTCGGGGAGCGTGCCCGCCCACTTCGGCCTCTCGAGCGCGGCGTCCGTGCTCGAGGCCGTCTACCGCGGCGACCTCCCCTTCGGCCGGCTCAGCGAGCTGGCCGAGGTGGTGCTCGAGACGGCGGCGGCCGGTGACCCGCCGGCCGAGGGAGCCGTCGCCCTGCTGGTGGACGAGGTGGTCCTGATGGTCCGGGCCACCCTGGCACGGCTCGACGTCGGCGGCGCCCCGGTGGAGGTGGTGGTGGGCGGTGGGCTGTTCGAGAGCCGGCACGGCTTCGCCCGCCGGGTGCTCGAGGGCGTTCGCCGCCACGCGCCGGCCGCCGCCCTGCGACCGCTCGAGGCGCCCCCGGTGGTCGGGGCGGCCCTGTTGGGGCTCGATGCCCTGGCCGCCGGGCCGGAAGCCGAGCAGGCACTTCGGGACGCACTGGCCAGCCCGGCACCGCCTCACTGAGCGGGCCCCGGATCAGCCGCCGGCCGCCACGCCCCGGGCGTCGGCCAGCAGCCGCTCGTCGTCGGCCATCAGCTGGTGCGCCAGCCGGCGGACCATGTCGAGAACCTCGGGGTGCTGCTCGGTGTCCCACCCTTCGAGGACCTCGGTCAGGGTGGCCCGCCGCGCATCCACCAGCCGGTCGGCCGCCTCGGCCCCGGCGCCGGAGAGCCGGAGCTCGCCCTCGGCCGACGCGCCGTCCACCAGCCCGGCGGTCCGCAGGTCGGCCAGCGCCGGCTCGAGCCGGGCCGGGTCGACCTTCAGGTCGGTCGCCAGGCGGCCGAACGACACCACCCCCGACGTCGCCCCCCGCTCGGCCAGCCGGTAGAGCAGCCAGCACGCCGAAGGCGTCAGCGTCAGCCCGGCGCGCGCCGACAGCGTGCGGTAGAGCTCCTCGCGGTTCTCGCGGATGGCGATCCGGTCCAGCTGGCGCTGCAGCTCCTGGAGCGACGTCCGGACCTCGGGCATGGCGAGCGCCTCTCCGGGGTCCGTGGTCCGCACCGACCGTCGCAGCTCGATCTCGGGCAGGAGCCAGCTGAGGACGAAGGCGACGACGGCGATCGGCACCGCGATGAGGAACAGGGTGTCCACCGTGTGGGAGACGGCCAGCACCACTCCGTGGCGGGTCGCGGGGGGAAGGGTGGCCAGGATCTTGGGGTTGTCGGCCCCGGAGATCACCGCGGCCGGGATCCGGACGTGGAGGTAGCGGGTCAGGTTCCCGCCCAGCAGGTTGGAGTAGAAGGCCCCGAACACCGCCGCCCCGAACGATCCCCCGATCATCCGGAAGAAGGTGGCCCCCGAGGTGGCGACGCCCAGCTGCTCGTAGGGCACCGCATTCTGCACCGCCACCACCAGCACCTGCATCACGAACCCCAGGCCGAGCCCGAACACCAGCATCGCCCCGCCCATCGCCAGCTCGCTGGTGGCCGGGCCGACCAGCGACATGAGGTAGAGCCCGACGGTCATGAAGACGCCGCCGACCACCGGGAAGATCTTGTAGCGACCCCGGCGCGCCACCAGCTGGCCGGACCCGAGGGAGGCCACCAGCACGCCGCCCATCATCGGGAACAGCCAGACCCCCGAGACGGTCGGGCTCACCCCCTTGGCCACCTGCAGGAAGAGCGGGAGGAAGGTCATCGCCCCGAACATGGCGAAGCCCAGCACGAACCCGATGGCGCTGGACGCCGAGAAGACCCGGTTGCGGAACAGGGGCAGGGGCACCACCGGCTCGGCCGCCCGCCGCTCGGCCAGGACGAACAGCACGGTCAGGACGACGCCACCGACGACCATCCCGACGACGATGGGCGACCCCCAGGGGTAGGAGGTGCCACCCAGGCTGGTGAAGAGCACCAGGGCGGTGGCGGCCAGCGACAACAGCACCGTCCCGAGGTAGTCGATGACCCGGTGGACCCGGCTCAGGGCGCCGGGGACCGAAGTGGCGGCGACGAACAGCGCCACCGCCCCGATCGGGACGTTGATGTAGAAGATCCAGCGCCAGCTGAGATAGTCGACGAACAGCCCGCCGATCAGAGGGCCGATCACCGTCGTCACGCCGAACATGGCGTAGAACATCCCCATGTAGCGGCCCCGCTCGCGCGGCGACACCACGTCGCCGATGATCGTCTGGGAGCCGATCATCAGGCCCCCGCCCCCCAGGCCCTGCAACGCCCGGAAGACGATCAGCTCGAGCATGGTGTGGCTGAGGCCGGACAGCGCCGAGCCCACCAGGAAGATGACGATCGAGGCCTGAAAGAACACCTTGCGCCCGTACTGGTCGCCGAGCTTCCCCCACAGCGGCGTCGAGACGGTCGACGAGAGCAGGTACGCGGTGACCACCCAGGTCAGGTGGGAGGCGCCGTGCAGGTCCCCGACGATCGTCGGCAGGGCGGTGGAGACGACCGTCTGGTCGAGGGATGCGAGGAACATCCCCAGCATGAGCGCCAGCAGCACGAGCATCACCCGCCGGTGCGGGAGCGACAGGGCTCTCGCCGGTGCCGAGGTGGTGCTCACGACCTTCCCCCGCCGGGCCTGCGAGGGGGCACGGACCCGGGTGGCCCGGCGGGCGTCGGTGCAGCCGCCATCTCCTCGGCCACGACTGCAAGGCCTTCGAACAGCGCCCGGGCCTGGGCGGGCCCCAGGCGGGAGAGCGCCCGTCGCATGGGCGCCAGCTTCGACTCGAGCAGTTCCTCGCTCTCCTTGCGATGGGCCGGGGCGACCGACACCACCGTCCGGCGCCGGTCACGCTCGTCCTCGCGGCGCTCGACCAGGCCGGCGTCGGCCAGCTGGGTGGCCAGGAGACTGGCGGTGCTCACGGCCAGTCCCTCGTGGGCAGCCAGCTCCGACACCGTCATCGGCCCCTCGAGGGCGATCACGGTGAAGGCCGAGAGGTGGCGCGGCGCCAGCTGCCCGCTGCCGAGCAGGGTGGCCAACCGCTTGGGGAGGTCTGTCACCTGCCGGTTCCCTCGGGAGAGACGGGCGAATGCCAGCAGGAGGCGGCCGGCCTCCTCGTCACGGCCGCCAGCACGGCGTCGCTCCGGGCGCAGGGAACGTCCGCCCGCCGGCAGGGCGGCGGCGTCTGCAGCGGTGGTGGCGGCGCCGGGGACGGCGGTAGCCGTGGCGGCGGGGGGGCACGCCATAGCTCGATGATACAACTACTTTGTTATAAAAGCAAATCCCCCAGGGTCGCCGCGCTACGGTCGGCCGGGTGCGGACGCGCCTGACCGAGCTGCTCGGGGTCGAGCACCCGGTGATGCTGGCCGGGATGGGCGGGGTCTCCTACGCCCCACTGGTGGCAGCCGTCTCGGAGGCCGGCGGCTTCGGCTGCCTCGGAGCGTCGACCATGGGGACCGAGACGATGGTCGCCGAGATCGCCGCCGTGCGGGCGGCCACCGCCAAGCCGTTCGGCGTCGACCTCCTGACCGCCATGCCCGGGAACCTCACCGAGCAGGTGACGCTGCTGATCGAGGGCGGCGCCTCCGCCTTCGTGGCCGGACTGGGCGTTCCCGGCGAGGTGATCGACCTCTGCCACCGCCACGGGGTGCTGGTGGTCAACATGTGCGGCAAGGTCAGCCACGCCGTGTCGGCCGTAGAGGCGGGCTGCGACCTGGTCGTCGCCCAGGGGACCGAGGCCGGGGGCCACACCGGGCAGGTCGCCACGATGCCCCTGGTCCCCCAGGTGGTCGACGCCGTCGGCGACCGGGTGCCGGTGGCCGCGGCCGGGGGGATCTTCGACGGGCGCGGCCTGGCGGCGGCGCTCGCCC
>DAHUYA010000015.1 GCA_027315445.1 Acidimicrobiaceae bacterium | reverse complement strand
GGAGCAGGTGTTCGACGAGCTGTTCACCCACGTGGACGAGCTGTCGAAGCTGGCCGGGGGCGACGCGGAACCGGTGATGGAGGGTGCGCGTCTGGCGGTGACCATGCGCCGCACGCGGGCCGGCCATCTCCAGCGGTTGCGTGAAGGGGTGGCGACAGCAGCCCCCATCCTCTACTTGCCCTACCTGTTCACCCGGGCTCACGGCTTGCGTACCACCCGCCAGGTGGCGACGTTTCTCGGCGAGGAGCTGGGGCTGTGACGGGCCCCGCCGCAGGCGGCCGCAAGAAGGCCGGGGGCAGCCAGTCCCGGGCCGGCAGCGCGCCCGGGCGTCCTTCCGCCGCACCGGTCGCCCCCCCAGCCGCCGCACCACGAAGGGCGTCGCGCCGGGA
Organism: Acidimicrobiaceae bacterium; assembly: GCA_027315445.1. GTDB lineage: Bacteria > Actinomycetota > Acidimicrobiia > Acidimicrobiales > RAAP-2 > DAHUYA01. The sequence goes on along the minus strand of DAHUYA010000015.1, from coordinate 12,192 downwards.
TGGTGAGGGCACGCTCGACGGGCTCCTGGCGGCCAAGGAGATCGTCATCTCGTGCGGTCCGGGCGGCGTGGGCAAGACCACGACGGCAGCCGCGGCGGCAGCGATGGCAGCGTGCCACCACGGCGGCCGCGTCCTGGTGCTGACCGTCGACCCGGCCCGGCGGCTGGCCGACGCCCTCGGCCTGTCGGGCATCGGCAACGTCGAGCGCCGGATCCCCGACGAGGCGTTCCGCGCCGCCGGGGTGGCGCCCCGGGGCGAGCTGTGGGCAGCCATGCTCGACACCAAGGAGAGCTGGGACGCGCTGGTCCGCCGCCACGCTCCCGACGCCCGCACGCGCGACCAGATCCTGGCCAACCCCCTCTACCGCAACATCGCCGGTCGGTTCGTCCAGAGCCACGACTACATCGCCATGGAACGGCTCTTCGAGATCCACGCCGAGGGCGACTACGACCTGATCGTGGTGGACACCCCGCCCACCCGCAACGCCCTCGACTTCCTCGACGCCCCCCAGCGGATGGCCGACTTCTTCTCGAGCCGGCTGCTGCGGTGGTTGATCGTGCCCTACCGCTCGCGGCTGGTGAACGTGGCCTCGCGGCCCTTCTACCAGGTGGCCGACCGGGTCCTGGGCACCCAGTTCCTGGCCGACATCTCCGAGTTCTTCGTGCTCTTCCAGACCATGCACGAGGGCTTCGTCGAGCGGGCGGGGTCGGTGACCCGCCTGTTGTCCGACCGGCGCACCACCTTCATGGTGGTGGCCACCCTGGAGGCCACCCCGGTGCGCGAGGCCGAGTTCTTCTCCCGCGAGCTGGCCCAGCGGGGCCTGCACCTCGGGGCGGTGGTGCTGAACAAGGTCCTTCCCCGCTACTTCGGCGAGCCCGCCGCGGTGCGGGCCGCCCAGGCGGTGCGAGACAGGGCGGGGGAGCTGGCGGCCACGCTCGGCGGGGACACGGCCCAGCTCGAGCGGGTGCTCCACGAGGTGGCGGAGAGCTTCCTCAACTTCAGCGTGGTGGCCCGACGTGAGGCCGAGCAGCAGGCCGAGCTCGGGACCACCCCCGAGGTGCTGGCGACCGTGCCCTTCTTCGACGCCGACATCGTGGACATGGCCGGCCTGTTGGAGCTCGGAGCCACCATCTGGGGCTGAGCCGCCCCGCGCCGCCGTACCATGGGCAGGGCGATGCTCGACTACCACCTCCACCTGTGGCCCCACGACCAGTCGGCCACCCCGCTGCGCCTCGAGCAGATCGCCGCCTATTGCGACCGGGCCCGCGCCGCCGGGGTCGTCGAGGTGGCCCTGACCGAGCACCTGTTCCGGTTCGTGCAGGCCACCGACCTGCTCGGCGGGTTCTGGGACGTGGACGAGCCGGATCCGGCCCTGCGATCGTCCATGGCCGCCTACTGGACCCATCACGCCCGCGCCGACCTCGACCGCTACGTGGAGACGGCCCTCGAGGCCAAGCGGGCCGGGCTGCCGGTCGTGCTCGGGCTCGAGGTCGACTACTACCGGGGCCGGATGGACGAGGTGGGGGCCCTGCTCGGGAACTACCCCTTCGACGTCCTGCTCGGCTCGGTGCACTGGCTGGGAGCCTGGCGGTTCGACGACCTCGACGACCCGCCGTCGATGGCCCAGTGGTCGGTCCGACAGGTGGACGACTGCTGGGCGGCCTACACCGACGCCATGGAGGAGCTGGCCGCCACCGGCAGCTGCGACGTGCTGGCCCACCCCGACCTGGTGAAGGTGGCGGGCCACCGCCCCACCGGCCCGGCCGAGTGGTGGGACCGGCTGGCCGAGGCCGCGTCGGCCCACCACATGGCGGCCGAGGTGTCCTCCGCAGGCTGGCGCAAGCCGGTGGGGGAGCAGTACCCGGCCCACCCCCTGCTGGTCCGCCTGGCCGCCCGGGGCGTGCCCTTCACCACGGCGTCCGACGCCCACCGCCTCGAGCACGTGGCCGACCGCACCGAGGACCTGCGAACGCTGCTGTCCTCGCTCGGGGTCGACCGCCTGCAGGCCTACCGACGCCGCCAGCCCCACACCGTGCCGCTCGGGCCGCCCCCCGGGCCGCAGTCGGGGGGACGGCACGGCGTGGCCCCGGTGGGCGAACCGGCCGGTCCGGGTCCGGCGGGCGGGGGCTGAACCGTGCCCACCCCTGCCGAGCTCGTCGCCGCCCAAACCGAGCTCGCACCCGACCAGCTGGGGCACCTCCAGCGCCTGCTCGGCTCGTGGTCGGTGCTCGCCGACCTCTCGTTCTCGGACCTGCTCCTGCTGGTGCCGGTCCAACCCACCCCCCGGGGTCCGGGGCCGGTGCTGGTGGTGATCGGCCAGATCCGCCCGAACAACCAGCCCACCCTGCTCGAGCAGGACCTGGTGGGCCGGAGCGTGCAGGGTCCGGCCTGGGGGATCGGTCCCGACACCCTCGAGCAGGGGCGGACCGTGCGGGGGACGGCCGAGGACCCGATCCTGGGCGGTGCCCTCCCGGTCGAGCTCATCCCCGTCCGCTTCGCCAAACGGGTCGTCGCCGTGCTGGTGCGGATCGCCCAGGGCGCCGGTCGGGGCCCGAGCAGCCTCTACGAGCGGACCTACCTCGACGTGTTCGACCGCCTGGCCGCCATGGTGGCCGAGTCCGCCTTCCCCTTCCCCGACGAGGACGTGGGCACCGAGGAGGCGCCCCGGGTGAGCGACGGGGTGGTCGTGGTCGACGCCGAGGGCCGGGTCGAGTTCGCCTCGCCCAACGCCATCAACGCCTTCCACCGCATGGGCGTCTACTCCCAGCCCGAGGGCCGGCGGTTCACCGAGCTCGGGGTGGAGGAGTCGGCGGTCGAGTGGGCGCTGGCCACCGGCCGGCCGGTGGTGGAGGAGGTGGAGCGCCGGCCCGACGTCATCGTGCTCGTCCACTGCATCCCGCTGCTCACCCACCGCTCGGTCACCGGCGCCATGATCCTGCTGCGAGACGTCACCGACGTGAGACGGCTGGACCGGCTCCTGCTGTCGAAGGACGCCGCCATCCGCGAGGTCCACCACAGGGTCAAGAACAATTTGCAGACCATCTCCTCCCTGCTCAGCCTGCAGGCCCGGCGGGTGGCGGCCGGGGCGGGACAGGAGGCCCTGCGCGAGGCGGAGCGTCGGGTGCGCTCGATCGCCCTGGTGCACGAGATCCTCTCGCGCGACCCGGGGGACGAGGTGCCCTTCGCCGAGATCATCGAGTCGCTGGTGCGGATGGCCGAGGACTCGGTGGTGTCCTCGCACCCGGTGGAGATCAGCGTGGTCGGGAACCTGGGCGAGGTGGCGGCCGACGTGGCCACCCCACTGGCGGTGACGATCGCCGAGCTGTTGCAGAACGCCGTGGAGCACGCCTTCCCCGCCGACGGGTCCAAGGCACCGGCGGAGGGACGGTCGGCGAGCGGTCGGCCGGGGCGGGGAGGGCGGGTGGGCCACGTGGTGGTGACCCTCAAGGACACGGGCCGCGCCCTGTCGGTGGAGGTGCGCGACGACGGGTGCGGGGTCACCGACGGCTTCGACATCGAGGCCACGTCGAGCCTCGGCCTCTCGATCGTGCGCGACCTCGTGGCGAGCCAGCTCGGGGGGTCGATCGCAGTGGAGCGCGTGCCCGAGGCCGAGGGCGGGGGCACCTGGGCCAGGATAGAGGTGCCGGTCAGGTCACCCCAGGGGCGCTGACGGCGGGCCCAGCGGGCGCGGCGTCAGCTGGCGCGGCGGCGTGCGGCCAGCCAGGCCTTGCGCAGCTTGCGGCGCTCCTCCTCGGAGGTGCCACCCCACACGCCCGACTCCTGGTTGGTGGCCAGGGCGAAGTCGAGGCAGGGCTCCTGGGCCTCGCAGCTCCGGCACACCCGCTTGGCCGCCTCGATCTGCTCCACCGCCTGACCGGTCGTGCCGACCGGGAAGAACAGGTCGGGCTCGGTGTTGCGGCAGGCGGCCAGGCGCCGCCAGTCGTCCGCGTCCCAGTCGACCGTGCGGTTCCACATCAGCGCCATCGTCGGTCCTCCACCCACGAGGTTGTGATCCTTTTCACATGCTGACGCAGCACGTCTCCCTGCACGGAAAAGGGGAATGTCCACGACATTATATGGGACTGCAATCTCATTGCAAGCAAGTTCCCGACGAGAAACGGCCCCCCCAACGGAGTCGTGCATTACCCCCGGCGCCACCTCCACAAACACGTAGTCTCGACCCCCAGGGCCTCCCCCCGGGCCAGCCGGGAGGCCGCCCCGCAGGAGCCAGCCCGTGACGACCGCCGTCTTCGCCCACCGTGGGGACACCAGCCACGCCGTCGAGAACACCCTCGAGGCCTTCCTCGAGGCCCGGCGCCGGGGGGCCGACGGGGTGGAGCTCGACGTGCGCCGGAGCGCCGACGGGGCCCTGGTGGTCCACCACGACGCCGTCGTCGCCGGGATGGGTCCGGTCTCGGAGTTGTCGGTCCACGAGATGCCGCCCCACGTCCCGCTGCTCGGAGAGGCGCTGGCGACCTGCCACGGGATGCGGGTGAACGTCGAGGTGAAGAACGGCCCCGCCGATCCGGGCCACGACCCCTCCGAGGTCGTGGCCACCGCCACGGCGACGGCGGTCGCCGAGTCGGGGGAGGCGTCGCAGGTCCTGATCTCCTCCTTCGAGGTCCCCACCCTGGCGGCCGTCCGGGCGGCCGAGCCGTCCCTGGCCGTCGGCCTGCTGGTCGGATGGCAGTCCGACCCCCTGGCCGCCCTCGAGCTGGCGGTCGAGCGCCGGTTCCAGGCGATCCACCCCTTCGTCACCCAGGTGGACGGCCCGTTCGTGGCGCGCGCCCACGCCGCCGGCCTGGCGGTCAACGTCTGGACGGTGAACGCGCCGGGCGACCTCGACGCCATGGTCGGGCTCGGGGTCGACGGGGTGATCACCGACCGCCTCGAACAGGCGTTGGCGGCCGTTCGCCGGGGCTGAGGCGCGGTCGGGGGAGCGGCCCCCCGGGTCCTGCCGGGGTCCTGCGTGGGCCGTGCGCCGCCACCTCCCCGGAATGGCGGAACCGGGGGTGGGTAGTCAACAATGCATGGCCATGAACGTCGTCGTCTGTGTCAAGCAGATCCCCGACCCGGCGGCTCCCTCGTCGCTGGACCCCGGGACCAAGACCCTGAACCGGAGCGGCAAGCTGATCCTCGACGACTCCGACTCCTACGGGGTCGAGATGGCGCTGCAGCTGGCCGGGAACGTCGAGGGCAGCGAGGTGACGCTGGTGTCGATGGCCCCCGGCGGCGAGGTGTCGGGCCTGCGCACGGCGCTCGCCATGGGGGCGGCCAGGGCCATCCTGGTGAGCGACGACTCGCTGGCCGGCTCCGACGCCCTGAGCACGGCCAAGGTGCTGGCCGCCGCCATCAGGCGCGCCGAGCCGGACCTCGTGATCGCGGCCACCGAGTCGACCGACGGCTACACGGGCACCCTGCCGGTGCAGGTGGCGGAGCTGCTCGGACTGCCCTCGGTGACCTTCGCCAAGAGCGTCGCCACCGACGGGAGGAACCTGAAGGTCGAGCGCCAGACCGAGGCGGGCTACGACGAGGTCGAATGCCCCCTGCCGGCCGTGGTGACGGTCACCGCCGGGGTGGTCGAGCCCCGGTACCCGTCCTTCAAGGGCATCATGGCCGCCAAGTCGAAGCCGGTGGAGACGCTGACCGTGTCCGACCTGGGCCTCGATGCCTCCCAGGTCGGCTGGGCCGGGGCCCGCCAGGAGATCACCGACGTGTCGGAGGCGGAGGCGCGCTCGGCCGGCGAGGTCGTGGTGGACGAGGGCGACGGTGCCGAGCGCATCGTGGCCTTCCTCGAGCAGGTCAAGGTGGTCTGAGATGGCGATCGACAAGGTCTGGGTGCTGGCGGAGGCGGGGGACACGCCGGCGCCGATCACCCTCGAGCTGCTGACCGAGGCGCGTCAGGTCGCCTCGACCGTCGAAGCGGTCAGCTGGGGGACCGGGACGGCCACCCAGGCGCCGACCCTCGGCGAGTACGGGGCCACCAAGGTCTACGACGTGGGCGACCTCGGCGGCGCCCTCCCCGGGGCACCCGTGGCGGGCGCCATCGCCGCCCTGGTGCAGGCGGGCGAGGGGCCGGACGCCCTCCTCGTCCCGGCAACCTACGACGGTCGGGACGTGGCCGGCCGGCTCTCGGCCCGCCTCGACCGACCGGTGCTGACCAACGTGGTCGGGTTGACGGCCGAGGGGGGGTTGGCCACCCAGCACGCGGTGTTCGGCGGCACCCACATCGTGACCGCCCGGTTCGTCGGAGAGGGCCCCGGGATCTACGTCGTCCGGGCCAAGTCCTTCGCCGCCGAGCCCGCCGGGGGTCCGGCTCCCGAGGTGGTGACGGCCGGCGTGCCCGACCTGGGCGCCACCGGGGAGGCCCGGATCACGGCCCGTCACGAGGAGGAGCGGAGCGGGCCCAAGCTCGACGAGGCGGCGGTCGTGGTCTCGGGTGGTCGCGGGCTCGGTTCGGCCGAGAACTACGCCTTGATCGAGGAGCTGGCCAAGCTGCTCCACGGCGCCGCCGGGGCCAGCCGGGCGATCGTGGACGCGGGGTGGGTGCCCTACTCGCACCAGGTGGGCCAGACGGGCAAGACGGTCAAGCCCACGGTCTACCTCGCCTGCGGCATCTCCGGCGCCACCCAGCACCTGGTCGGCATGAAGGGCGCCAAGAACATCGTGGCGGTCAACAAGGACCAGGACGCCCCGATCTTCTCGGTTGCCGATCTCGGGATCGTCGGCGACGTCCACAAGGTGCTGCCGGCTCTCATCGAAGCCCTGAAGGCCCGCGGCTGAGGCGCCGCGCCCCGCTCGGCGAAGCCCGGGAGGCCCGCGGCCGGGGCCGCCACCCGACGGCGCGGTGACCCGACCTCGCCGTCAGACCAGGGGCCAGGGGTAGGGGGGCCAATGCCGGTCCTCGTCGGGGACCGGCAACCGCCCGTCGTCGGCCAGCTCCGCCGCCCGGGCCAGCACGGCTCGCCGCTCCTCGGCTTCGAGCAGCCCGTCGATCTCCTCGGGCAGCCCGCAGCGCACCAGGCGACGAAGGTCGGCGACCCGCCGTGGGGGCAGCCGCTCGCCGGCGAAGTCCCAGATGACGGTGCGCAGCTTCGGCTCGGCGTGGAAGGTCAGGCCGTTGTCGATCGCCCACAGGCGGCCCTCGGCCAGCAGGACGTGGCCGCTCTTGCGGTCGGCGTTGTTGGCCACCACGTCGAAGGCGGCGAAGGCGACCAGGTCGGTGTGCCACCGTTCGTCCTCCCGGAGAGTGAAGTAGTGGGAGGTGCCGTCCTCGGCCACGAAGCGCTGGACGGAGCCGGGACCGTACGGGGCGTCCCGCCGGGACACCGTCTCGGGGACCAGCCCCCAGCCGAGGGCTTCAGAGAGCAGGTAGGCGGCCACCTCGCGACGGTGGAGCCCTTCGGGGAAGTCCCACAGCGGACGCTCGCCCCGACCGGGCTTGTACACCGCGAGCAGCTCGCGGCCCGGGAGGCTGCAGGTCACGAGCAGGGTGGCGTTGGAGCTGCCGGGGATCCGACCGTGCACCTCCATCGTCCCCTCGGTCAGGACGTCGACCGTGGCGGGCCCCGTCACGTGACTGGTGGTCGGTGGCCGTTCGTCCGTGGGCAGTCGTGGCCCGAGGGGTCGAGTGGCAGGCCGCACAGGGGGCAGGGCGGCCGGCCGGCCTCCACCAGCCGGGTGGCCCGGATGGCGAAGGCCGCCGCCTGCTCGCGGGTGAGGGCGATCCGGGCCACCACCCCCGCCGCGTCCTCGTCGGCGGCCTCCTCGACCACCACCACCAGCCGGTCGGTGTCCTCGTCGTAGGACACGCCGATGGTGCCGACCACCCAGTCGGGATCATCGTCCACGTCGAAGTCGAGGTCCTCGGGCAGGTGGGCCGGCCGTCCGAGCTCGCGGACGATACGGGCCAGGTAGCTGGCCAGGACCCCCACCTGCTGCTTCTCCACCTTCATGGTCAGCGAGGTGGATCCCTGCTCGACGTGGAGCAGGAACAGGCGGTTGCCCACCTCCCCGGAGGTGCCCACGCTGAAGAGGCTCGGGGCCCCCAGGTCGTGCTCGCCGGTCACAACGGGGCCAGCTCGGCCAGGGTGGTGGTGCTGTTCACGCAGAGGACGTGGGCGCCGTGCGACCCGTAGAGGATCGCCGACACCGAGCACGGGCCCACCACGAACCGCTGGAAGAGGTCGAGGGGGGTGCCGGCGGCGGCGGCCACGACCGCCCTGATGGGGTCGGCGTGGGAGACCGCCACCACCGTCTGGCCGCGGTGGTCGCCGACCAGGCGCAGGACGGCCTCGTTGGCCCGGGCCGACATCTCGGCGAACGACTCGCCGCCGGGGAAGCGGAAGCCGGCCGGCCAGCGCTGCACCAGGGCCCATTCCGGCCTGGCGTTCAGCGCCTTGAGCTTCCGGCCGGTCCAGCGGCCCACGTCCACCTCGAGGAGCCCGCGGTCGGTGCGGAGGCGCAGCCCGAGGGCCCGGGCGATCGGTGCCGCCGTCTGACGGGTCCGCTCGAGCGGGGAGGCATAGACCGCCGCCGGCTTGGTCTTGAGGGCGGCGATGCGCTCGGCCACCGCCTCGGCCTGCGCCCGGCCCTCTGCCGCCAGGCCGAGGCCGGGTGCCCTCCCGGGGAGCTCGACACCGGTGGTGGGCGTCCTGCCGTGCCGGACCAGCAGCACGAGCGTCGGCGACGGCCCCTTCCCCGGGCCCCCGGCCGGCCGGCCCGGTGTCGTCCTGGTGGTCGGCACGAACGCCCATCGTAGGCTCTGGCGGATGCCGACCGATCGGCCAGAGCGGGCGCTGGCGAGCCTCCAACGCACCATCGAGTCCTGCGGTCGGTGCCCCCGGCTGGTGGCGTGGCGCGAGGCGGTGGCCGCCGCCCCGCGCGCCGCCTTCACCGGGCAGGCCTACTGGGGCCGCCCGGTGCCCGGGTTCGGCGACCCGGCGGCCCGCCTGATGGTGGTCGGCCTGGCGCCGGCGGCCCACGGGGGCAACCGGACGGGACGGGTCTTCACCGGCGACCGCTCCGGCGACTGGCTGTTCGCGGCGCTCCACCGGGCCGGGTACGCCAACCAGCCCCAGAGCGTGGGCCGCGACGACGGGCTCCGGCTCACCGGGGCCTGGGTGAGCGCCGCCGTGCGCTGCGCGCCGCCGGCCAACAAGCCGGCGCCGGCCGAGCGGGACAACTGCCTGCCCTACCTGCGCCGGGAGCTCGAGCTGCTCACCGGGGTCCGGGTGCTGGTGGCGCTCGGTCAGTTCGCCATGGGGGTGCTGGCCGTCCTGTACGGGCTGCGCCCCCGCCCGCGATTCGCGCACCTGGCCGAGCACGGGCTACCCGACGGTCGCACGCTCCTCTGCTCCTACCACCCGAGCCAGCAGAACACCTTCACCGGCACCCTGACCGAGCCGATGTTCGACGCGGTGTTCGCCCGGGCCCGGGTGCTCGGGGCCTGAGCCGTCCCGGGCCCGAGGCGGCCGACGGGGTCTACGCCGGGTCGGGGAGCCGTCCGGGCATCGGCACGGCGGTGGCCGGCCAGCGACGCCGGCTGATCCGGCTCAGCTTGCGCAGCAGGGTCACGGCCCCCGGGTCCTCCTCGGCCGGGCGGACCTCGACCGCCCCGCTGTCGACCATGGCGTCGAACAGCTCGGCGCCCCGTTCCGTGCGCACCAGGGTGAGGGTCCAGTCGTTGTAGGCGCCGATCCCCCCGGTCGAGATGTCGGCGTGCTCGGCGGCGAAGTCGGGGCAGGAGGTGCAGCCCTCACGGGTGAAGGCGTGGGCCTCCTTGAGCGGGATCTCGTGGTACCCCCCGTCGCGGGTCCACACCTGGAACACGCCCTTGATGTTCATCTTCACGATGTCCGCCCGGGCGAGCCCGTAGCTGGCCTCGAAGAGCTCGGGGAAGATGGCGTCGTCGAAGGTCTTGGAGCACAACAGGCCGATCGACAGGGCGAAGCGCCTGGCCACCTTGCCCGCCTTGCGGGCTGCCATCATCGGCGGCGCCGACGCCTGACAGCCCATGCCCACCAGGGCGATCCGCTCGGCCCCGCCGCCGATCGCATCGGCGTAGGCCAGCGGGTTGGCCGAGTAGGTGTACCGCGAGCCCGCGGTCGCCAGCACCTCGGCCCGGGTGCGGGCCACCGCGGGCACCGCCTTCCAGCTCCGGCCGTCCCCCTCGAGCGCCGACACCAGCGCGGCGTCGACCACGTCGTGCTCGAGCGCCCAGATGAGGAGGGCGGAGACGAAGCCGCCGTCCTGGCCCGCCTCGAGCACCTCGGGGTCGGTCGCCCGGGCCAGCAGCGTGCGGGAGACGATCCCGGCCACCTCGTCGGCCTGGCGCTCGCGGCCGAACAGGAACTGCTCGATCTCGGGCTCCCAGGTGCGGAAGCGCGGGCACGCCCTCGTGCAGAGGGTGCAGCCCTTCGCCCCGTGGGTGCAGTCGGCGACCCCCCCCTCCTCGGGAACGTGGAACGGCTTGTAGCGCCCGTCGGTGTCGTCGTAGCCCAGGACGTCGTAGGGGCAGGCGACCACGCAGGCCGAGCAGCCTGTGCAGAGGCCCGAGGTCACGACCTCTTCGTAGAGGTGGGCCCAGTGCGGCTTCTCGGGAGGCACGCAGAGACCATATCGACCGGCGGGCGGCGGGTGCAGCGACGGGATGGACCGGCGCTACGGTGCCGCCGGTGCCCGAGCTGGTCGAGGTCGAGTACTACCGCAGGCTGGCCGCACTGGCCCTCGGGCGGACGATCGAGCGGGTGGAGGTGGCCGATCCGTGGCTGCTGCGGCCGGTCGCGCCCGCGTCGGTCGCCCGGACGCTGGCCGGTCGTCGGCTGCTCGGCGCCCGGCGAAGGGGCAAGCTCCTCGTCATCGACACCGACGGCCCGGCCCTCGGCCTGCGGTTCGGGATGACCGGCGCCCTCACGTTCGGCGACCGCCGGGCGGTGGACCGGCTCCAGCACGGCTCGGGCTCCTACCAGGAGAGATGGGTTCGCTTCCGTCTTCGACTGGTCGGGGGCGGCGACCTGGCCCTCCACGACCCCCGGCGTCTGGGACGGGTGGCCCTCGACCCTGACGAGTCGTCCCTCGGCCCCGACGCCCTGGCGGTCACGCTCCCCGAGCTGCGGGCCGCCCTGGTGGGGCGCGGTCCCGGCCCGCCGCTCAAGACGCGGCTCTTGGACCAGCACCACCTGGCGGGGCTCGGCAACCTGCTGACCGACGAGATCCTCTTCGCCACCGGGCTGGCCCCGGACCGGCCCACCGGGTCCCTCGATCCCGAGGAGGTGCGGCACCTCCACCGGCAGCTGCGGGCGAGCGTGCGCCGGGCTCTCGAGCGGGGCGGGTCCCACACGGGCGACCTCATGGCCGAGCGGCGCCCCGGCGGGCGCTGCCCGCGAGACGGCACGGAGCTGCGGCGACAGCGGGTGGGGGGACGCACCACGTGGTGGTGCCCGGCACACCAGCGCTGAGGCGGCGCCGGGGGGCGCTGCCCCCTGAGGGGCGGGTCCACCCGGGGCCCGCCGGTGGGTCAGGCCCCGGCGGCCTCGAGCACCTTGGCGGCGTGCCCGTCGGCGCGGACGTTGTACCAGGCCCGGACGACGGCCCCGGCCCCGTCGAGGAGGAAGGTCGACCGGATGGTGCCGACCGTCTTCTTCCCGTACATGGTCTTCTCGCCCCAGGCCCCGTAGCGCTCCATCACCTCGTGTCCGGGGTCCGAGAGCAGTGGGAAGCGCAGCCCGTACTTCTCCCGGAACCTGGTGTGCCTGGTCGCGCCGTCCGGGGAGATGCCCACCACCGCCACCCCCGCGTCGGCGAAGGCGGCCAGGTTGTCGTTGAACTGGCAGGCCTCCTTCGTGCAACCCGGGGTGTCGTCGGCCGGGTAGAAGTAGACGACGACGGGCGCCCCCGAGAAGTCGTCGAGCGACACCGACTTCCCGTCCTGGTCGGGCAGCGTGAACCGGGGGGCCTTGTCGCCCGTCTCCAACCTCGCCATCGTCGCCTCCTCGTCCGCTCCGGGCGCTCAGCGTGGCATACCGGGGCACGGGGTGCGTCTGGTGGCGACTTTCCCCTGGTAGACTCGCATCGGCGTCCGACAGCGGTCGACGTCAGGGCCCTCCTTCCTTCCTCGGACGGCGCCGGGCCCCGCCGTGTGCGAGAGAGCAGGTATGAGCATCGACAGCCTGGTTACCGGCGAGGACGCCG
>DAHUYA010000023.1 GCA_027315445.1 Acidimicrobiaceae bacterium | reverse complement strand
TTGACCAGACGTTGTCCCGGCTGTCAAGGATGCAGCTGGTCTGCGAGCTATATGGCTTCTGAACAGGACTTTTGGCGCGCCCCCGGCAGGACTCGAACCTGCGACGCACGGTTTAGGAAACCGACGCTCTATCCACTGAGCTACGGGGGCAGCGGAGTGACACATTGGATTGCAACTTCCTCAGCCGAGTGCCGCATCCAAAGCTACTACCAGGCGTGATGTCCCGGGCCCTGGCGCGACCGTGCAACACCCGATCACCCCGTCATCCACACCACGACATCGGTCACGACACGCTCGAACCCTCCGAACACGTCAACGTTGCGTGTCCATCCGGGCAGGTCGGCGGTAGCAGCGGTCGCTGCAACGAGGAGGTCACGGCTCGCGCAGACCGATCTTCTTCATCGGGTCCATGGTCGGCTTCACCGCTCGACACCAAGTCCGGCGACGTTCTGCGCCGTCGAAGCGATCTGTGCGAGATGGATGCCCACGTCCACGGGGAGCGTCTCGCTGCGGCGGAGGGATCCGGTGCCGAGCTGGCCGTCCCGGTTGTCGCCCCAAGCCCAGAGACGTCCGATCTCGTCGATGGCGTAGCTGGCGTAGCCGCCCGAGCTCACTTCGACGAAAGTGACTCCCCTGGGGACGTGCACCTCGACGGGCACGTCGGAGTTGGTGCGGGTGCCGGTGCCGAGCTGTCCGCGATCGTTGTTCCCCCAGGCCCACACCGACCCGTCCTTCAGGACGGCGATGGTCTGACCGTTCTTGGCTCCACTCCCGCCCTGAAACACATCCTTGACGGCGGCGGGAAGTCCGACCTTCACGGGAACGGCGCTGTACGTCATGGTGCCATTGCCAAGCTGGCCAGCAGCGTTGTAGCCCCAGTCGTAGTACGAGCCGTCTGCCAGCAACGTTCCCGAGCCCTCCCACGAGGAGGTGAGTGCGGTGACCTTCTCGCCGCTCGGCAACCCGATGACGGGTGTGGGTTCCGTGGCTGTCGCCGTCGTTCCGTTGCCCAGCTCGCCGGCATCGCCGCTGCCGCAGGCGTACACAGTGCCCTTGGAATAGAAGAGCGCATGGGTCCGGGCCCCCGTGGCCAGCGTGACGTCGCTCAGGAGAAGCGGCTGTGGCCTCGTCTCGACGAGGCCTGGCAGACAGAGGTCGTGATTGGCGTTCAGGCCCCAGCCCCAAGCCCGACCGGTCGAGTCGATTGCCAGGCCGGCGTCGAAGGGCATCGGGTTGGGAAGGGAGACGATCTTGACGCCTGCAGGAAAGTCGACCTCGACGGCCCGGGTCTCGTACGGTGACTCCTTGCCGTCACCCAGCTCCCCGAAGCTGTTCACACCCCAGGCATAGACGGTGCCCGTCGAAGTCAAGGCGTAGCCGTCGGAGTTCGAGGTTGCGATCTGCACGACCTTCTGCGTGACGCCGGCGACCTCGGTGGGCGTGGACAGCTCGAGTCGTGCGATCTTGCCGCGGTTTCCCACAACACCCCACCGGTAGACCTTGGCCACCGGGACGGGACCGCCTTCGCTTGGACCGCCACATGCGGCGAGCGCGACCGAGACGACGGCGAGCAAGGGCACCCAGAGGAGGAGCGATGGACGCGTGATGCGCGTCACGCCCCTCTGGTCGTCGCCCGGTGGAGAAGTGCGAGGCATCTCGGCGGCCCGTCAGGTGCGCCCGGCCCCCGGAACGCGCTCGTGCGTCCCGTCCCCGCGCCGGAGCTGGTCGCGGATCATCCGCCAGAGCAGGAGAACTCCGGCCACCGCGAGGATGCCTCCTGCAACCTGGCCGAGGAGCGCCAGCGCCACGCCACCGGCGACCATGGCGCCCGCGATGACGCAGCGCTGCCAAGGCGAAGCTCGCAGCAGGGCCTGGCGCAGGAGGGCCCCCGAGCCGTGGGGCATCAGGACTCCCCGACTGTACGGATCAACACCAGGATTAGTCTAATAGATAGACTGTCTACTACCATGACAAATGTTCGAACTCCTCGAGAGGGCGGCGCCGGCAGCGAACCGGTTGGCGCGCCCGCCCACCTGCCGTGGATGCTCTGGCGGCTCAACCAGCGTTATCTCGCCACCATCAGGGACCGTCTGGCCGAATCTGGGTTCGAACTGCCCCAGCCCGGCTATTGGGCGCTCATGGTCTTGGCCCGTGGCGGGACGGAGGCCGGCCAGTTGATGGGGGAGATGGGCGTGAGCAAACAGGCGGTCTCCAAGCTCGTCGACGTTCTCGTGTCATCCGGACTCGTGGATCGCAGGCCGAACGATGCCGACCGCCGAAGGACGGACCTCTTGCTCTCGGCGAGAGGTCAGAAGGCGGCCGGCATCATCGAGGACGCGGCACGGGCAACCGAAGAGGACTTCATCGCCGAGCTCGGGGCCGAACGGTTCGCGAACGTCGTCCAGATGCTGGCACGACTGGCAAATCCACACGGGGATTGACAGGGGTCGGGTTCAACCGGTCGACTCCTGAGATCGGCGACCGTCGCTCCCGGCCCATCGGCCTGCTCTCGGGTCACTTCAGGTCACGCCGATGACTCCTCCCACAACTCCCGCAGCTCGATCGGCAGCACCGCCGCCACGTCGGACACCTCTTCGGGCACCAGGGTCTTGAACGCCCCGAGGACGGCCCCGATGACCTGACGGGCCGAGGTGGGCGAGATGCCGTCGGCTGCAAGCACGGCCGCGACGAACTCCGGTGCACTGCGCACCCGGTCGAACGGCGCACCTGTCCGGCGCGGGGGCTGCATCAGGCTCCGGACGTCGGCCGGCAAATGGGTCCGCACGTGGTCCAGCTCGTCCGCCGGGATCTTCTCGGCCAGGGTGCCGAGGACCGCCCGAACTGCCGCGACCCTCTGGTATTCGGCCACGCCGGCATCCCGGGCCGCCGCCACCAGCACGCCTCGGGCATGGGAGGGAGTCACGGCCCTCCTGCCCTCGGAGGGACGGGTGTCCCCGGGGATGAGCCCGACGTGCAGGTAGGACGCCACGCCCACCACACCGGACACCCGGGCCACGGCCTCCTCGATGGCCACCAGTTGGTCATGGGTGGCCACCTCCCCGTGCAGCAGCACCGTGTGGTCCTCCACCATCACGTGCACGTGGGGGAGATCGAGGTTCTTCTCGAGCGGACCGAGGCTCGAGCGGATCCGGTCGGCCAGCACCTGGTCGGCAACGTCGGGATCGGGGTGCCTCCCCTTCAGCCGGTAGCTCACGCCCTGCCAGCGTCCCTCCAGGCGGTGCAGCCTCCGGTTCAGGTGGTCGCCGGCCTCCCGCAGCTGCCGACGCGCATGCTCCCGACCGGTGCACGAGCGGCGCACGAGGAGCGCCCCGAGGACCCCCGCAACGGCGCCCGCCGACGCGATGGTTGTCTTGCGCATCGATCCTCCCTTGCTCCCCACCCTCCCCGATCGCGACGATCCCCGACCGGCGCCCATCCCACCAGGGTCGAAGGTCAATTCCGCCCCGTCCCACCGCGCCCGGTCGCATCGCTGACCTTCGACCCTGGTGGAGCACGAACCCGCATGAGAGGAGTGCCCGAAGAGCCCCTGGGAGGTCTGCCATGAGAGGCGACAGCGTCGAGGTGCTGGTGGACGTCGGCGGAGCGGTGAGGGACTTCCTGGTGGCGGCCACCAGAGAGGGGCGGCGGGTCGAGGTCGACATGGGACGGGGTGTGGTGGAGGTCACCGAGGTGACCCGATGGGGAACCCCGGTGCGCACGGCCCGCTTCCTCTCCGCCCGGGTCGTGGCCATCGTCGAGCACCCGGCCTCCGAGGAGCAGGCACCACGCGGGGAGCCTCGGCCGTAGCCGATCGTTTCGGGTCACGAGCAGGACGACCGGGGCCGACTGGACGATCCCGTGGCCTGCGGGGCCGCGGCCAGCCGTGCGTGGTGTGGGCAATGGCGCTCCGTGCTCAACCACCGAGCAGAAGGTCCGCGAGGTCCTCCCCGCGTTGGAGGCGGCCGACGGCATCCGCGAGGAGCGGGGCCACGGACACGATCTCGAGGGACAGCCCCGGGGCGGGGCCGACGGGAAGGGTGTCGCTGAGGACCAGGCGACGCACGGAGGCGACGCCCAGGCGCCTCGTCGCATCACCCACCATGAGCCCGTGGGTGGCCGCCACCGCGATGTCGGGAGCCACCCCATGGGCGTCCAATACCTGGAGGGCGGCCTCGATGGTGGCGCCGGTGCTCACCATGTCATCGACGATCACCACGGGGCGGCCGCGCACCTCGCCGACGAGGTCGGTGGCCTCCACGGTGGTCCCGCTGATGCGGCTCTTGCGCACGACCGCCACCGACAGCCCTCCCAGGCGCGCCGCGTACCGCTCGGCGAGCTTGACGGCGCCGAGGTCCGGGGCCACCACCACCGCCTGCTCGGACACCGCCGGGGCGAGCGCGTCCGCCACCGCGGGCACGGCCGAGAGCGTCTCGACCGGGATGTCGCACATGGCCTCGAGGCCCCGGGTGTGGGGGTCCACCACGACCAGGCGCTGGGCGCCCGCACCTGCCAGGGCGGTGGCCACCACCCGGGCGCCCACCGCTTGACCCTCACGGCTCCGCCGGTCCTGGCGGGCGTAGCCGAAATAGGGGACGACGGCCGTGAGCCGTTCCGCGCCCGCTCGCCGGCAGGCGTCGAGCTCGAGGAGCAGCTCCACGAAGTGCTCATTGACGGGCGGGCCCGTGGACTGGACGACGTACACGTCCTCTCCCCGCACCGGCCCGACCACAGGGCGCAACTCACCGTCGGGGAAACGCTCGAGCTCGCAGGCCACCGCCTCGGTCCTGAGCTGCTCGGCGACCCGGCGAGCCAGGCACGGCTGGGCGCTCCCCGCCACGATACGCGGCGTCATGGATGTCGGGCCCGGCCCGGCGCGGCGACGGCAGAGACGGCTACTCGAGGACGAACGTGACCAACAGGTTGACCTGGTACTCGACGATCCCGCCGTCCTGCACCTTCACCTGCTGCTCCTTCACCCACGCCGAGGTGACCCCTCGCAAGGTCTGGGCGGCCCGCTCGACCCCGATCCGCACGGCGTCGTCGAAGCCCCTGGGTGAACGGGACGAGATCTCGGTCACACGTGCCACTTCGCTCATGTCTTCCTGCCCTCCTTCTCGGTACTCCTTCTCGGTACTCCCTCGCCCTCACAGGTCACCGCTCGGCTCCGAGGCCGCAACGCCCAAGATCCCCGACTCCCCCGTCAACGTCCGTTCCACCACTCCCACGAGGTTCGTCGTCGATCGACGTCCCGGGTACCGCGCCGAATGGCGCGCTCGAAGCCGTCGGGGACACGCCGACTCCCGCCATGTCCTCCCCGAAGACCGGTGAGCCGGCAGGACCTCAGTCGAGCCTCGCGCACCACGGCTGTCCGCTCCAGGGCCGAAGGTCCCGAGCGGGCACCGATCCCGCCCGAAGGTGGCGGCGGACCGGTGCGCTCCCCCACCCCCAGGGGGACCTTCGCCTCTCCTCGCACCGCTCTCCGGCCCTACGGTCGATCGGAGAGGCGGGGAGATGGAGCCGATGACCTCACGGCGTGGCACGACGGGCGAGGCCAGCCCGATCCTGACCTTGGCCCTGGCCGGGGACACCATGCTGGGACGCGGGGTGGCGGACCGGCTGGCCGACGACCCCTCGACCCCCCTCCTCTCCGAGGAGGTCGTGGCGGTCGCCGCCGAGGCCGATCTGTTCCTCTTGAACCTCGAGTGCGCGATCTCCGAACGGGGGACACCCTGGCCCGACCCGGCCAAGCCGTTCTTCTTCCGGGCCCCACCGGTGGCCGCCGAGCTCCTGTGCGGACTCGGCGTGGGCTGCGTCACCCTGGCCAACAACCACGCCCTCGACTACGGGCCCGTCGCCCTCGTGGACACCCTCCACCACCTGAGCTCGGCGGGGATCGCCTGGGTCGGCGCGGGCGCCGACCTCGAGCGCGCCCGAAGGCCGGTCGTGCTCGAGCGGGGAGGCCTGCGCATCGGTGTCCTCGGGCTCACCGACCACCCACCGACCTTCGCGGCCGGGCTCGACCGCCCGGGCGTCGCCTACGCCGACCTGGCGCGGGGCGTGCCCTCCTGGGTGGGCAACGCCGTGTCGGAGCTGGATGCCGACATCGTCGTGGCAACCCCCCACTGGGGTCCGAACATGGTGACCGAGCCGGTCCCCCACGTGCTCTCGGCCGCCGCGTCCCTGCGGGACGCCGGCGCGACCCTGGTCGCCGGCCATTCGGCCCACGTCTTCCACGGGGTCGGACCGGGGGTCCTCTACGACCTCGGGGACTTCATCGACGACTACGCGACCGATGCGCGACTACGGAACGACCTGGGCCTGCTGTTCCTGGTCACCTTCGAGGACGGTCGGCCCCTCCGCCTCGAGGCGGTCCCCCTGGCCCTCGACTACTGCCAGACGCGGCTGGCCGAGCGGGAGGAGGCGGCCTGGGTGACCCGGCGGTTCCGGCACGCCTGCGCCGGCTTCGGCACCGAGGTCACCGAGCACGCCGGTCGGCTCGTGGTGGAGTGGGACACAGAGCCCGATCACCACGGCTCCCGTGGGAGGGTCCCGGACGACCCGGCGGACCGCCGCGCCGGTTCGGGACCTTCGTCCCTGGCGCGCGGCGACCGGCGCGAAGACGGTTGATCCGTATCCAAAGGACCACAGCCGGAGGCGGCCGAGCCTCGGCGCGAGAGAGGCGATGCCCGATGAGACTTCGCGACTTCATGCAGTCACCCGTGTTCCACTGCTCGTCGGCCACGACACTGGCGGCGGCGGCCCGGGAGATGGAGGCCCACAACGTGGGCAGCTTGATCGTCACCGACACCGACGGGGACATCGTCGGCATCGCGACCGACCGCGACCTGGCGATGGGCCTGGCCCACGGCCTCGACGGGACCGCCGTCGTGGAAGAGGTCATGAGCAGAAACGTCGTGACGGTCCCCGACCATGCCAGCCTCGACGCGGCCGCGGCCGCCATGGACAGCCGCGGCGTGAGAAGGCTTCCGGTGGCCGACAGCACGGGCCACCCCATCGGCATCATCTGCCTCGACGACCTCTACCGCTACCTGACGCAGGAGGCGATCACCCTCGCGGGCGCGGTCCGCGCCCAGGGCCTGCCCCAGTCCTGAGCGGAGGGCATCGGGCTGCCGCCGCCGAACCCCTCCGGGGCGCTGCCGCCGGGTGCTGCCTCGGGTACCCTCCGAGACTGGTCGAGTCGATCAACCCCGGCACTTCCCTGCCGTCACCGTCACCCGCACCGATGTGCTCCGGGCGCCGTTGCGCACCTCGAGGAGCGAGCTCCCGGCCTGGGAGACCACCCTCCCCCCGGTCACTCGGGCGCAGTACCCGTCGGGATAGTGGATGTCGGTCGGGACGAAGACGACGGTCGGCGCGCTGACCGAGCGGTCGGGGACGTAGCGGAGCCGGAAGGCGCCCGAGGTCGGGTCGAAGGAGATCGAGGTCGGTCGTCCCGCCACCGCCTCGGGATAGGTCTGCGACAGGACGCGGGCGGTCGACCGGAGCCGGCCGTCGGCCATCACCAGCGACTCGGCGGCGCTTCCGGTGGGGTCGGCGTAGTACCTCCACGACCAGTAGGCCCAGCCCACCAGATGGCTGTTCGCCTGGGTGGTGAACGCCGACACCAGCGACGGGTCGGAGGTCGCCCCGAACTCGGTCACCATCCACGCCGGACCGGCCCGCTGCACCGATGACGCCATCTCGCGGCGGTCCTCGGCCCGGTGATCGAGGGACCGAACCTCCTGGGCCGTGCAGGCGGTGACGTCGGTGGGGTTGCCGGTGAGCGGGCTGCGGGCCCCGCAGTAGATGTGGACGTTGTAGACCAGGTTCGGGAGGTTCATCGGCCCGAGGAAGGTGGGGAAGCCGCGGCTGGCGTAGTTGTCCGGCTCGGCGAAGATCAGGTGACGCGGGTCGTTGGCCAAGATGGTGGGGATCACCCCCTCGGCCGGAACGTCGGGGGGGCAGGCGATGGCCGGTGCGCCGTGGAGCAGCCGGCCGACGTGGGCCCGGCCGGTGTAGAAGCACTCGAGCTGGCCGTCGAAGTGCTCGTCCCCGGACCGCACCAGCGAGGCCGAGAAGGGCTCGTTGAACGGGTCGTAGCCCACCACCCAGGGGTCGTTGCGGAAGTAGGCCGCCACCTTGCCCCAGACCATGTCGTACTGGCCCTGGAGGTTGCCGACCACGTCGTTGTCCCAGAAGTGCTGGTAGGCGAGGCCGGCCGCCGCCGTCCCGTACTCGAGCGACCAACGGCCGGGCGGATCGACACTCGGGAGTCCGTTGGTGCACACCGCCCAGTTGGGGGCGCCTTCGCCGTCGAACATCTCGTTGTAGACGTCCTGGTGCATGTCGAGGATGGTGTAGATGTGGTAGCGACCGAGGAGATCGACCGTCCGACGGAGCCTTGCCACGTAACGGTCGAACACCGCCTGGTTGAACTGGTGCGGATCGCCGGGCTTCCCGCGACGGCAGATCGCCGAGTCGTTGGTGGGTGCCGTTCCGGGCTCGAGTCCCCGCCAGGTCATCCCGAGGCGCACCACGTCGAAGCCGAGACGAGCCATCAGCGAGGCGTCGGCGGCGCTGAAGTTCCAGGGCTTGCCCGGGTCGGGGTAGACCTCATAGGGCGGGTGCTTGTAGACGACGTTGACCCCGTGGAGGAGGACCACCCGGTGGTTGGCGTCGTAGAGGAACGGTCCGCCCGGCGCGGTCAACCGGCCGGACACCGCCGGGCTGCCCCCGAGCGTCGGGGCCGGCTGCAGCCGCGACGAGAGGCTCGGGAGGGTGGGCAGCCTGCCGGCGGTCGCACCGGTCACCGCCACCGCGGGCTCCATCCCGGCGCTGGCCACCGTCCACCCGGCGGCGACCAGCGTGGCTGTGGCGGACAGGGCCAATAGCACGACGGCCGACTGGTGCAGCCGCCGGATCCCTCTCACCGGACGGGGGTCGACTGGTCCCCGGTCGCCGCCCCCGCGTCCACCGCGGTCTCGACGGGCGCGACGACGGCCGGGCGGAAGAGGACGAGTTGGTAGGCGGCGAACTTGGCCAGCCAGAGCACGCCGTAGATGCCGACGTACACGAAAGCCACCACGAGCAGATGAGCGACCCGGCCCGCCGGGGCGTGAGCGGCCGCCATGCCGGTGACCCCGCTCGACACTGCCAGGCTGACGGCCGACACCGCCCAGTACAGGGCCACCTGGCGACCCGCCCGGCGCCGGTCGGCCTCCGGCCAGATCCAGTAACGGCTCATCAGGTACGAGGGCAGCGTGCCGGTCAGGTTGGCCACCACCGCCGCCGCCCCGGCGTCGAGGACGCCGGCGCCGTAGACGCCCAACAACGTCGTCTCGCTCACCACGGTGGCCACCACCGAGGTCAGGACGTAGCGCCAGACCCGTCGGCGGCGGTCCGGATCGGCCAGTTGACGGTGCAGGATCCCGAGCAGGCGCCCGGCTGGCGTCGCCACGTCCCGCGCCGATCGCTCCGCCACCCGGTACGCCATGGTCAGCCGACGGTGGCAGTGGCCCGGGGGCCGACCTCGTCGGCCTCGGCGGTCCAGCGCACGGTCGGCTCGAAGAGCGAGGGGTCGACGTTGGCGCGATGGCGCTCGGTGATGTCGAAGAGGGACTCGATCAGGGTGTCGCTCAGCAGGTGCGGCCGCAGACCGAGGTCGAGCAGGCGGGAGTGGGCGGCGTGGTAGTAGTGCTCGTCGGCCTCGACCCGTGGGTTGTCGACGGTGGCGATCTCGACCGGTCGCGGGAAGAGCTCCTTGATCATCTCCGCCAGCCCCATCACCGAGAACTCCTCGGTGAACTGGTTGAAGACCCGGAACTCGCCCGGCTCGGCCGGGTTCGCCACGGCGAGCCGGATGCATTCGACGGTGTCACGGATGTCGAGCATGCCCCGGATCTGTCGCCCGGTCCCGTACACCGTCAGGGGGTGGCCGCACACCGCCTGCACCACCAAGCGGTTCAGGACCGTGCCGAACACGGCGTCATAGTCGAAGCGGGTGGCCAGCGCGGGATGGCGGGTCGTCTCCTCGGTCTCCTGGCCGTAGACGATCCCCTGGTTGAGGTCGGTCGCCCGCAGTCCGAAGGCCCGGCAGGCGAACTCGATGTTGTGGCTGTCGTGGACCTTGGAGAGGTGGTAGAAGGAACCGGGACGCTTGGGGTAGAGCATCCGGTCGGTCCGTCCGTTGTGGCTCACCTCGAGCCATCCCTCCTCGATGTCGATGTTGGGCGTCCCGTACTCCCCCATGGTCCCGAGCTTGACGAGGTGGATCGTCGGGTCGACCTCCGCGATGGCGTAGAGCAGGTTGAGCGTCCCGATCACGTTGTTGGTCTGGGTGTAGACGGCGTGCGCCTGGTCGATCATGGAGTACGGCGCGGAGCGTTGCTCGGCGAAGTGGACGATCGCCGCCGGGGCGAACGTCCGGATCATCTCGGTCGTGAACACCGGATCGGTGAGGTCACCCTCGAACACCGCCAGCGTACGGCCGGTGACCTCGGACCAGCCCGCGACGCGGCGCGCCAGCGGGGCGATGGGGACGAGGCTGGTCGCCCCCAGCTCGGCGTCGTAGCTGCGACGGGCGTAGTTGTCGGCGACCGCCACCTCGTATCCGTTGGCCGAGAGATGGAGTGCGGTGGGCCATCCGAGGTAGCCGTCACCCCCCAGTACCAGGACACGCATCACGGCCTCCTTCCTGCGCTCCGCAGCCGACCACTCCCCGCCACCAACCCTGCGGGGGGCTCACCACCCTGACCAGGGTCCAATGTCCTTCATGCAACTCTCAGCTCTCTCTCAGGTGACCGCAGGGCACGCGGAGGCCCGGGTCGGCGACGGTCGGATGCCGGAGGTGCCCGCACCCGGGTTTCCCCCTCCCCGGCCGTCCGGTTAGGGTGGCCTCGAGGACAGGGGAGCGCCCCGGCGCTGAGAGTGCGGCTCCGCCGCAGACCCTCGAACCTGATCTGGGTAATGCCAGCGAAGGGAGTCACCATGGCCACCGACCAGGCCGACCAGGCCGACCAGGCCGTCCGCCAGCGCCGTTTCCGCCTGAGTCGTTGGCGGACCGTCGACATCGTGGTCGCCTCGGTGATCGCGGTGGCCGGCGGCGTGGTCTTCTGGGCGTGGGACCAGCTCTGGAACACCACGTCGGTGGCGTTCGCCGCCTTCCCACCGGCCCACGCCGTCATGTACGGGGTCTGGCTGGCGCCGGGGGTGCTCGGGGCCCTCGTCATCCGCAAGCCGGGCGCCGCCCTCTACACGGAGCTGGTCGCCTCGGTGGTCGAGGCGCTGCTCGGCAGTTCCTGGGGCCTTTCGGTGGTCGCCTACGGCGTGGCCCAGGGCATCGCACCCGAGCTCATCTTCGCCATCTTCGCCTACCGTGCCTGGCGGCTCCCGGTCTCCGTGCTGGCCGGCGCCGCCGCCGGGATCGCCGCCGCGTTGCTCGACCTCGTCTACTACTACGGCGCCTGGCACGCCGACTGGAAGCTGTCCTACGTGCTGCTGGTGATGTCGAGCTCCGCCCTGGTGGCCGGGGTGGGCGGCGCGCTGCTGGTCCGGGCCCTGGCTCGGACCGGGGTGCTGCAGCCATTCGCCTCCGGCAGGCGAGCGCCCGTGGCGTGACTGCCGCCATCGAGGCCGCCGGTTGGGGCTGGCGGCACGCCGGACGGCGGGGCTGGGCGCTTCGCCACCTCGATCTGGTGGTGGAGGAGGGCGAGCGCGTCCTGCTCCTCGGGCCCTCGGGCGCGGGGAAGAGCACGCTGCACACGGCGATCGCCGGGTTGCTCCACTCGCCCGAAGCGGGCGACGAGGAGGGTCGGCTGCTGGTCGGCGGACGGCCC
>DAHUYA010000018.1 GCA_027315445.1 Acidimicrobiaceae bacterium | reverse complement strand
GGGCCGTCGACGCCCGGTGCTCTACCGCGCGTCGGTCAGTGAGATGGTCGTCCCCAACGGCGACCCCGGCCCGATGCACGGCTGGAAGAGCGCGTTCGACGCCGGGGAGTGGGGGCTCGGCCGGATGGCCAACTCGCTGACCCTCGGATGCGATTGCCTGGGGGTGATCCACTACTTCGACGACGTGCGGGCGGACGAGCGGGGAGCGCCCCACACCCTGGCCAACGCCATCTGCATGCACGAGGAGGACTACGGGATCCTCTGGAAGCACGTCGACCTTCACACCGGCCGGACCGAGGTGCGGCGCTCGAGGCGCCTGGTGGTCAGCTCGATCGCCACCGTCGGCAACTACGAGTACGGCTTCTACTGGTACCTCTACCTCGACGGCACGGTGCAGCTCGAGGTGAAGCTCACCGGGATCATGTCCACGATGGCGGTGGCGCCGGGCGAGGAGCCCAGGTTCGCCAGCATGATCGCCCCCCAGTTGGCCGCCCCCTACCACCAACACCTGTTCAACGTCCGGCTCGACATGGAGGTCGACGGGTCGGCCAACTCGGTCTACGAGGTGGAGTCGCGCCCACTGGCGCCGGGGCCCGACAACCCGTGGTCCAACGCCTTCGAGGCGGTCGCCACCCCGCTGCGCTCCGAGCGCGAGGCCCGCCGGCTGGTCGACCCCTCGACCAGCCGCTACTGGAAGGTGGTCAACCACGCGGTCCGCAACCGGATCGGCCAGCCGGTCGGCTACAAGTTGGTGCCCGGGTCGACCCCCACGCTGCTGGCCGACCCGGGCTCGAGCGTCGGGCGCCGGGCCGGCTTCGCCACCGCCAACCTCTGGGTCACGCCGTTCCACCCCGAGGAGCGCCGGGCCGCCGGCGACTACCCGAACCAGCACGAGGGCGGGGACGGGCTGCCGCGGTGGACGGCCGCCGACCGGCCCCTGGTCGACGAGGACCTGGTCGTCTGGTTCACCTTCGGTGTGACCCACATCCCCCGACCTGAGGACTGGCCCGTCATGCCAGTCGAGTACACGGGGTTCCACCTGGCGCCCGTGGGGTTCTTCGACCGCAACCCCGCGCTCGACGTCCCGCCGTCCGGCGGGGGCCACTGCCACGCCGGTCGGGGCGAGAGTTAGGGCGCCCTTGCTCCTCCTGTTCACACCTCCTAATCTTGTGACCGATGGCGATGGGCCCATTGCGGCGCCGGCAGGAGGGTGCGACGAGGCGGACTCCCGGGGGTGGCGGTTCCGTGCCGTACCTCCGCCGGGTGGAGTGGGTCCGCCTCGACGTGGAGTCCGGCCGGCCCGTGCGGGCCGCGGCGGTCGGGGTGGCCCACCGCCTGCCGGTCACGGTGCCGATCTCCCTGCACCGGGCAGCCGAGTTGGCCGCCCGTGGCGTCCCGGTCGTGTGGCGGCGCGCCGGCGCCGCGCGGACGTCCTGACCCCGCCGGCCGGCCCACGGGACGGCGACCGCCGTCACGGGCGCACGCAGCCGTTCGGGCAAAGTTCATCGCCGCGACGCGCTCCGTCCGACCGAACGTAACCTCCGCTCCGTAACCTCCGACCCGACCTTGGTGGTTCCGGTTCGGAGGGCGCGGTCAGACCCGCGGCCCTTCAGGGAGGTGCAGGACCGTGTTGCAGATACGCCGTTCCGTCGCGCGCCGATCGTCCCGGCTGGCCTGGCCGCTGGTCCTGGCTGCCGCCGCGGTGCCCTTGTCGGCCGGTGCCGTCGTCGGGGCCGCCCCGCTGCCCGGGCCGGCCCCGGCGCAGGAGCAGGCACACTACGAGTTGACGACGATGTTCTCCGGGGCGACCCTCGGCATCAGCCAGCCCGACGATCTGACTGCGCTCGGTGACCGGCTCTTCGTCGCCTTTCAGAACGGCGTGGGTCCGCAGGGCCAGCCGAGCCCGACCGGCAACCTCGACAGCACCGTCGTCGAGATGAGCCCGGACGGCGTCGTCGAGGGCACATGGAACCTGCCGGGCCACTGCGACGGCCTGACCGCCGATCCGTACGACCAGCAGGTGCTGGCGACGGTGAACGAGGACGCCAACTCGAGTCTCTTCACCATCTCGCCGCAGAACGCCACCCCGGTGCAGTACGCGTACTCACCGGCGCCGCTCCCGCACAACGGCGGGACCGACGCCATCTCGATCGTCGACGGCCAGATCCTGGTCTCGGCGTCGGCCCCGGGGACGACCGGGGCGCCGGCGCCCCAGCCGACCTACCCGGCCGTCTACTCGGTCCGCCTCGACCCGGCGACCAAGGTGGCCGCGGTGGCCCCCCTCTTCTCCGACGAGGCGTCTGCGACGGTCGCCAACGCCGGTCCGGGCCAGGGGACGTCGGTGACCCTCGGGCTGACCGACCCCGACTCGAACGCCGTGGTGCCGGGCTCGAGCCCGCGGTTCGTCGGCGATTTCGTCCTCGACAGCCAGGGCGACCAGGAACAGGTCTACGTCCGTCACCCCGGCCAGCGGGACCAGCGCCTGTCGGTGCTCCACCTGTCGCAGTCGATCGACGACACCGCCTGGGCGAGCGCCGGGCCGGGGGCGCTCTACATCACCGACCACGCCGACGACCTGGTCGACGTGCTCCACGGGTCGTTCGTGCCGGGCACCGCGTTCGTCTCGGTCACCCCGTGCGACGCCAACAGCGCGCCGTCGACCTGCCCCGGGCCGGGCTACCCGCCGGATTACCTCGGCACGCTGAACATGGCCACCGGACAGATCACTCCGGTGGATCTGGCACCGGAGGTGCTCCAGACCCAGAGCCTCCTGTTCGCCGACCTCGGCGGTCCGTATGGTGAGAGCCAGGCCGGTCAGAGCCAGGCCGGTTCGGCCGACGGCCAGGGTCGGTAGGACTGCCGGTCGCCCGTCCACCGCGCCAGCCACCACCCCACGGCGCGTCGGCCGGGCACCGGCGATCGCCTGGGGCACGTGGAGGCGCCGCCGGTAGGATCGGCGGCGTGGAGGACGGCTACCACCCACCGCTCGAGGAGTACCTCGAGGCGGTCCACGCCCTGAGCGAGGAGGGCACGGCCCCCATCCAGGCCAGGATCGCCGAGCGGCTCGGGCGCTCCGCCCCCTCGGTCTCCGAGATGCTCGACCGGCTCAGCGACGACGGGTACATCCGCCGTCGCGGCCGGGTGGTCGAGCTGACCGACAAGGGCGCGGACCTGGCGGAGAAGGTGGTCCGCAAGCACCGCCTGGCCGAGCGCCTCCTGGTCGACGTGATCGGCCTCGAGTGGTACAAGGTCCACCGCGAGGCTGGTCGCTGGGAGCACGTGATCTCCGATGACGTCGAGGAGCGGTTGGTGGCCCTGCTGGGCGACCCGGCCACCTGCCCGCACGGGAACCCGATCCCCGGAAGCGCCGGTTCGGCGCCGACCGCCCCCCAGCGGCCGCTGGCCGATGTCGAGCCGGGCACCAAGGTGCGGCTCGAGCGGATCAGCGAGGAGGTGGAGCTCGACATGGGCTCCCTCGCCTACCTCGACCAGCGCGGTTTCATCCCCGGTGCCACCGCCCTGGTGACCGGGCGCGGGCCCGACGACACACTCGTGCTCGACCTGGGCGAGGCCACCGCCGCCTTCGGGCCCGAGCTCTCCCGCCGGCTGTACGTGTCGGTCGTCTGATCGCCGCCGGGGCCCCGCCCGGTCGCCGGCCGGCCCGCCCGTAGGATTCGGGCATGTCCGGGTTCGTCGACGAGGCCCAGCTGCACGCCAAGGCGGGTGACGGCGGCGCCGGCGCGATCTCGTTCCGCCGCGAGGCCCACGTGGCCAAGGGCGGGCCGGACGGGGGGGACGGGGGCCGGGGCGGGGATGTGTGGCTCGTCGCCTCCAACGACCAGGCGAGCCTGCTCGGCTTCCGCGACCACCCGCACCGCCGTGCCTCCGACGGGGCCCACGGCTCCGGAAAGCGCCGTCACGGCGCCCGCGGTGGCGACCTCGACGTCCCCGTCCCGGTGGGGACGGTGGTCCGTGCTCGTGACGGCGAGGTGCTCTGCGACCTGCGGCGCCCCGGCGACCGGTGGCTGGCGGCCGAGGGGGGGCGCGGGGGCCGTGGCAACGCCAGGTTCCTGTCCAACACCCGGCGGGCACCGGGGTTCGCCGAGCAGGGGGAGCGGGGGCAGGAGCGCTGGCTCGACATGGACCTCAAGCTGGCGGCCGACGTCGCCATCGTGGGGTTCCCCAACACCGGGAAGTCGACCCTGATCTCGGCCGTGTCCGCGGCCAGGCCGAAGGTCGCCGACTACCCCTTCACCACCCTCGAGCCGCACCTGGGCGTGGTCCGGGTGGGCGGGCGTGCCGGGCGGGCCGGCCGTCACCACGACGAGGTCGAGCTGGTGATGGCCGACGTGCCGGGGCTGGTCGAGGGGGCGGCGGAGGGCCGGGGCCTCGGCCACCGGTTCCTCCGCCACGTCGAGCGGGCCAAGGTCCTGCTGATCCTCCTCGACCTGGCGCCGGCCGACGGCCGGGTCCCGACCGCGCAGCTCGACGTCCTCCTCGGCGAGCTCGGCCGGTACCAACCGGCGCTTCTCGACCGGCCCCGTCTGGTCGTCGGCTCGAAGGCCGACCTCCTCCCGCCGGGGGCACCGCCCGAGACGATCGTGGACCTGACCGTCTCGGCGGTCACCGGTCTCGGCGTCCGCCCCCTGCTCGAGACGCTGGCGGGCATGGTCACCGGGGCGAGGGAGGCCGAGGTGGCCGAGGCCGCCGCCGGCGAGGTGGTGGTGCACCGTCCGGCCCCCGAGGGCATCGGGGTCGCCCGACTGCCCGGCGGCGCCTGGGAGCTCACCGGGCGGGCGGCCGAGCGGGCCGTGGGCTTCTCCGACCTGACCGACGAGGGGGCGATGGACGAGGCGGTGCGTCGCCTGCGCCGGCTCGGGGTCGACCGCGTCCTGGCCCGGGCCGGCGCCCACGACGGCGACGAGGTCCGGGTGGGGGAGGTGGCCTTCAGCTGGTACCGCGACCAGGCGGGCGGGTTGACCGCGGGCGGGGGCGAGGTGGACGGGACCCAGGCGGGCCGGGGCGGGGGCGGTCGGCCTGGCCGGCAGGCGGCCGGCAGGCGGCGCCCGGCCGGCGGGCGGGCCCGGGGATGAGCGTGGCCCGAGTCCGGTGGTGAGCGTCGCCCAGGGTCCACGGCGGACGGTGGTCGTCAAGGTCGGTTCCTCGTCGGTCACCACCGCCGAGGGCGCGACCGACGCCCCGCTGGTCGCCCGCCTGTGCGGCGAGCTGGCCGCCCTGCGCGGCGCCGGCTGGCAGGTCGTGGTGGTCAGCTCGGGCGCCATCGCCACCGGCTGGCACGTCCTGGGGCGAGGGCGGCCCCGGCCCTCCGACCCGGCGGTGCTGCAGGCCGTCTCGGCGGTGGGCCAGCACCGCCTGATGCGAGCCTGGCAGGAGGCGTTCGAGCCCCACGGCCTGCTCGCCGGGCAGGTACTGCTGGCCCCGCTCGACTTCGTGCACCGCCAGCAGTACCTCCACGCCCGGGCCACCCTCGGCCACCTGCTCGAGCTGGGGGTGGTGCCGGTGGTGAACGAGAACGACG
>DAHUYA010000145.1 GCA_027315445.1 Acidimicrobiaceae bacterium | reverse complement strand
GAGCGGGGCCTGCTGACCGGCAAGTACCGGGCCGGTCCGCCGCCGCCCGCCGGCACCCGCCTCGCCGGGATGACCCCGGAGCAGGTGGGTGACGCGTTGGGCGAGCGGAGCCTCACCACGGTCGCCGAGCTCGAGGCCCTGGCCGGGGACCGCGGGCACCCGCTGACCGACCTGGCCTTCGCCTGGCTGCTCCACCACCGCGAGGTGGCCTCGGTGATCGCCGGGGCGAGCAACCCCGAGCAGGTCGCCGCCAACGTCGCCGCCGGGGCCTGGGTGCTGCCGGAGGAGGTGGCCGGGGCGGTCGACCGCATCGCACCGGCCTGACCCGGGGCGGCTGCGCCCACCCCGGGGACGACCCGCCGGGCGACCCGCCGGCACCGCCGCTCTCGGCGGGCCTCCGCCACTCTCCGCCGGACGTCCCGGCTCCGACCGGAAGGCGGCTCACGGCACGGTCGTCGAGGTCGTGGTGGTAGTGGTCGTGGTGGTGGTCGTGGTGGTGGTCGTGGTCATGCCGGGCGTGCTGCCCGACGTCCTCGAGCTGGACTGGGGCTGCGTGAGTGACAGCGGGAAGGTGAAGTAGGCGGGGTCGGCGGCGGGGACGCAGTCGCCGGCCGCCGCAGTGGCCATCACCACCGCCACGGTCGGTGCCGGGCCACCGCTCGGGGCGTACTCCCAGACCGAGAGGGTGTTGGGTGACGGCGCGGTGCTCAGGGTCTGGGCCACCAGGCAGTCGACCGTGCCCGGGTCGTCAGTGGTGAAGGTGCCGAGGGTCCCGAGGTAGGTGGGCGTGCCGGTGGTGACCGACTGCTGCTGGGACTGCGGCACCTCGGTCAGCGAGACCTGCACGCCCTGGACCTGTTGCCCCTGGAAGATCCCTGCGTAGTAGTACCCGCTTCCCGGGCTGGTGGTGGTCGTCCCCGGGGGCGCGCTGCTCGTGGTCGTAGTGCTCGAGGGGGGCGTCGAGCCGCCCGTGGTGGTGGTCGTCCCCGGGGCGCCGGTCGTGGTGGTCGTGCCCGGGGCGCCGGTCGTGGTGGTCGTGCCACCGGCCGCCGGCGTCGAACCCGAGGGTGAGGTGGAGGCGGGACCGAGGGCGCCGTCCTTCACCGCCGGGGCGAACCCGAGCAGCGCTCCGAGCATCTGCGGGTCGTTCCCGTCCATGCCGAGCGCCCAGATCCCGAGGCCTCCCAGGTTGAGCGACTGGGCCATCTGGGCCTCGAAGTACAGCGAGGTCGGGTCCTCGAAGAACGTCTCGTGCCACTGGTTGCCCACCTGGTAGCTCGTCCAGGCCGTGTTGGTCACCGGGTCCCAGTAGACGGGGTGGCCCGACGCCATGATCTGGGCGTCCGACGGGGTGGTCGGCGGTCCGGTGGCCTGGGCGGAGAGCGTCCCGTCGGTGGTCGGCCAGTCGTAGCCGTAGAACGGCACGCCGAGGATCACCTTCGACGGCGGCACGGACGCCGCGTACTGCTCGGCCGCCGTCTGGTTGGAGAACATCGAGCTGGTCAACGGCGAGCTCGCCGAGGCCGGGGCCGAGAGGTTGAGCTCGTAGGCCATCACGAAGAAGCCGTCCACCGATGGTGCGAGCGCCTTGATGTCGTAGAAGCCACCCGGGTCGCCGGCCGAGCTGGCGTAGGTGTCCATGGTCACCTGGTAGTGCGGATTGGCGGTGTGCATGGCGCTCGACACCTTGGCCACGAGGGCCGTCAGCCCGGTCTGGTCGGCGCTCCCCTGGCCCTCGAAGTCGATGTTGACCCCGTCGAGGTTCTTGGCCTGCACCGCAGACAGCACTGCCTGGGCCAGGGTGCCGGCCGCGGTCGGCGACGAGGTGAGCTGGTCGAGGGTGCTCTGGTCGAAGCAGGTGATGGTCAGGACCACCCTCGAGCCGGCGGCGTGCGCCCGGGTGATGAGGTTGGCCAGCGCCTGGCTCTGGTACCCGTCCCAACCCGGGCCCGACTCGTCGAGCGTGCCGTCGGCGTTCACGTCGATGCTGAAGTAGGCGAGGGTCGTGAGCCCGTTGACGTCGAACCCGCCCGACTGGTCGAGGGTCCAGTAGGGGGCGAACCCGAAGACCTCGTGCGGGCGCAGCGCCGGCTGGTCGGCCAGCGACGGTGGGGCCGGCGCCGGCGGGGTGGTGGCCGGCGGGAGCGACACCTTGGGCAGGGTGGGCGGCCGGAGCGCGCCATTGTGGAGCCCGCCCCACGGGTAGCGGCTGATGGCCTGTCCGCGGGATGCGGCTGACGCCACGTCACTGGCGCCCGGGCCCGAGACGGCCATCTCGATCACCGGTCCGGCCAGCAGCACCGCCCCCATCAGGACGGCCAGCGCGGGCCGCACCGGGGCGCTGTCGCTCCCGGGCAAAGGGTGGTGTCGCAGCGACCACAACCGGCGGTTGGCGGTGCCCGAGACGAGGGCCCCGGTGCGCAGCAGGTCCCCGACACGACGGCCCCGGCTGGTCCGCCACCACCGGGCGTGACGGGCGACCCGGCGGAGCAGCACCGCCACCTCGGGGGCGCTCGCAGCCAGGGTCAGGACGCCGGCGTCGGTGGTGATGGCCACCAGCTGGCGCAGCCCGAGATCCTCCACCTTCTCGGTGCTGTCGGCGTCGAGGCCGACCACCGCCCACCACGGGATCCGCAGGGGAGGTCCGGCCGACTCCGCCCCGGTGCGCCGGAGCACGAGCCCCCGGAAGGTGACCAGGACGTCACAGGAGACGGCACCGGGGCGGTCCGGATGGAGGAGGTGCATGGGCTGAGGGGGCTTGCGCCGGTGCATCCGCCGACCTCCGGTGGGGCGTCGCCAAAGTGCTCGCATACCGTTGGCAGCGGCCAGTCTGGTAGAGCCCGAAGGCCAAATCAACACGTCCCCCTTGATCTGCGGATTCGTCTCCTGACCGGCTATATTATGGGATACGGAATACACTAACTCTATAGTTCCGTATTGTCGAATGAATAGACGTTTTTCCGCCCAGAACCCCGAATTTCGGACTGACCGGCAGTACGCTGCCCCGGTGTTCTTCATCGAGGTGCTCCGCCTGATCCTGGTCCTCCTCGGGGCCCTCGCCGGAATGGAGCTCGGGCACCACGTCGACGCCACACCGGCCCCGGTCGTGGGGATGGTGCTGGGGGCACTGGTCTCCTACGTGGCCGGCGGCATCCTCGGCCGGTACGTCGAACGGATCCAGGCGGTCGTGGTCGACCGCTTCGCCCAGAGGATCCCACCGGGGGAGCTGTTCGCCGGGACCCTGACCGGCATCGCCGGGCTGCTGCTCGCGGCGGCAGCCTGCCTGCCGCTGGTGGCGCTCGTCCACGGCGACTGGAGGTACGCGGCAGCGGCCGCGGTGGCCTGGGTGCTCACGTGGGCCGGCTTCCGCCTGGGGATGGCCAAGGGTCGCCAGGTGGTGGCGGCGGCCGGCCTGTCGCGCATCCTGGCCCCCCCGATCGAGCCGCCGCCCGGCTACGCCGTGCTGGTCGACGCCTCGGCGGTCATGGAGCGCTCGTTGCTGGTGCTCGGCCGGGCCGGGTTGATGGTCGGTGGGCTCGTCGTCCCCCGGTTCGTGGTCGACCAGCTGCAGACCCTGGCGAACTCGCCCGACGCCGTCAGCTCACGTCGGGCCCGGCGCGGCCTCGAGGCGCTGGAGGCGCTGCGCGAGCACGGCGTGGCCGTGCACATCGCCGAGAACGAGCTGCCCGAGATCGACGACCTCGACGACCGGCTGCTCGAGATCACCCGCCGTCTCGGGCTCCGGTTGCTCACCACCTCGGGCGCGCTCTTCGAGGGGGCGCGACGGCGCGGACTGGTGGTCACCGACCTGCGCCGGCTGACCGACAACCTCACCCCGGACTACCCGCCGGGGGAGCAGCTGCTGGTCGACCTCGAGCGGGAGGGCAGCCAGCCGCTGCAGGCGGTCGGCTACCTGCCCGACGGCGACATGGTGGTGGTCAACGACGCCGCCCACATGGTCGGGCGCGACGGCGTGGTGGTCGAGGTCCTCTCGACCCGCAAGACGAGCCAGGGCCTGATGGTCTTCGCCAAGCTGTCCGAGCGCCGCAGCAACGCCGTCCACCAGCCGGTCACCCAGAGCTGAACGGAGGATCGGCGGCCTTCCGGGTCGTCGGGTTCGCCCTGCCGCCGCCCGTCAAGCGGCGTCGACCGCGGACACCAGCTTCTGCAAGGTGTCCTTGGCGTCGCCGAAGAGCATCACGGTCTTGGGGTCGTAGAGCAGCTCGTTGTCGATGCCGGCGAAGCCGGGGCGAATGGAGCGCTTCAGGAACAAGACGTGCTCGGCCGCGTCGGCGTGGATGATCGGCATCCCGTAGATCGGGCTCCCGGGCGTCGTGATGGCAGCCGGGTTGACGGTGTCGTTGGCCCCGACCACCAGCGCCACGTCGGCGGTCGACATCTGCGGGTTGGCGTCGTCCATCTCCTTCAGCTCCTGGTAGGGGACGTTGGCCTCGGCGAGCAGCACGTTCATGTGCCCGGGCATCCGGCCGGCCACCGGGTGGATGGCGTAGAAGACCTCCACCCCCCGCTTGGTGAGCTCGTCGGCCAGCTCCTTGGCCACGTGCTGGGCCTGGGCCACCGCCAGGCCGTAGCCGGGGACGATGACGACCTTGCGGGCGTAGGCCATCAGGACGCCGATGTCCTCGGGGGTGCTGGTGCGCACCGAGCGCCCCTCGGGGCCCTCGGTGCCGGTGGCGGTGACCACCGACCCGAAGGCACTGAACAGGACGTTGGGGAGCGAACGTCCCATGGCCTTGCTCATCATCCGGGTGAGCAGGATGCCGGAGGCGCCCACCAACGTCCCGCCCACGATCAGCAGGTTGGAGTTGAGGGTGAAACCCGACGCGGCGACCGCCAGACCGGTGAAGGCGTTCAGCAGCGAGATCAGCACGGGCACATCGGCGCCGCCGATCGGCAGCACGAAGATCGCCCCGAGGACCAGGGCCAGCACCAGGAGGACCCACAGCAGGGCGGTGGACGAGGTGACCAGGACGGTCACGGCGAGCGCCAGCACCACCGCGCCGATCACGGCGTTGATGAACTGCTGCCCCGGGTAGGTGACCGGTCGGCCGGTCATGAGCTCCTGCAGCTTGGCGAAGGCGATGGCGCTGCCCGAGAAGGAGACGCAGCCCACGATGACCCCGAACAGGACCTCGAGCACCTTGTAGGTGGCGAGCAGCTTGGTGTCGAGGCTGATGAACTCGGTGATGGAGACGACGGCCGCCGCGCCGCCGCCGACGCCGTTGAAGATGGCGACCATCTGGGGCATCGCGGTCATCTTCACCAGGCGAGCCGCCGGCACGCCGATGACGACGCCGATCGCCATGGCCACGAGGATCAGCGCCAGGTGGCCGAGGCCCGCCCGACCGAAGGTGGCGCCGATGGCGATCAGCATCCCGATCGCTCCGGCGATGTTGCCCATCCTGGCTCGGCGGGGCGAGCTCAGGCCCTTGAGCGCCAGGATGAAGCCGATGAACGCGACCAGGTAGCAGAGGTCGATGGCGGTGCCGCGGCTCACCTGGGGCCGTCCGTCGTCTCGGTGGCGGCGCCGTCGCCCGAGGGCGAGGTCGGTGCCGACCCGCCGGCCGGCTCGGCACCCCGGGCACCCCGGGCACCCCGGGCACCCGACGCTCTCGGCTCGCTCGGCTTGGCCTTGAACATCTCGAGCATCCGGTCGGTGACCACGAACCCGCCCACCACGTTCAGGGTGGCGAGCACCACCGCCACGAAGCCGAGCGCCTCCTCGGCGCCGGTGTGGGCGCCTCCGAGCACCGCCATCGACCCCACCAGGATGACGCCGTGGATGGCGTTGGACCCCGACATGAGCGGGGTGTGGAGGATGCTCGGGACCTTGGAGATGACCTCGAAGCCGACGAAGACCGCCAGTATGAAGACGGTCAGGTACTCGAGGATGGGGTTGGTCAAGGCTCCGTCCCTCCGCTCTCGCCCCCGCCATCACCCGGCGGCACCAGCTCCATGTCGAGCAGCTCGGCGGTCGGGCCGTGCGCCGGGCGGCCCTCGTGCAGCACGCAGGTTCCCAGCAGGATCTCGTCCCCCCAGTCGGGCGCCAGAGCCCCCTCCTTCACCATCAGGGCGAGCAGGTTGGCGACGTTGCGCGAGTAGAGGAGGCTGGCGTGGGTCGGCATGCCCGAAGGCGGGTTGGCCATCCCGACCACCCTCGTCCCGGTGCGCTCGACCACCTTGCCGGGCTCGGAGATCTCGCAGTTGCCCCCGGAGTCGGCGGCCAGGTCGACGACGAGCGAGCCGGGCGCCATCCGGTCGACCATCTCGGCGGTCACCAGCTTGGGCGCCGGGCGACCCGGCACCGCCGCCGTGGTGATCACCACGTCGGAGGCGACCACCTCGGCGGCCAACGCCTCCTGCTGACGCCGCAGCTCCTCCGGGGCGAGCTCGCGGGCGTAGCCGCCGGTTCCCTCGGCGGAGACGCCGAGGTCGACGAAGCTGGCACCGACGCTCTCGGCCTCCTCCCGGGCGGCGGCCCGCACGTCGTAGGCCCGCACCACCGCGCCGAGCCGGCGTGCGGTGGCGATCGCCTGCAGGCCGGCCACGCCGGCGCCCATCACCAGCACCTTGGCCGGGGGCACCGTGCCGGCCGCCGTCATGAACATCGGGAAGAACTTGTCGAGGTACTCGGCCGCCCACAGGCCGGCCCGGTATCCCGACACGGTGGCCTGGGACGAGAGGGCGTCCATGCTCTGGGCCCGGCTGATGCGCGGCAGGAGATCGAAGCTCAACGCGGTGGCCCGCCGACCGGCCAGCACTCGCAGGCCGTCGATCGCCGCCGCCGGCTGCAGGAAGCTGAGCACGATGACGCCCTCGGGCACGAGGGCCGCTTCCTCGGCCGTGGGGGGCTGCACCTTGGCCAGGACGTCCGCCCCCTGCAGGGCGGCCGACGGGTCGGCCCCCACCGTGGCGCCGGCCTGGCGGTAGGCGTCGTCAGTGAACCAGGCGGCGTCGCCCGCACCGGCTTGCACCGACACTTCCCAGCCGGCGCCGATCAGGCGCTGGGCGACGTCGGGCACCATGGCCACGCGACGCTCGGTGGGACCGGTCTCCGTCACGACGGCCAGCTTCACGAAGGGTTTTTCTAGCAGGTGGCCGGCGGTCGGCCCGCCGGCGGGACGGTCTACCGATCGGGCGGTCGGTCGCCGACCATCGGGCCCTCGGGCGATCCCGGCGTCGGCGGTCGAGGGCTCAAGCGTCTTCGGGTGGGTCGGGCGCGGTGGCCCTCTTCCTCCCCCTGGCCCTGCCGGACCCCCGGGACCCTCCCGAGCCCTTCGATCCGTCGGGTGCCCCGGTACCCTCCGGCTCAGCCTCGGACCCGGTCACCTCGGCCTCCACCGCCCCTTCGGCCTCCACGCCTCCCTCGTCTCCCTCGTCGCTGTGGTCCTCCGGGGCCGTCGCCTCGTCATCCTTCAGGGAGGCGCCGGGGAACGGCCAGTCGTCGTCGTCCCGCCACCCCGGTCCCTCGAGCGGGAAGCGGAGGTCGGTCATGTTGGCCATCTTGGTGGCGTTCGCCTCGTTCAGCGGTGGGGCGAAGAAGTAGCCCTGGGCGGCGTCGGACTCGAACTCCCGCACCAGCATCGCCTGGAGCTCGGTCTCGACCCCCTCGGCCACGGTGGACATCCCGCCGTTGTGGGCGAGGTGGACCAGGGTCTCGACCACCATCCGGTTGATGCCCTCGTGCTCCTCGAGGCCGCTCACGAAGGACTGGTCGATCTTGACCGTGTTGACGGCCAGGCGGCGGAGCAGCTCGAAGGAGTTCCAGCTGGTGTCCACGTCGTCCACCGCCAGCTGGACGCCCTGACCGATGATGAGGAGCAGGTCTGCCACCGCCGCCTCGTCCGACATGGCGTGCTCGGTCACCTCGACCGTCAGCCGGTCGGGCGACAGTCCCGACGCCTCGAGCGCACGGGCCACCGCCCGGCTGCCGGCACCGTTCCGCAGCTGGACGATCGAGCAGTTGGCCGCCAGCTGCATGCTCGACGGCCAGGTGACGGCGTCTTTGCACCCCTCCACGAGCACCCACTCCCCCAGCTCCACGATGTCCCCGTTGGCCTCCGCCCAGGGGATCAGCAGATGCGGCGAGATCACCCCTTCGGTCGGATGGTGCCAACGCATGAGCGCCTCGAACCCGAGGAGCTGGCCCGATCCGAGGTCCACCACCGGGAGGTAGGCCAAGCGGGCCTCGCCGGCGAGGCCGGACAGCCGGACCTCACCGGAGAACGGCTGACCCTCGTTG
>DAHUYA010000012.1 GCA_027315445.1 Acidimicrobiaceae bacterium | reverse complement strand
AGCCACCGGCGGACGGCCCGCCGGCCGAGGGCGATCGGCGCGCCGGCCAGCACCCGGGCGTCGCCGGGGTCGGGGACCGCCTCGGCGGCCAGCAGGTCGAGCAGCGACGCCTCGTCCCCGGCCAGACCGGCCTGGCGCGCCAGCACCGGCACAGGATCCCTCCCCGCCAGGGTGGCGCACAGCGGCAGCAGCTCGTGCCGGACCCGGTTGCGCAGGAAGCGCGGGTCCTCGTTGGTGGGATCCTCGAGCCAGTCGAGCCCGAGCGCCGCGCACACCTGCCGGGCCTCGGCCCGGCGGATGCCGAGGAGCGGGTGGGTCGGCCCCGGCCGCATGCCGGCCAGACCGTCGAGGCCGGCCCCCCGCAGCACGTTCATGAGGACGGTCTCGGCCTGGTCGTCCATGGTGTGCCCGGTGGCCGTCCCCGGTGGCAGGACCGACCGGCGGGCCGCCCGGGCCCGGGCCTCGAGGTTCGCCCCCGGCGACACGGAGACCCGTTCGGCCCGGAAGCTCGCGCCGAGCCGCTCGGCGGCGGCGGCCACCGTCCCCGCCTCCGAGGACGACCCCGGGCGGAGGCCGTGGTCGACGTGGACGGCGGTCACCTGGCATCCCGCGGCCACCGCCAGGGCCAGCAGGGCCGTGGAGTCGGGGCCGCCCGACACGGCGCAGACCAACGCCGAGCCGGCCGGCGGGAAGGTGCAGCGCGTCAGGACCGGCGCCAGCCCGGCCACCTCCGACGCCGTCAGCCCCGGCGTCGCGGTGGACGACGGCCCGGTCCCGGTGGGCGACGGCCCGGTCCCCGGCCCGGTCACCCCGACGGTCGTCCCGGTCACCCGGCGCCGGTGGCGGTGACCCGTGACACCCAACGGGTGGGGTCGCGGATCTCGGGCAGCGACGGCAGCCACTCGGGCCCCCGCCACACCCGGTCGAGCAGGTCGCGCCCGCCCGCCCGCTCCACTTCGTTGACGAACCCCTCGCCCTCGGCGTACTGGCGCATCTTCGCTTCGAGCCCGAGCACCTTCTGCAGCAGCTTGGCCGGTCCACGCACCTGCTGGCGACGCTCCCGCAGGACCCGGGCGAACCGCTCGGCGCCCGGGACCTCGGCCGCCCCGGCACGGTCCATGGTCACGTCACCGTGGCCTTCGAGCAGGCTCATCAGGGCCTGGATCCGGCGCAGGGCCTCGAGCTGCTCCCGCCCGGCGACCAGCCCGAGCATGCCGGCGTCGTCGAACGGGCTCCGACCGGCGCGTACCTCGTCGGCCGCCCGTCGGAAGGCTTCGAGCAGATGCCGCGGATCGGAGAGGAAGGGCTCGAGCCCCTGGTCGACCAGGGAGACGAAGTGGTCCCGCAGCCACGGCACGGCGGTGAACTGGCAGCGGTGGGTGACCTCGTGCAGCGCCAGCCACAACCGGAACTGGTGGGGCGGGAAGCCGTGCCGCTCCTCCATGGACACCACGTTCGGTCCGACGTAGTAGACGATGTCCTGGTCCTCGACCGCCTCGTCGGTGAGCAGCAGGTCGTACTGCCCGAGCACCCGGGTGGACATCCAGGCCAGCACCAGCCCGAGCTGGGCGCCGCTGGCCGTCCGGCCGGCACCGGCCAACCCGGGGGGCAGTCGCACGGGGAGGGAGCCGGCGCGCTGGGCCCGCCGCGCCTGCAGCTTGTCCAGTGAGGGCCCGAGCAGCCGCTGGAACGAGGCGATGTTGGCGTGCACCCATCCTGCCCGGTCGATCACCCGGGCCCTGGCCGGGGTGGGCGGGTGCAGACCGGTGGCCCGGGCCACCAGCACCTCGGCCCGCTCGGTCAGCTCCTCGAGCTCGGCCTGCATCGCGTCGGGCCGGTAGCTCGGCGGTGGCGGCTCGCGCCGCACCACCCATCCGGCCACCCGCTCGGCGGTCGACCAGTCGACCAGCCCGTCGGCGTCCGCACCCCGGTCACCGCCGGCCGTCCTCTGCAGGCCCGCCACCGTCAGATGCCGCCCCCGGAGCCCTCGGGGAATGCGCCCGGCCCGCCACGCCTGGCGTCCTCGTCGATGGCGGCGGCCACCCGGCGGATGAGCGACTCGGGTACCCGGTCCTTGCAGCGGCTGGCGACCACCCGCCGCAGCTCCGCCTCGAAGTGGGCGGCACCGGCACAGGGGCCGCAGCGGTCGAGATGGACGGAGATCTGCTCGCGGCGCTCCTCGGTCAGCTCGCCGTCGAGGTAGTGGTAGAGCTGGTGCACGGCGTCGTTGCAGTCGAGGCCGAACAGGCCCTGGGCGAAGGGCTTGCCCGTGCCGCCCGGCGCCGCTCCCTTCTCCACCACCTGGCGACCTCCCTCACTCGGCCGTGCGGGGCCCGGTGCCCACGAGGCCCCTGGCCTCTGCGAACTTGTGCAACGCCTTCTGCAGGGATCTTCTTCCCCGGTGGATGCGGCTCATGACGGTGCCGATCGGCACGTCGGTGATCTCGGCGATCTCCTTGTAGGAGAAACCCTCGACGTCGGCCAGCAGCACGGCGATCCGGAAGGCCTCGGGCAGCGACTCGATGGCCGCCTTCACCTCGTCGTCGGT
This sequence comes from Acidimicrobiaceae bacterium, assembly GCA_027315445.1. Taxonomy (GTDB): domain Bacteria; phylum Actinomycetota; class Acidimicrobiia; order Acidimicrobiales; family RAAP-2; genus DAHUYA01. The sequence continues at coordinate 26,357 of DAHUYA010000012.1, read as the reverse complement.
GAAGCGCTCGAGCGCCACCTCCTCGGCGCTCCGGCCCGGCTCGGCCCGACCGTCGGGGGTGAGGCGATGGTAGAGGTACAGGTCCTCGACGTCCTCGACGTCCGCCACCTCCGGCCGCCGACGGGCCGCCCGGGAGGAGTTGATGTAGGTGTTGGTCAGGATCCGGTAGAGCCAGGCCTTGAGGTTGGTCCCCTCCGTGAAGGTGCCGAACGACCGGTAGGCCTTCAGGTAGGTCTCCTGCACCAGGTCCTCGGCGTCCGAGGCGTTGCGGGTCATGCGCAGGGCGGCGCTGTAGAGCGCCGGCATGTGCTCCATGGCGAGCTCGGTGAACCGCGCCTGGTCGGCCATGCTTGCACCCTACCCATCCGGTGTGTCCCCCGGCGACGAACGGCGACGACGCCACCCCGGCGCCACCTCGGCGGGTCTGGCCGCACCGGGGGGCCGCACCGGGTCGGGCCGGCGCCCCGGCAGGGTGGGCGACCACCCCCGGTGCCCCGGGCGGCGTACCCTGCGCCAGCGATCCGGGAGCGGTGGGAGGATGCGATGGGGACCGAGGGGGAGACGACCGCGGGCGGCGGCGGCGGAGCCGGGGCCCAGCACGGCGGTCTGGAGGGGCGGCGCGCCCTGGTGACCGGTGGGGGCAGCGGGATCGGTCTGGCCACCGCGCTCCGCCTCGCCGCCGACGGGGCCCGGGTCACCGTCTGCGGCCGCACCGAGGCGAAGCTGGCTGCGGCGGCCGAGGCCATCGGAAAGGTGGGCACGGGCGACTACGTGGTGGCCGACGTGACGGTCGCGGAGCAGGTGGCGGCGGCGGTAGCGGCGGCCGGCGGCCCCGAGCGACGGCTCGACATCCTCTTCGCCTGCGCAGGCGGCTCTTTGCACATGGGCCCGCTGACCGAGGCGGACGCCGAGGCGGTGCGCGGCACGGTCGAGCTCAACCTGATCGGCTCGTTCCTGTGCGTCAAGCACGGGGCGAGGGTGATGGGCGAGGGCGGGTCGATCGTCCTCATGTCGTCGGGGGCGGGCCACTTCCCCCACCGCTGGCTGTGGGCCTACGGGATGGCCAAGGCGGGCATCGAGTCGCTGTGCGCCTACGCCGCCGAGGAGCTCGGTTCGGCCGGGATCCGGGTGAACGCCGTGCAGCCCGGCATCGTCGACGACGAGCTGATGGCGCCGATCACCACCGGGGGCGCCCTGCTCGACGACTATCTGGCCCAGATGCCGATCGCCCGGCTGGGGACCGTGGCGGACGTCGCGGCCGCCGTCCGCTACCTGGCGGGACCGGAGTCGGCGTGGGTCACAGGGGAGTGCCTGGCGGTCGACGGCGGTCACCACCTCCGGCGTGGAGCCGACTACTCGCTGCTCTTCCGCTGACCGCGTCGGCCGGTCCGGCCGACGACGGTCGTCGCCCCGGATGGCCGCCGTCGGCCTCGGGGTGGTCGGCGCGTTGGTCGCCGGTGCCCTGGCCGCCGGTTGCGGCGGCCCGCCGCCCAGCGGGACGGTGCACCAGTACAGCTCGCCGGCCAGCATCGCCCGCCAGGCGCGACGGCCGTCAACGGGCCGGTGGTCGCCCGACATCGGGCCCGGGGCGCCGATCGCCGCCCCGGGCGGCCCCTACCTGCGCGACCGGTACGGGCGCGTGGTGATGCTGCACGGGGTGAACGCCGTCGAGAAGCGGGCGCCCTACGAGCTCTACCCCGACCCGGGGAAACCCTGGAACTTCTCGTCGGCCGACGCCGCCGCCATCGCCCACCTGGGGTTCGACGTGGTCCGCCTCGGCATCCTCTGGCAGGGGCTCGAGCCAGGGCGCGGGGGGCCCAACCAGCCGGCGATCTGCACGCCCGGCCGCCCGGGCGACCCCCACCTCTTCGACCGAGCGGTCGCCGACGCCTACCTGGCCGAGGTGGCCAGGACGGTCGACCTCCTGGGCCGCTACCACATCTTCACCATCCTCGACATGCACCAGGACGTCTACAGCCAGGCCTTCCGCGGCGAGGGGGCGCCGGCCTGGGCGGTGTGCACGAACAACCAGCCGATCCTCACCGCCACCGGCCGGTGGTCGCGCAACTACCGCGACGCCACCTTGAGGGTCGCCACCGACCACTTCTGGGACAACGACGTGGTCGGCGACCTGCAGGGCCAGTTCGACATGGTCTGGGGGGTGGTCGCCCGCTACTTCCGGCACAACCGCTGGGTGCTCGGGTTCGACCCCTACAACGAGCCCTACAGCACCGAGCACGGACCGGGAGACGCCCTGGCGTTCGCCGTCGACCTGCAGTGCTTCTACGCCGGCCGGACCCACCCGGGGCACCTGGCCGGGACCGCCGGCACCCTCCGGTGCCCGCAGACCGACCCGGCGGTGGGGGTGATCGGGACGATCGAGCGGGCCGACCCGCACCGGCTGGTCTTCGTGGAGCCGGACATCTACACCAGTCGCCACCTCCCGAACCTGCTCGGGCCGATGGACTACCCCGGGCTCGTGCTCAACTTCCACTCCTACTGCCGGTACCGGAGCCCGGTGACCGGCGAGCCCTACGACAACGCCGCCTGCGCCGCCGAGGTGCTCACCACCATGCTCAGCCGCGAGCGCGAACGTCCCCTGCTGTCGACCCGCTACCAGCGGGGCGGCCCGGCGTGGTTCATGAGCGAGTTCGGCGCGGCCAGCGGCGACCCGGCCTTCATCGACCAGGTGACCGGCTACAGCGACCTGCTCGGCCTGGGGTGGGCCTACTGGAGCTGGAAGTACTACGACGACCCGACCGGCAGCAGCGCCGAGGCCCTGGCGGGGCCGGGGGGCCGGCTGGCGCCGATCGCCCCCGTGCTCTCGCGCCCCTACCCCGTGGCGGTGGACGGCGCCCCCGAGTCGGTGCTCTTCGATCCGCCCACCGACCGCTTCGAGATGACGTACCAGGCCGAGCACCACGTCGGCGTCCCCACCGTGGTGTTCGTCGGCGGGCAGCTCCACTACCGGACCCAGGGGTACTGCGCCACGGTCGCCGGCGGCCGGATCGTCTCGGCCCCGGGGTCCTCGCGCCTGCTCGTGACGAACGATCCCGGTGCCCGGACGGTCAGCGTGGACGTGGCACCGGGCCGCTGCCCGATCCGGCCGGGGTCCGGTGCTCGGAGGTGAGCAGGCGGCCCCGCCCCGGCCACTTCGGCGGAGGCGGGGGAGCGGCGGGAGTGGGTCGGTAGCGTGGGGCCGGCCCGATCGCGCTCGAGGAGGTCGTCGGGCGGTGGACGCGTGAGCCGGGCCTACGAGATCAGCCGCAACCACGGGATCGACCTCCTGCGGTGGCCCGCGCTGCGGGGCGAGGTCGACGCGGCGGTGACCACCCGGCAGGGCGGGGTGTCGAGCGGCGCCTACCGCTCCCTCAACCTGGCCCTGCTCGTGGGCGACGACCCCGTGGCGGTGGCCGAGAACCGGCGGCGGGCCGCGGCGGCCTTCGGTGCCGACCTGGGTGACCTGGTGCTGGCCGACCAGGTGCACGGGGGGGCGGTGGCCCTGGTGCCGGCCGCCTGGCGGGGCCGGGGCACCACCGGGCCCCACGACGCCGTGCCCGGGGTGGACGCCCTGGTCACCCTCGAGCCCGGGGTGGTCCTGACCATCCTGGTGGCCGACTGCGTGCCGGTGGTGCTGGTCGACCCGGACGCCGGCGTGCTGGCATGCGTGCACGCGGGGTGGCGGGGGACGGTCGCCCGGGTGCTCGAGCGCTGCGTGGAGGTCATGGTGTCCCACGGCGCCCGCCCGGGCTGCCTGCGAGCCGGCATCGGCCCCGCGGTGTCGGCCGCCGGCTACCCGGTGGGCGAGGAGGTCGCGGCCGCCGTCCGGCGGTCCCTGCCCCGGATCGCCCCGTCGGTACTGGCGCCGGCCGGGGACGGGCGCTGGACCCTCGACCTCTGGGAGGCGACCCGCCGGTGCCTGCTCGGGTGCGGACTCGACCCCGGGCACGTCCACCTGGCGGACGCCCCGACCGGGGACGGGCGCTTCTACAGCGACCGGCGTGCCCGCCCGTGCGGCCGCTTCGGGCTGCTGGCCCGCCTGGCCACGTGACGGCGCCGCGGTGACGGCGCGGCGGTGCCGACGGCGGTGACGACGGGGCCGGGGCCCACCCGTAGCATGGCCGACGCGCCGGCGGGCCCGTGCCCGACCGGACGAGAGGACGCCATGACCGCCCGCCGGCCAACCACCGACCCCTTCCGCTACGACGGCTACCGGATCGACCGGCGTGCCGGTCGCCTCGAGTGCCACTACTCGGTCGGACCCCGGCGGTTCACCGAGCGGTTCACCCTCGGCCCGGCGGGTGACTGGGGGTCGCCAGCGGTGGAGGCGGCGGCCGGGCTGCTGTTCGTGCTCGCCGGCGTCTCCTACTACAAGACGGCCGCCCCCCCGCGGGTCGACCTCGGCGACCTGGCCCTCACCGACGAGGAGCGCGGGCAGCTGACCACCTACCTGGTGGAGGGCCTGGGCGAGTTCGCCCACCGCAACCGCCTCGACCTCTCCGGCCTCGAGGTCACCGGCCCGAGGCGCGGGGTGCGACGGCCCGCCGGCTTCGAGCCGTCGGGCGACCGGCCGCTGGTGCCCTTCGGCGGGGGCATCGACTCCGTCGTCACCGCGGAGACGGTCCGTCGCCACCACCCCGGCGCGTCGCTCTTCGTGGTCAGCCCCCCGGGCGACCGCTTCGAGGCCATCGAGCGACCGGCGGTGGCGAGCGGGCTTCCGGTGGTGCGGGCCGAGCGCCAGATCGACCCCCAGCTGCTGCGGTCGGAGGAGCTCGGGTTCCTGAACGGGCACGTGCCGGTGACCGCCATCGTCTCCGGGGTGGCGGTCCTGGCGGCCGCCCTGGGCCGGCACGGTGTGGTCGTCATGTCCAACGAGCGCTCGGCCTCGGCCGCCACCCTGCTGGACGGCGGCCGGTCGGTCAACCACCAGTGGTCCAAGGGGGCGGTCTTCGAGGCCGGCCTCCGGCGGGCGGTCGCCTCGGCGATCGGGCCCGGGCTCGAGTACTTCTCGCTGCTGCGCCCGTACTCCGAGCTGTGGGTGGCGCAGCGGTTCGCCGACCTCGGGCGGTACCTGCCCGTCTTCCGCAGCTGCAACCGGGCCTTCACCCAGGACCCGGCGCGCCGGCTCGACCACTGGTGCGGCCGGTGCGACAAGTGTTGCTTCATCGACCTGGTGCTGGCCCCGTTCGTCGCGGCCGAGCGCCTGCGGCAGGTCTTCGACGGGCGCGAGCCGCTCGACGACCCCACCCTGGCCGACCGCTTCCGCTCGCTGCTCGACGTCGGCGGGGAGGCCAAGCCCTTCGAGTGCGTCGGCGACGCCGACGAGTGCCGTGCCGCCCTGGCGCTGGCCCGGCAAAGGCCCGACCGGCGGGGCAACCGGCTGCTCGACCAGCTGGCAGCCGAGGTGGGCGGGACGTCCGAGGTGGACGCCGGCGCGCTCCTGCGGCCGGCCGGGGCCCACTGGATCCCCGACAGGTATGCGCCCGAAGATCAGCTGGTCTGACCTGGCGGGCGCCCGGGTGGGCGTCTGGGGGCTGGGCGTCGAAGGGGCCGCCAACCTCCGACGGCTGCGCCAGCTCGGGATCGAGGACCCGGTGCTGGTGGACGCCCGGCCGCCGGACGCCGGACCCGACGGCCGCCCGGTGCTCGCCACCGGGGGCGGGGGCCTCCACGCCCTCCTCGCCTGCGAGGTGGTCGTGAAGACCCCCGGGATCAGCCGCTACCGACCTGAGGTGGCCGCACTGGAGGCGAAGGGGGTGGCGGTGGCCGGTGGTCTCGGGCTCTGGATGCAGGAGGCGCCCCTCGAGCGGGTGGCCGCCATCACCGGGACCAAGGGGAAGAGCACCACGACCGCCCTGGCCGGCCACCTGGCGACCCGCCTGGGCCGGCGGTGCATGGTCGCCGGGAACATCGGCCGGCCGCCCTGGGACCCCGACGTCACGGCGGACGGGCCCTACGACTGCTACCTGGTGGAGACCTCGAGCTACCAGGCGACCGACCTGGCCTCGTCGCCCCCGGTGGTGGTGGTGACCTCCCTCCACCCTGACCACCTCGACTGGCACGGCGACACCGCCACCTACTACCGGGACAAGCTCTCGGCGTGCACCCAGCCCGGCGCCGACCTGACGGTGGCCGACGGCGACAGCGGGGACCTGCGCGCCGCCGCCGGGCTGCTGGGGCCCCGGGTCCGGTGGGTGTGCGACGGGGACCCGGTGCTCGACGGCCCCTGGACCGGCCCGCTCGGCCTGCTCGGGACGCACAACCGACGCAACGCCCTGCTCGCCCGGGCCTGCCTGCTCGGCCTGGGCGTCCCCGGAGCCGACGACCCGGCGGCGATGGCCGATGCGGCACGTGGCTTCGACGGCCTCGAGAGCCGGCTCCGCCCGATCGGCTCGATCGGCGAGGTGCGCTTCCTCGACGACAGCCTGGCCACCAACGTGCTGCCGACGGTGGCGGCCCTCGAGGCGATGGGGGAGGCCCGGGTCGCCCTGCTGGCCGGCGGCTACGACCGGGGCATCGACTACGCCCCGCTCGGTGAGGCGGTGCGCCGGCGGGCGGCGCCCACCCTGGTGGCCACCCTGCCCGACAGCGGCCCCCGGATCCGCCGGGCCCTCCTCGGGGCCGGCGTGCCGGCCGAGGCCGTGGCGGACTTCCCGGACCTGGAGGCAGCCGTGTCGGCCGGGTTCGCCTGGGCGGCGCCCGACGGGGTGGTCCTCCTCTCCCCCGCCGCCCCGAGCTTCGGCCGCTACCGCAGCTACCGCGAGCGGGCCGCCGCCTTCGCCGCGGCCATGGAGGCGTGCCGGGCCGCGGTCAGCCCTCCGGGGGCAGCAGCACCGCCGGGTTGAGGACGCCGGCCGGGTCGAGAGCCGACTTGAGCGCCCGGAAGGCTGCGATCTCGGCCGGGCTCCGGTTGAGGTGCAGCCAGGGCCGCTTGGCGGTGCCGATCCCGTGCTCGGCGCTGATGCTGCCGCCCGACGCGGCCACCAGTTCGAAGACGGCGCCGTCGACCCGGTCGTCCCCGGGTTGGAGGCCGGTCACGTTGACGTGGATGTTGCCGTCGGCTGCGTGACCGAAGAGCCACACCCGGGCGCCGGGTGCCAGCGCGGCCACCACCGACGGCACACGCTCGACGAACGGCGCCAGCTCGCCCAGGCCCAGGGTGACGTCGAGCTTGTGCGGGCGGCCGAGCGTGTTGACCGCCTCGGTGTGCGCCTCGCGGTAGCGCCACAGCACCGCCCGGCGGGCCGCGTCGGCGGCCACCGCCACCTCGCCCACCCCGGCCAGGGCGCCCACCCCCTCGGCCAGCTCCCCGGTCGGGTCGTGGGGGGCCGCTGCCTCCACCAGCAGGTAGCACCGGTGGGGCCGGTCGAACGGGGGCGCCATCCCGGTGACCCGGCAGACCAGCTCGAGGCCGTCGTCGAGGAAGAGCTCGGCCGCCTCGAGCGACGGCACGGACCGGCGGAGCGTCCCGCACGCCTCGACCGCCGCTCCCACCCCGCCCAAGCCCAGGAGGGCGACCACCTGGTGGGTCACCGGGGGCACCAGCCGCACCCTGGCCGCGGTGACCACGGCCAGGGTGCCCTCGCTGCCGCACAGGAGCCCGGGCAGGCTGTAGCCGGTGTTGTCCTTCAGCAGGCCGCCGAGGTGGGAGACCACCTCACCACGGCCGAGCACCGCCTCCACCCCGACCAGCTGGGCCCGGGTGTCGCCGTACCGCAGCACCCGCACCCCGCCGGCATTGGTGGCCACCGAGCCACCGACCGTGGCGCTGCCCCGGCTGGCCAGGTCGACGCCGTACCGCCACCCCGCGGCCAGGGCCGCCTGCTGCAGGCGCTCGACGGTCACCCCGGCACCGGCCGTCACCTGGCCCGCCGCCGCGTCCACCTCGCCGAGGTGGTCGAGCCGCCGGAGGCTCACCACCAACTCCCCGGACAACGGGACGCCGCCGCCCACCAGGCCGGTGTTGCCACCCTGCAGGGTCAGGGGCACCCCGGCCTCTGCGCAGCGGCCCACCACCGCCGCCACCTGCTCGGTGTCACCCGGGCGGACCACCGCCGGTGCACGGCCGACGAAGCGCCCCGTCCAGTCGACCACGTAGGGGGCGACGAGGTCCGGGTCCACCAGGAGGTGCGGCGAACCGACGACGTCCTCGAGCGCCCGCAGCAATCCCCGGTCGAGCGTCGGCCGGCCGCCGGCGGCACCGCCATGGTCCGGGTGCGCTGCCACCTCGGGATCCTCCCACGGGGACGGGCGATCGCCAGGGGTCCCCGAACGGGCGGCTGGCGGAGCGCCCCGCCTGACGCCCACCTGACGCCGGGGGATGATTGGGAGCCGTCCGAGAGCCGGACGCGGCACTATGGGGGCGCACGATCGCGCCCTGGGGCGCCCGAGAAGGAGCCGGAGTGGAGAACTTACTCACGACGTGGGGCTATCTGGCACTGTTCGCCGTGACGGCCGTTTCGGCACTCGGCATCCCGATCGGGTCGGAGCTGGCGATGGGCTACGGCGGCGCCCTGGCCAGCGGCCAGCTGATCGCCGGCAGCCACCATCATCACCTGTCCCTGGGAGCGGTGATCGTGGTGGCGGTGGCCGGGGAGCTGGTGGGCTCGCTGATCGGCTACGCCATCGGCCTGTTCGGGGGGAGGCCCCTGGTCGACCGGGTCGGCAAGTACGTGCTGCTGACCCACCGGGACCTCGACCGGGCGGAGCGCTGGTTCGCCCGGCGGGGCGACCCGTTCGTCGTCTTCGGCCGCCTGATCCCGCTGCTGCGATCCTTCGTGTCGGTGGCCGCCGGGCTGGGCGAGATGGCGATCGTCCGCTTCGTCGCCTACACGGTCCTGGGCTCGGCCATCTTCAGTGCCACCCTCATCAGCATCGGGTACGGCCTGGGCGCCAGCTGGCACCACGTGGTGAAGGACTTCAGCTACGCCGGCTACGTGGCCGCCGTCCTGGCGGTGTTGGTGGTGACGGCCGCCGTCTACCACCGCATCCGCGTCCTGCGGGCAGAGAGGGCGGAGAGCCCGCAGGCGCTCCACGCCCGCCGCTCCCGGTCCTGACCGCGTCCGGGTCCTGACCGCGCCCGGGTCCTGACCGGGCCCGGACGCCACCACGATGCTGACGGCCGTGCGCCGGCGCGACGCGCCAACCGACGGCCGCCACCGGGCGCGGAACGACCAGGTGACAGGTCCTGACGCGCCACCGCCCCGCCCGGGCAGCTCCCGGGAGGGGCGGTGGGACGGGCTCCGGAGGGTCCGGCCGGGGCCGGGCCCTCCGTCCGTGCTCAGTTGGTGGCCAGGCCCACGATCGGTGCGTCCAGCGCCTTGCCGCCCATCGAGCCGTAGAAGAGGGCGTCGCCGAAGGTGAAGATGCCGCCGTCGGAGGCCACCAGCCAGTACCCGCCGCCGTCGCTGGTCGTCGAGATCCCGACCACCGGGGCGCTGAGCGGCAGGCCCCCGCGCGAGCCGTAGAAGATCGCGTCGCCGAAGGCGAAGATGCCGCCGTCGGAGGCGATCTGCCAGTAGCCGCTGCCGAAGGCCGTGCTCGACATGCCCACCACCGGGGCGTTCAGCGGCTTGCCCCCCATCGACCCGTAGAACGGCGCCTCGCCGAAGCTGAAGACCCCGCCGTCCTTGGCCACCTCCGAGTAGCCGAGGCCGCCCGGCGTCACGGCCAGACCGACCACCGGGGCGGCCAGCGGCTTGCCCCCCATCGACCCGTAGAAGGCGGCGTCGCCGAAGGCGAAGACGCCGCCGTCGGACGCCACTTCCCAGTAGCCTTGGCCGTCGGCCGTCGGGGCGATGCCCACGATGGGTGCGACGAGCGGCTTGCCGCCCATGGAGCCGAAGAAGCCTGCGTCGCCGAAGGCGAAGACGCCGCCGTCGGACGCCACTTCCCAGTAGCCCTTCCCGTCAGGGGTGGCGGCAACGCCCACGACCGGGGCGACGAGCGGCTTGCCGCCCATCGAGCCGTAGAAGGCGGCGCTGCCGAAGGAGAAGATGCCGCCGTCGCGGGCGACCTCCCAGTACCCGGTGGCGGTCGGTACCACCGCCGCGACCGCGAACACGGTGCCCGTCAGCTCGCCGATGGTCGGGCTCGAGTTGGTGTCGTTGAGGTTGGCGGTCAGGCACGGCGGGGTGGAGGAGGAGGGGCCGGTGACCGGGGTGACGGGCGCCCAGCCGTTGCCGGTCCACCACTCGAGCTTGCTCCCCGTGTTCAGGTTGCAGTCGCTGATGGTGAGGCTCGAGAAGTAGCTCCCCGACGCCACCGAGACGTCGAAGTACTCGCCGGTCGGGGGGAAGGTCGGTCCCCCCACCGGATCAGAGGCGTACTGGGCGACCGTCAGGGCGCCCGAGCCGGTCGCGGTCACGCTGACCCCGCCGTTGGAGGCACTCGCCGTCCCGTTCCCGGTGCCCGAGCTGGCGCTGGCCGAGCTGGTCGCCCCGTTGGGGGCCCCGGGTGCCGACGGGACCGGCACGTTGGCCGTCACCACCGCGGCCGGGCTGTCGAAGCCAGTCAAGGCCGTGCCGGCGGCGTTGGTCGAGGTGGCGATCGGGGTGACGGTGTTGTCCCCCTGGTTCGCCACGTAGACGGTCGACCCGTCCGGGCTGACGGCGACGCCGTCGGGGCTGTGGCCCACCGAGATGGCGGTGCCGGGGGTGTTGGTGGCGGTGGGGATCGGGACCACCGTGTTGCCGGCCACGGTGGCCACGTACACCGTCGCCCCGTTCGGGGTGACGGCGACGGCGTCCGGCCCGCTGTTGGCGCTGCCGACGTTGCTGATGGTGGTGACGCTGCCACCGGCGAGCGGAACGGCCGTCACCTGGTTGCTGTAGCTGCCCGAGTACCCCTCGTCGGTCACGTAGGCGGTGCTCCCGTTCGGGGTGATCGCGATGGCCGTGGGGTTGCTGACGCTGCCCAGGCTGATCGGCGTCCCCGGCGTGCCTGTCGACAGGGTGATCGGGAAGACCTCGGCGTCGTAGCTGTCGACCACGTACGCCGTGGAGCCGTCCGGGGAGACGGCGATCCCGGCCATCACGAAGTTCTTCTTCGATCCCGAGGCGTAGGCCAGCGTGTTGTAGGCCAGGCTTATCGGGGTGCCCACCGTGTTCGTCGCCAGGTCGATCGGCACGACCGAGTCGTTGCTGGCCACCACCACGTAGGCGGTCGAGCCGCTCGGTGCGACCGCGATGGAGACCGGGTCGGCGCCCACGGGGATGGCGGTGCCGGGGGTGTCGGTCTGCAGGTTGATCGGGAGGACGCTGCCGGTGCCCTGGTCGACCACGTAGCCCATGGAGCCGTCCGGCGAGGCCGCCATGGCCACCGGGAAGCTCCCGGCGTTCATTGCGGTGCCGGGCGTGTTCGTCGACTGCGGGACGGGGGTCACCGAGCCGGGCGCACCGGAGACGGCACCGAGCGAGCTCACCACGAAGGCGACCGGGACGGACTGGGTGGTGGCCCCTGCCGGCTCCCCGGCCAGCGTGGACGCTCCGAGCGCGCCCAGCACCGTCGCCATGCCGAGCGCCACGGTGGCTCCGCTCAGCATGCCTCGCCGGGCGCCGCGGAGGGTGACGCGACGACGCATCCACCGCCGCGCAAAATCGCTCGCAAAGGGCGTCCGTTCCATTCCGCCTCCCACCACTTGGCTTTGGTCCTGCAACTTTATGCCGAAATCCTCGACCGCGCCGGTTGCCCTGGTGGGACGCCCCCGTCCCGAGCCGTCGCTCAGCCCAGCCCTTCGATGGCGGCGGCAGCGAGGGCGGCCGGCGCCTCGATCATCGGGTAGTGGCCGATCCCCTCGAGCACCCGGACGGAGGCGTCGGGGCGGGCCGCCCGCAGCCGGTCGACCATCCCCACCACGGCGATCGGGTCCTCTGCCCCCCAGACCACCGCAAGGGGCGAGGGATGCCGCTCGATGGCGCCGGTGAAGCGCTGCTCCTCGCGCCTGCGCTCCTCGATGTAGCGGATCGTCCGCGGCAGGGCACGTTCGCCCTGCCGGTGGGCGACCAGCTCGGCCACCGCCGCCACCTCGCCCGGATCGGCGCTCCCGGGGTCGGCGAAGGTGGCGGCGACGCCCGCGGCCACCGCGGCACCGTCGAGCGGAAGGCCGTCGGCCAGCCACTCGTCGGGCAGCCCGAGGAGGAACTGCTGGCCGGCGCTCAGTTGGGCCATCTGTAGGTAGATGCTGCCGTTGAGCAGCACCCGCCGGGTGACGGACACCGACCAGGCGCCTTCGGCCTGGCGGGCCAGCAGCTCGCCCCCCACCGTGTCCCCCATGTCGTGGGTGAGCAGCGCCAGCTCGCCGACCGCCGCCTCGGCCACGAACGCCTCCACGATGTCGGCCTGCTCCCGCAGGGAGTACCGGCGGTCGGGCTTCTCGGACAGCCCGTAGCCGAGCATGTCGAGGAGCAGGACACGCCGCCCGGCCCGAAGCTCTTCGGCGACCAGGTGGAAGTCGAAGGAGCACGTCGGGAAGCCGTGCAGCACCAGCAGCGGCTCGTGCTGCTCGGGACCGTGCGCCGGGAGGTCGACGGTGAATATCTCCCAGCCGCAGAGCCGGCGCCGGCGGCCGGCGGCCTCCCAGGCGGCCACGGCCGCCGATTCCCACCCCACGACGGCGCACTCTAGGACCCGTGCCCGCCGGCGGCGCGGGCGGGCGACGGCGGACGCCCGGCGACGGCCGCCGGCCGGCGACCTCCGGCCGCTCAGGTGGTGGTCGGCACGGCGCCCACGACGTCGTCGACCGCCAGGCCGAGACCGGGGAGCGAACCGGCGAAGGGGGCGTCGCCGAAGGCGAAGATCCCTCCGTCGGCCCCGACCAGCCAGTACCCCTGCTGATCGGCGGTCGGGACCAGCCCGATCACCGGTTGCGAGGGGGAGACCCCGGCCTGGGGGAGCGACCCGAAGTACCCGGCGTCGCCGAAGGCGTAGACGCTCCCGTTCCGGGTGACCACCCAGTAGCCACCTCCGTCGGGCGTGGCCTCGATCCCGGTAACCGGGGTGGGCGAGGCGACCGAGCCCTCCGCCGGCGCGTCGCCGAAGGCGTAGACGGTGCCTCCCGCCGTCACCAGCCAGTATCCCCGTCCGCTCGGGATGGCGGCGATGCCCACGACCGCGGTGGTATGCACCCCGCTGCCGGGCAGCGAGCCGAGGTAGGGAGCGTCGCCGAAGGCGAACACCCCGCCGTCCGCCCCCACCACGAAGTAGCCGCGGTCGTCGGCGGTGGGGACGATCCCGACGATGTCGCTGACCGCCACCCCGTCGCCGGGCAGCGAACCGAGGTAGGGGGCGTCGCCGAAGGCGAACACCCCCCCGTCCGCCCCCACCACGAAGTAGCCGCGGTCGTCGGCGGTGGGCACCATGCCGACGATGTCGTGGACACCCACGCCGTCGGCCGGCAGGGAGCCGTAGAAGCCGCCGGGCTGCCCCAGGGGGAAGACGAACACCCCCCCGTCCGCCCCCACCAGGTCGTAGCCCGAGCCAGGGACGGCCGGCCCGGGGGAGGCACCGGTGACGGCGTAGGTGAACCCGTCGGCGCCCGAGACCGCGCTGGTGCCCCCGGCGGTGGTGACGGTGACGTCGACGGTGCCGCCGACGTGGGTCGGCGAGACGGCGGTGATCGAGCCGTCGGGGTTCGCGGTGAAGCCCGCGGCCGGCACGCCGCCGAACGCGACGGCGCTCGCCCCGGACAGGTTCCGGCCGTCGATGGTGACGATGGTGCCTCCCCCCGGAGGTCCGACCGAGGGGAAGACCGACGTGACCACCGGAGCTGGCACGTCGGCTACGGCGAACGATCGGGCGGGGGTCGGGGGGACGGCACCGGCGGGAGTCGTGCCACCGGCGAGCACGGCGAGCACGGCGAGGGCCCAGACCGTCACGGCCACGGTGCCCGGCCCGCCGCAACGGTCGATCACCGCTGCCGGGGCGCGCCGCATTGGACCCAACCGGTGCATCCGTCTTCCCTCCGCCGAGATGGCACGGCCCGCCGCCGCCCGGGTGAATCTACCCGCTCCAGACCCGGAAGAACAGGGCCAATGCGAGAATCGGGTGCCGGAGCCTGGGAGGAGACTCGAACTCCTGACCTGCGCATTACGAGTGCGCTGCTCTACCGGCTGAGCTACCCAGGCGTGAAGGCCCAGTCTGCCAGATGCCGGTGAGACGGCACGGCGGTCCTCCCCCTGGTGCCTCCCCCTGGTGCCTCCCCCTGGTGCTCGTCCCTCCGAGGTGATATGAAACGATCCGACGGTCGGAGGAGCTTCCTCCGAGGAGTCGACCACTCCCCCGGAACACAGGCGGATTCCACGCGACCGGGGGTGGTCGCGTGAGGAGGAGGGGCACATGGCGAGCATCGTGGCGAACCGGACCGCAGGACGTGCGAAGCCGGGGGTGTCCCGTTGGCGGCCCGTGGCCCTGGGGACGGCGCTCGCGGCCGGATGGGTGCTGGGGCTGCCGGGGGCGGCTTCCGCCACGGTCCCGACCTTCACGTGGAGCGGGACCGCCTCCGCCGCGTCGCCGGCCAACGACGGCTGGTCGGTGGCCGGCAACTGGACCGGGGGCACGGCGCCGACTTCCTCTTCGAAGGTCGGCCTCGACTTCCCCGTCCTCACGTGCTCGAGCTCGACGTCGTGCGGGTCGACGAGCAGCAACGACCTGACGGGCCTGATAGTGGCGAACCTCCGGATGGCCCTGAAGGGTGGCGCACAGGCGCCGCTCCCCAACGACTACGACATCACCGGCAACGGCGTCAAGATCGACCGCCTGACCGTCACCAGCAAGGTGACCTCGGGTCAGGTCGGGCAGTACGCGACGGTGGCGATCCCCCTGACGTTGGGCAAGGACCAGACCTGGAGCGTGGAGCTCGGCAACGGCTCGAACTACGACCTCGGTGCGGTCAAGGGCAGCGGCCACACCCTGACGGTGGACCTCCCAGTGCCCTCGACCGGGGGCGGGTTCCTCCAATTCGAGGACCCGGTGAACACCGGGCCCCTCACCTTCGCGACACCCTCGGGCTCGTCGGGCTCGCCTTCCATCGTGGTCCCCTTCGGAGCGTCGCTCAACGGGACCAGCGGGGCGCCGGTGACCTTCACCGGCACCGGCCTGTTCAACCTTGGCCGCTTCAACGCGACGACCACCAAGGAGGCGACGACACACTTCGGCCCGCTCACCTTCACCGGGTCGCGCGTCCAGCTGGGCGACGGTGGGGGCAACGGTCCCTACGGCGTGGCGGCCGCCGAGGGCAACGTCTCCTTCGACTCGGCCTCGTCACTCTCCTTCGACTCCCTCGAGCCGGGCAGCGACACCACGCCGCTCGCCGGGGTGGACTACCCGAAGCTGACGGCCACCGGCTCGGTTTCGCTCGGCTCGGCCACCCTCGTGGTGAGTGCCGGCTGCAACCAGGCGCTGGGGACCGTCTACACCGTCGTGGCGGCCGGTGGTGGCGTCAGCGGGACGTTCGCCGGTGTCGCCAACGGGGCCGTCGTGCAGGCGTCCCCGGACCAGCAGGCCAGCTGCACGGCTTCCGGCGCCACCGCCCCGTTCCTGAAGTTCGAGTACCACGCCGACACCGTCACCGCCACCGTGGTGGCGGGGCTGGCGGCAGGCCCCGGCGTCTCGGTGCCCACCTCCGCCGGCGGCGTTGCGGTGATGAGCCCCAATGGGACGGTCCGGCTGGCGGGCTGAGGACCGCTCCCCCGCACGATCTCAGTCCCCGAGGGTGCCGAGGCGGACCAGGAGCGCCTCGAGGAGCAGCGTCTCGTTGGGGTTGTGCTCGAGCGACGCCGTGACCGAGGTGATCAGGTCGACCGCCCGCCCGTAGGCGCGCGCCTCCTCGACCTGGCGTGCACCGGCCCCGCCGTCGACCCGATCCGTCAGGCGGTCACGGTAGGCGCGCGCCAGCACGCCGAGCCCGACGCGGAGCTCGTCGGTGCGCCACCGCCGCTCCTCCCGGTGCTGGCGGTCCGTCACCTCCCGCCGGCCCGGGAGCGCCCGCTCCCCCAACGCCTCGGACTCCTCGGTGAGCCGTTCGAGCTCGGCGGCGTGGCCGGCACGCAGGGGCTCGAGCCCGCTGTCGACGGCGGCCAGCAGGGTGCGGGCCATCGCGGCGGCGGTGGCCCCGTGACCGTCGAGGACGCCCGGGACGGAGCGCCAGAGGGCCAGGCGCTCGGCGAACTGTTGATCCTCGGCCAACAGCCGGGCCCGGTCCACGTCGCCGGCCGCCCCCTCGGCGATCGCCGCTGCCAGGTCGGCGGGGGTACCCCGCCCTGCCAGCCACTCCTCGACGGCGGCCCGGGGCACCGGCGGGAACTGCACCACCGCGCACCGGCTCGCCACCGTGGCCAGCTCGGGCGGGAGGCCGTCGGCCAACAGGACGAACACCGTGGACGCCGGGGGCTCCTCCACCGTCTTGAGCAGCGCCGGGGCAGATCGAAGGGCCAGGTGGACGTCGTGCACCACGATCACCTGGCGCACCCCCTCGAGCGGTCGGCGCTGGGCCAGCCCGACCAGGGCGCGGGCCTGGTCGACCCCGAGGGCGGCACCGGTGCGCTCCACCACCACCAGTTCGGGGTGGGTCCCGGCCAGGGCGCGGCGGCAGACCCCGCAGTGACCGCAGCCGCCTGACGGGCAGAGCAGCGCGGCCGCGAATGCGGCGGCCGCCTGACGCTTCCCCGAGCCCGCCGGTCCGTTCAGCAGGTAGGCGTGGACCGGCCGGCGGGCGGACGCCCGCAGCGCGCCCACCGCCCCCGGCTGGCCGACCACGGCCTCGAACAGGCCGGGGGAGGGCAGGTCGAGGTCGGTCACGGGGCGGGCGGCGCCGGCCAGCCCAGGCGGGTGCGGACCAGCGCCTCGATCTCGACCGCCAGGGTCTCCACCGGAAGCGTGCCGTCGACCACGACCCAGTGCGGCCCGCCGGCCCGGGCCATGGCGACGAACCCGTGGCGCACCCGTTCGTGGAAATCGGCGTCGAGACCCTCGAGCCGGTCGCGGGCCGCCAGTTCCAGCCGGTGCCGAGACACCTCGAGCGGGACGTCGACCAACACCGTGAGGTCGGGCTCGAGCCCGGCCGCCGCCCAGCCCACGACCTGGCGGAGCGGGTCGGTCGCCAGGCCCCGTCCCCAGCCCTGGTACGCCAGGGTCGATCCGCTGAACCGGTCCGTCACCACCCAGCGCCCCGATTGCAGGGCCGGGAGCAGCACCTCGTCCACGTGCTGGGCGCGGTCGGCCGCCATCAGCAGCACCTCGGCCCGGGGCACCGGTGCAGGGCGGCCCGGGTCGAGCAGCAGGTGACGGAGCGACCGCCCCAGCTCGGTGGCACCGGGCTCGAAGGTCAGGACCGCACCGAGCGAGTCGGCCAGGAGCCTTGCCTGGGTGGTCTTGCCCGACCCGTCCAACCCCTCGAGGGCGATCAGACGGCCCCGGACGTACGCGGTCACTCCGCCGTCTCGTCGGCCCTCTTGGCGGTCGCCTTGGTCGCAGCCGCCTTCTTGGTCGCAGCCGCCTTCTTGGTCGCAGCCGCCTTCTTCGTCCCGACCGCCTTCTTCGTCCCGGCCGCCTTCTTGGTCGCAGCCGCCTTCTTCGCACCCCGGCGTCCGGTGCTCGGGCCGGCGGCCCGCCGTTCGGCCAGCAGCTCGGCCGCCCGCTCGATGGTGAGGGTCTCCACTTCGTCGCCCTTTCGCAGCGAGGCGTTGGTGGTCCCGTCGGTGACGTAGGGGCCGTAGCGACCCTCACGGAGCACCACCGGCACTCCGGTGCCGGGTTCGGGGCCGAGCTCCCGCAGCGGGCCGGCGGCCGCCCGCCCACGCCGGGTCTTGGGCTGGGCGAACAGGGCGCGCGCCTCGTCGAGGGTGACCGTCAGCAGCTGCTCCTCGCTCACCAGGCTCCGGGTGTCGCTCCCGCGCTTGAGGTAGGGACCGAAGCGGCCATTGTGCGCCACCACCACCTCACCGGTGTCGGGGTCGGTGCCGATCTCGCGGGGGATGGTCAACAGCTGCAGGGCCTGCTCGAGGGTCAGGGTGGCCGGGGACATGGAGCCGAACAGCGAGGCGGTGCGAGGCTTGGGCTGGCCCTCGGACGCCTCGCCCAGCTGGACGTAGGGCCCGAACCGGCCCGACCTCACGTGGACCGGCAAGCCGGTACCGGGGTCGGCGCCGAGGAGCCGGTCGTTGGCCGGGGCAGCCAAGAGCTCCTCGGAGCGGGCCACCGTCAGCTCGTCCGGCGCCAGGTCTTCGGGGATCGATGCCCGGTCCTCCCCCCGCTGCAGATAGGGCCCGTATCGGCCCACCCGGACCACGATCTCCCGACCCGCCTGGTCCGGCCCGATCGGGATGGAGTTGATCTCCCTGGCGTCGATCTCGCCCAGATGCTGGGCCACCGACTCCTTCAGGCCGAGATGGGCGGCTTCGCGCCCGCCCGCACCCGGAGCGCCCGCACCGTTGCCGGCGGCGCTCCCCCCCTTGTGGTGGCCCTCGTCCGCCCCGAAGTAGAAGCGGGTCAGCCAGGGCAGCGCCTCCTCGCGCCCGCTGGCGATCTCGTCGAGGTCGTCCTCCATCGAGGCGGTGAAGCCGTAGTCGACCAGGTCGCCGAAGTAGCGCTCGAGCAGGCCGACCACCGAGAAGGCGGTGAACGTGGGCACCAGGGCCGAGCCCTTCTTCCAGACGTAGCCCCGGTCGAGGATGGTGCCGATGACGCTGGCGTAGGTGGAGGGGCGGCCGACCCCGAGCTCCTCCATCGCCTTGACCAGCGACGCCTCCGTGTAGCGGGCCGGCGGCTGGGTGGTGTGGTCGCCGGGCTCGAACCCGAGCGACGGGACGCCGTCGCCCTCGTGGAGGGGCGGCAGGACGACCTCGCGGTCGGCCAGCTCGGCCTCCGGATCGTCCTCCCCCTCCACGTAGGCCCGCAGGAACCCGGGGAAGCCGATCACCCGCCCGCTCGCCGAGAACTCCGCCTCGGCCCCGGCCACTCCGGCGCCGGCGTCCCCCGCCACCGTGCCCACCAGGCGGACCTGGGCGCTGGTGCCGGTGGCGTCGGCCATCTGGGAGGCGACGGTGCGCTTCCAGATCAGCTCGTAGAGCCGCAGCTCGTCGCCCCGGAGGCTGGCGGCCGCCTGCTCGGGGGTGCGGAAGGTCTCCCCCGCCGGGCGGATGGCCTCGTGGGCCTCCTGGGCGTTCTTCACCTTCCGCTCGTAGCGGCGCGGGGCGGGCGGCACGTACTCGGAGCCGTAGAGGGCGGCGGCCTGCGTCCGCGCCGCGGCCAGCGCCTCGTCCGACAGGGTGGTCGAGTCGGTCCGCATGTAGGTGATCCAGCCCTGTTCGTAGAGGCGCTGGGCGACCTGCATGGCCCGCTGGGCGCTGAACCGGAGCTTGCGGCCGGCCTCCTGCTGCAGGGTGGACGTCATGAAGGGGGCCGAGGGCGAGCGACGGAAGGGCCGCTCCGTGACCGAGCGCACGGTGAAGGGGCGGCCCTCCAGGCCGGCGCAGACGCTCCGGGCCTCCTCTTCCCCCAGCACCCGGGTGTTCCCCGCGGAGGTGTGCCGGCCGTCGGCGTCGAAGTCACGCCCGGTGGCGAGCGGGGTGCCGGCCAGCGCGACCAAGGTCGCCGAGAAGGTGCCGTCACCGAGCGCCGGGGCGGCCGGGCGGGCGGGGGTGGCCGGGCCGGCCGGCGACGGGGCGGCGAACGTGCCCTCCACGCCCCACCAGGTGGCGGCCCGGAAGCGCATCCGGGCCCGCTCGCGCTCGACCACCATCCTGGTGGCGACGCTCTGGACCCGCCCGGCCGACAGGCGGGGCATCACCTTCTTCCAGAGGACCGGCGAGACCTCGTAGCCATAGAGGCGGTCGAGGATGCGGCGGGCCTCCTGGGCGTCGACCAGCCGGCGGTCGAGGTCGCGCCACTCCTCGACCGCCCGCCGGATGGCCGCCGGAGTGATCTCGTGGAACACCATCCGCTTGACCGGCACCCGGGGCGAGAGCACCTCGAAGAGGTGCCAGGCGATGGACTCGCCCTCGCGGTCCTCGTCGGTGGCGAGGTAGAGCTCGTCGGCGTCCTTCAGGAGGCGCTTCAGGTTGGCGACCACCGACTTCTTCTCGGGCGACACCACGTACAGCGGCTTGAAGCCGTTGTCGACGTCGACCCCGAGGCGGGCCCAGCCCTCGCCGCGGTAGGCGGCCGGCACCTCGTCGGCCCCCCGGGGCAGGTCCCGGATGTGCCCGATCGAGGACTCCACCACGAAGTCGGGGCCCAGCATGCCGGCGATGGTGCGCGCCTTGGCCGGCGACTCGACGATGACGAGCGCCTTACCCATGCTTGACCCTCGAGGTGGTCGGCGTCACGCCGCCAGGCTCACGGTCCGTCGGCCGCACTGTCAAGGGTGCCTCCGGGCGGTGTGTGGGTCAGTCCGCCGGCGCACCGGCGACCACCGCCGGGGCCGGCAGGTCGCCGCCGGCAACGCCCTCGGTCTTGCGCTTGGAGAAGGCGACGGCCGCCAGCAGGACCATCAGGGCCACCCCGGCGATGGCGTAGCGGACATTGTTGTGGCGCAAGCTGATGACCGCCGGCAGGACCAGCAGCGATACCAGGTTCATGACCTTGATGAGCGGATTGAGAGCCGGACCGGCGGTGTCCTTGAACGGGTCGCCGACGGTGTCGCCGATGACTGCCGCCTTGTGCGATTCCGAGCCCTTGCCACCCTCGTGGCCGTCCTCGATGAACTTCTTGGCGTTGTCCCACGCCCCTCCCGAGTTCGACAGCGTGTTGGCCATCAGCTGCCCGGTCAGGATGGCGGCCGCCAGGAAGGCGCCCAGGGCGGCGTAGTTGATCCCGAACCCGACGATGACCGGCGCCAGGATGGCCAGCAGGGCCGGGGTGGCCAGCTCCCGCTGGGCCGCGGCGGTGCAGATGGAGATCACCCGCCCGTACTCGGGCTTCTCGGTGTAGTCCATGATCCCGGGGTGCTCCCGGAACTGGCGGCGCACCTCCTGGACCACCGTGCCAGCCGAGCGGCCGACCGCCCGGATTGCGAGCGAGGAGAACAGGAAGGCAACCGAGCCCCCGATCAGAAGGCCGATGAAGGTGGTCGGATTGGCCACGTTGATCTGGGTCGCCATCAGGTGGAAGAGCTTGGTCCCGCTCGCCCGCAAGCCGAGCTGCGAGCCGATGGTCTCGATGAACGAGGCGAACAGCGCCACCGCCGCGATGACCGCCGACCCGATGGCCACCCCCTTGGTGATCGCCTTGGTGGTGTTGCCCACCGCGTCGAGGCTCACCATGATCCGCTCCGCCTCGCCGGTGAACTCCCCCGACATCTCGGCCACCCCGGCGGCGTTGTCCGAAACCGGACCGAAGCTGTCCTCGGAGACGATCATCCCGGTGGTCGACAGCAGCCCGATGCCGATGAGGGCCACCAGGTAGAGCGACAGCTCGATGTTCCCACCGCCGAGGCCCACCGCCACGGCGATGGCGATGGCGATGGCGATGATCGCCCACACCGAGGACTCGAGGCCGATGGAGATGCCCGACAGCACGGTGGTCGCCGGCCCGGTGCGGGCCGACTCGGCGATCTCCCTGACCGGCCCGCGCTCGGTCGAGGTGAACTGCTCGGTGATCTGGCTGGCCACCAGGGCCAGCACCACGCCGGTCAGCACCGCCCAGAACACCTTCAGGTCGTGGACGTAGTACTGGGCGACGAAGAAGGCCCCGATCACCGTCAGGAGGGCCGACAGCCAGAAGCCCCGGTTGATCGGTGCCATGGCGTTGCGGTCCTTGTTGCGTGCCCGTACCACGTAGACGCCGATCACCGAGGCGAAGATCCCGAGCGCCGGCACGATGAGGGGGAACAGCACCGCCGGGGTCGGGTTGTGGTGGATCGTCCGGAAGGCGGCGTAGCCGAGGATCAACGAGGAGATGATGGTGATCTCGTAGGACTCGAAGAGGTCGGCCGCCATCCCGGCGCAGTCGCCGACGTTGTCACCGACGTTGTCGGCGATGGTGGCGGCGTTCCGAGGGTCGTCTTCGGGGATCCCGGCCTCCACCTTGCCCACCAGGTCGGCGCCGACGTCGGCCGCCTTGGTGAAGATGCCGCCGCCCACCCGCATGAACAGGGCCAGCAGGGAGGCCCCGAAGGCGAAGCCGATGAGGACGGCGGTGGCCGCGTTCTGGAAGATGAAGACGATGGCGGTGGCCCCGAGCAGGCCGAGCCCCACGCAGAGCATGCCGGTGACGGCGCCGGTCCGGAAGGCGACCTGCAGGGCACCGGCCATCTTGCCGCCGCGGGCGGCGGCCGCCGTCCGGACATTGCCCCGGACGGCGATGCTCATGCCGATGAAGCCGGTCAGCCCCGAGAAGGTGGCGCCGAACAGGAAGCAGATCACCCGGTAGACGCCCGCCTCGCCGAAGTTGAGAGCGAGCGAACCATCGGGACGGACCACCTTGGTGGCGGTGAAGAAGATGAGGACCGCCAGCGGCACCACGATCAGAAGGATGGTGCGGAACTGGCGCTTCAAGAAGGCCTCGGCGCCTTCCTGGATCGCTCGTGCGATCTCGCGCATCTTGGCGGTGCCCTGGTCGGCGGCCAGGACGCCTCGCATGAGGACCAGCCCGGTGCCGATACCGACCAGGCCGGCGACCAAGGCGACCACCAGCCAGGCGCGGTCTGCCGCGTGGAGCACGAACGCCTGGTAGCCCCCTTCTGCGGCGAGGGAGTGGATCATGCGTGGGGTTCCCTTTCTATTGCTACCTGTTCCGTTGCCTCACCGGCCCCTGCCCCGGGTGAGGTCGCCGGGAGCCGGCCCGCTCCAGCCGACGACTGCGGGCGCGCACGGATGGCGGGTCGCCGCGACAGGCCGTGCGGACGATAGCGACTGGGCGAGGCCCGGGGCAAGGAACCGCCCCTGGTCGTCAGGGGCCGCCGCTGCCGGCCCCGTCCTGGTCCGGTCCCGAGACCAGCTCGTAGTCGGGGTTGAGGATGGCCAACCGGCGGCTCCAGGAACCGACCATCCCCTCGGCCACCAGTCGGGCCCCCGGCTCGATGCCGGGGATCCGGGGCCGACCCTGAAAGACCAGCAGGATCGACCCGGTCCCATCGGTCAGGACGCACTCGAGGTTGGAGGTGCCCGCCCGGGGCTGCACCCGCACCGACTTCACCCGGCCGGCCACCCGCACCCGCTCCCGCCAGCGGGCGTCCCGGACCGCCTGGCTGCCCGTCGCCCGCCGGGCCAGCGCCAGGTCCGCGGGGGTGGGGGTGGGGGCCTCCCGCTCCTTGGCCCGGCCCCGCTCCGGCCGGCCGCCGGACGCACCCGAGCGCGCTCCTGCAGCCCGCCGGCCGCCAGGCGCCACCTCGGCGGGCACCGCCGGGCCGACCGGCTCGCCCGGCTCCTCAGCCCCCTCCGCCCCACCCGCCCCGGCCTGGGCGGCCTGCTCCTGGAGCAGCCGCTCCAGGAGCTCGTGCTCGACCTTCCCCTGGGCCCTCAGGCGGGAGGTGACGTCGAAGGGCACGATGGTGGCGCTCACGTGGGGCACCGTGCTGACGACCCCGGCGATCTTGTCGGCCGTCCGGTCGTGCAGGAAGCGCTGCCAGACCGTGCTGAAGCTCCGCCTCGGGAGCAGCACCGTGCACTCCGTGTCGCCGTCCACCACCGCGTCGGCCACCAGCTCGAGGGCGGCCCGCAGGATCCGCCGGTCGGGGCACTCCACGATGTCGAGGGGGAGCCTCGACAACCCGAGCCGGCTCCACTCCTGCTCGAGCTTCTTCGCCTCCTTGGGGTCGACGGCGAAGTGGACGGCCCGGACGTCGTCCGGGGCGAGGGTGCGGGCATACTGGATGGCCCGGGCGGTCGCCAGGTCGAGCCGGTCGACCATGATCACCACCACGTGATGGCGGAGGATGGGCACCTCGGTGATCCGGGGGGCCCCCACCTCGAGCAGGCGCTCCTCGGTGGCGTACTGGCGGTGAAGGCGGATCAGCCCCCAGTAGACGAGCGGCCCGACGACGACCACCAGCCAGGCGCCCTCGGTGAACTTGGCGACGGCGAAGATCAGCACCACGCTGAGGGACAGCACCGCCGAGAACCCGTTGACCACGAGGCCCCGCCGCCAGCGCCGCTCCCGGCGGACCAGGTGGTGCTTGACCAGGCCGGCACCGGCCATGGTGAAGCCGGTGAAGACGCCGATGGCGTAGAGGGCGACCAGGCCGTCGACGTTGGCCCGGAACGCCACGACCAGCGCCAGGGCGACCACGCCGAGCGCCAGGATGCCGGTCGAGAAGGCCAGGCGATGGCCGCGGCGGGTCAGCTGCCGGGGGAGGAACGAGTCGCCGGCCACGAAGCTGGCCAGGTACGGGAAGCCGTTGAAGCTGGTGTTGCCCCCCGTGTAGAGGATCAGCAGGGTGGCGAGCTGCACCACGTAGAAGAGGACGTGTCCCACCCCGTGGTACCCGAGCACGGCGTGCACCTCCTGGGAGACCACGGTGGGCGAGCCGGCCGCGTACGGCACGGCGTGGGTCCAGCGGGCCAGCAGGGTGACGCCCAGCACCAGGAACGCGAGCACCGAGCTCATCGTCACCAGGGTGACGCGGGCGTTGTGGGACTCGGGCCGGCGGAAGCTGGCGACCCCGTTGGAGATCGCCTCGAGCCCGGTCAGCGAAGAGCCGCCGTTGGCGAACGACCGCAGCACGGTGATGAAGGCCAGCCCCTCGAGAAGGCCCTGCCCGCCGTGCCCGAACGTGCCGCCGACCAGTTCGTGGACCGGCGGGATGGGGAGGGTGTGGAGGTGGCCGAACGCCGCCTTCAGGTAGCCGACGACGATGACCGAGGCCAGGCTCACCACGTAGAAGTAGGTGGGGAAGGCGAAGTACCGCCCTGCCTCGCGGATGCCCCGCAGGTTGCCGTAGATGAGCAGGAGCACCACCCCGACGGTGATCAGCACGGTGGGGGTCGTCCCCCGCAGCGAGGGCACGGCGCTGGTGAGGGCAGCCGTGCCGGCCGAGGTCTGGACGGCGACCGTCACCGTGTAGTCGATCAGCAGGGCGACCGCCGCGATCTGCGCCACCTTGGGCCCGAAGTTGTCCCGGGCCACCACGTACGACCCGCCGGCCTTGGTGTAGAAGCCGATCACGTCGAGGTAGGAGAGGGTGACGAAGAACAGCACCCCCAGGATGGCGAAGGTGATCGGGACGACCAGGCTGAAGGCGGCCAACCCGACGTAGGGGACCAGCTGGGTCAGCATCTCCTCGGTGCCGTAGGCCGAGGAGGAGATGCAGTCCGGGGCGAGAACCCCCAGGGCGCTGGGCCTGCCCAGTCGCTCCGAGCTGAGCTGCTCGGTCACGAGGGGCGGGCCCAGGAGCCTGTTCTTCAGGCGGTAGCGGAAGGACTCGGGGAACGCGGCCGCCACGTCGGCCGACTCGAGCGGTCGGGGGCGCAGCGGCAGCTCGGACTCCGCCGTCCTGCGGGCACCCCTGGCCGGGTGCAGGCTGGTGGCCGGCGGGCGTGGGGCGGACGGCTCCTCCGGCGGCTCCCCTCCAGCCTCTTGCTCGGCCGGCGCGGCCCGCCCGGTGCTGGCATCCCCTTGATCCACCGCCACAGAGTAGAGCCCGCCCCCGAGGGGCCCGGATTGGCGTTCTTTACAGCAGACGGCGCAGCGTGTTGCACTGTTCCAATGCACGTCATCGTGGTCGGGTGCGGCCGTGTGGGCTCCGGCCTGGCCCTCTGGCTGACCGCCGAGGGGCACGACGTCGCCATCATCGACCGGTCCCAACGGGCGTTCCGCCGGCTCCCCGACGACTGGAACGGCCTGCGGGTGGTCGGGTCCGGCTTCGACCGCGACGACCTCGAGCGGGCCGGCGCCATCGGCGCCGACGCACTGGCCTCGGTCACCAACGGCGACAACACCAACATCCTGACGGTGCGGATCGCCCGCGAGACGTACCACATCCCCCGCGTGGTGGCCCGCATCTACGACCCCCGGCGGGCCGAGATCTACCAGCGCCTCGGCATCCCCACGGTGGCCACCGTGACCTGGACCATCGACCAGGTCCGCCGGCGGCTGCTGCCGGGCCCCGGTAGCGGTGAGTGGTCGGACGCCTCGGGCTTGCTCACCCTGACCGAGTGGGCCCTGCCCGAGAGCTGGGCCGGCCGGCGGCTGGCCGAGGTGGAGGTGCCGGGCAAGGTGAACCTGGTCGCGGTGACCCGGGCCGGCGTGCCCCGGCTCGACGCCAGGGAGCTGGTCGGCCAGGAGGGTGACACCCTGCAGCTGGCCGTGATGTCCCAGACCGCAGGCGTCCTCGAGTGGCTGCTCCACGGGCCCCCGGTCGAGGGTGCCGCTCCGGTCGAGGGTGCCACTCCGGGGGCCGGCGCCGGCGCCGGCGCCGGCGGCAC
>DAHUYA010000130.1 GCA_027315445.1 Acidimicrobiaceae bacterium | reverse complement strand
CGAGCGCAGCATTCGGGTTCCCTCGGGGTTGAGCACCACGACGAAGCCGTCCGACCCGGGGACGAGCTCGAGCGACTCGTACGGACGCCACCCCGTGGTCGGGCGGGTGTGGGACACCTCCACGCCCTTGAGGATGCGCCGGAAGCGGAGCCGCTCGACGTCGAAGATCCAGGTGCTGTGGCACGACTCGATGACCAGGGGTTCCATCACGCTCTTATTTTTCCCCCGATGGCTGTGCCTCCCCTGAGAACCGTGTTGCAGTGCGACGACGATCAGGGGACGACTGGGGCCGCCGTCTCGGCCTGTGGACGATGCCTTCGACCGGCGTCCGAACCTCGCCCCCATGCGACGCACGCAGACGCTGTCCGCACGGCGGTTGGGTGCCCCGACCTTCGGGGTCGACGGTGAGCCGGCCTGTAGGCGGGGTTCTGTCCAGCCTCCGTGGAGGCCTGGGTGGCCATCCATCTACGCGGCCCACCTGGGGACTGCCCTCGGAAGAGGGCGGGGCGGGCAGCCCGTGTCCCACGTTTGGCCTTGCTCCGGGTGGGGTTTACCGAGCCGACCCGGTCACCCGGGCCGCTGGTGCGCTCTTACCGCACCGTTTCACCCTTGCCTGTGCGGGCCGGGGGCCCGCCATCGGCGGTCTGCTCTCTGTGGCACTGTCCTGCGGGTCGCCCCGACTGGCCGTTAGCCAGCACCCTGCCCTGCGGAGCCCCGACCTTCCTCGACCCGGTGGCGCAGGACGCCCCGGGCCGCGGCCACCCGGCCGGCTCACCGTCACCACCAGTGTGCCAGAGGGACGGCGTGGCGATGTCAGGATGCGGCCGGCCGCGCCTCGAGCGGGCGCCGGGCCACGAGGATCGCCGCCTCCTGGACCACGGGGCGGACCCGCACCTCGGTGAAGCCGTGGCGGGTCGCCATGGCCGACCAGGCGGACGCCGACAGGGGCCGCTCGTGCACCCGGAGCAGCATGCGGAACGCGTTCTTGGCGATGCGCCACCAGCCGCCGGGCCCCTTTCGGGCGAGCTGGCGGACCTTGCCGGCGATGACGGCCCGGTCCGCCGCGTCGCCCCCACGGCCGAGCATCATGTCGCCCAGGACCAGGTGCCCCCCCGGTCGCAGCCACCGGAGGACGTCGGCCATGAGCGTCTCCTTGTCGCGGTCCCGCAGGTGGTGCAGGGCGTAGTTGCTCACCACCAGGTCGACCGAGGCAGGGGGCAGCGTGAGCTCCTCGATGGGGCACACCATCGTCTCGACGGTGGCCCGGTCCTCCTCCCTGGCCCGCGCCACCAGCTGGTCGAGCATGGCGGCGCTGACGTCGACGGCCAGTGCCCTCGTCGCCCGCCCGGCCAGCTCGAGCACCACCTGGCCCGATCCGGTGCCGAGGTCGACGACCGTGCCGAGCTCCGGTCCGCCGACCTCCACGGCCGTCTCGACCACCGCGTCGACCACCTGCCGCAAGCCCTCGTTGTTCGAGACGTGATGTGCCCAGTCCTTGGCACGCAGGTTCCACACCCGGCGCTGCCGGCCGATCGCCATGCGAGGGCCGGTGCCGGCGGTGCTCTTGCTCGCTGCCTCTGACACCCGGAACCTCCCGATGATCTGTGGGGACACGGGCTCACCATTGCCCCCAGGCGGCGCCGCGTACCCTCTACCCCGCCGCCCTCATCGCCGAGTGTCCCCCAGGAGCATGACGGTAGCCTTACGGGGCCCGTTCGGGGCCGGCGTCACCGGCGACCGGCGGCATGCTAGGAGCATGGCACCACTATCCGCCACCGACCGGGGTCCCGCTGTGATCATCGTTCCGTGACCTCCCGACGCGCCCGCAACCACCGTGAGGAGGAGCCTTTGGCCCGGTCGCGCCCGACCACTCCAACCGCCCGCCCGCCCCGTCCCGCCCGGGGCTCTTAGGAGCAGGATCGTGCCCACGCCGGTCTCCCAACGAACGGAGGCGACGGAGCGGATCGTCCGCCGGCGCAACCAGCGCCGACGGCGCCGCCGCCGGTTGGCGGTGACCCTCAGCGTCGTCGCCGTGCTCGTGGTGGGCATCGTGGTGCTCATCGCCACCGCCCGTCACGCGGGGACCTCACCGGACGGGAACCCGCGGTCCGCCGGGGCCATCTCGACGTCCATGACACGGGCGACCGCGCCGCCGGATGCGACGTCGCCCCCGTTCACGGTGGCCTCGGTGACCCTGCCCCTGGTCGACACCACCCGCACCCAGACGGTGGACGGCACCACCGGCCCGCGCCAGCTGCCCACCACCGTCTGGTACCCGAGCAATGCCGCCGGGGAGCGGCCGCTCGTGGTGTTCGCCACCGGCTACCTGCAGTGCGTGGCCCAGTACGGGCCGATGCTCGAGGCCTGGGCGGCGGCCGGGTTCGTGGTGGCCGCGCCGACCTTCCCGCTCACGAACTGTGCCGTGCCGGGTGGGGCGAACGAGAACGACGAGATCAACCAGCCGGCCGACGTGTCGTTCGTCACGAGACAGCTGCTGGCCGTCAGCGCCACCGGCAGGCCGGGCCAGAGCCAGCTGCGCGGGCGCATCGACCCGAAGGAGATCGTCCTGGCCGGGCAGTCCGACGGGGGCAACACCGTGGCGGCCGTGGCGTTCGATTCGAGCTACTCGGGCATTCCCGTCCGGGCCGCCGTGATCCTCTCCGGTGAGCTGCTGCCCTCGTTCGGGGGGACGTGGTTCCCGCCGAGCAGCCCGCCGATGCTGATCGTGCAGGGAACCGCCGACACGGTCAACCTTCCGGCGGAGAGCCAGCAGCTCTACAACACCGACACGTCCGGTCCGAAGGCCATGGTGATGCTCGACGGGGCCGACCACCTGGGCCCCTACGAGGGGAGCAACCCGACGGAGCAGCTGGTCGTCCAGGTCACCTTGGACTTCCTCGACCAGTACGTGCTCCGTGAGCCCGGGGCCGCCGCAGCACTGGTCCGAGACGGCAACCGGCCGGGCGTCGACAGCCTGGTCGACTCGCCGGGCCCCTGACCCCTCGTCCCGGTCGGGCCACACCCCGTCGCTAGGGTGTGGCCGTGGTCCGGGCCGTAGAACAGCTCACGGGGAGCCATCCCCAGGCGCTCTCCATCGCCCAGCTCTACGACGAGGTGGAGGCCGCGCTGGCCCGCGTCTTCCCGCGCGGGCGCCAGCTCTGGGTCCGGGGGGAGATCCAGAGCTTCAGCGACCAGGCGGGCAAGACGGGTCACTGCTACATCGACCTGGTCGATCCCGACACGGCGCGCAGCCGACAGGTACCCGTGCTGCGGGTCAAGTGCTGGCGGACGACCTGGGGCCCGATGCGGGCTGCCCTGGCCGCCCAGGGGATCCGGCTCGAGCCGGGGATGGTGGTGGTGCTGCGGGGGGCCCTCGACTTCTACCGGGCCCGGGCCGAGGTGAGCCTGATCCTGGCCGAGATCGACGTGACCGCCCTACTGGGTCGCCTGGCCGCCCAGAAGGCGGACCTCCTGCGCCGGCTCGAGGCCGAGGGACTGCTTCGGGCCAACCGGCGCCTGGCCGTGTCGGCGGTGCCGCTCCGGGTGGGTCTGGTGGCCAGCCCGGGCACGGAGGGCTGCCGGGACTTCCTGGGGCAGCTCACGGACTCGGGCTTCGGCTTCGAGGTGTCCCACGTGCCGGCGGCCGTGCAGGGCGTCGGGGCGGACCGGGCGATCGCCCGGGCGCTGCGCGCCCTTCAGGACCGCTGCGACCTGGTGGCGGTGGTGCGGGGCGGGGGGTCCAAGGCCGACCTGTCGGTGTTCGACAGCGAGGTGGTGGCACGGGCGATCGCCACCGCCACCGTGCCGGTGTGGACGGGGATCGGCCACACCGGGGACGAGTCGGTGGCCGACGTGGTGGCCAACCGGATGTTCATCACCCCGACCGAGTGCGGCAGCGAGGTGGCGGCCCGGGTCGCCGCCTTCTGGGCGTCGGCGGTCGCCGACCCGGCGGTCCGGATCGGGCGCCAGGCCACCGGACTGCTCGAGGCGGCCGAGCAGCGGGACCGGACCGCCCGGACCAGGTTGGCTGCCACGTCGCGTCATCTGCTCGACCGCCAGCGCGATCGGGTCCACGACCGGGCGCATCGGCTGGCCCGTCGGGCCCCGGGCACCCTCGGCGACGCCCACGAGTCGCTGGTCCGCCGGAGCGCCCGGCTGGCGCCGCTCTCCTTCGCCCACGTCGAACGGGGGGCCGACCGGGTGGCCTCCTGGCGCCGGCTGCTGGCCGCCTACGACGTGAGCCGGCAGCTCGAGCGGGGCTACACCCTCACCTTCGGCGCCGAGGGCAGGGTGGTGCGGGGCGTCGCCGAGCTGGCCCCCGGGGCCCGGGTCACCACCAGGTTCGCCGACGGGACGGCCATCTCGGTGGTGGAGGAGACCTCGGTGGTGGAGGAGACCTCGGTGGTGGAGGAGACCTCGGTGGTGGAGCTCGGGGGTGGGCGGCCGTCGACGCCCGTTCGGGGAGCTCCATGAGCAGTGGTCCCCCCGCCAGCGGCCGGCTCGAGGCGCCGGGGCCCCCCGGCCCGCCGGTCGACGAGCTGAGCTACACCGAGGCCAGCCGCGAGCTCGACGAGATCGTGGCCTTCTTCGAGCAACGCGAGGTCGACGTCGACCAGCTGGTGGCCCGGCTGGAGCGGGCGACCGCCATCGTCGACGAGCTGGACCGCCGGTTGCGGCGGACCCGGGCGCAGGTGGAGGAGCTGGTGCCCCGGCTGCAGGCGGCGTCGGAGAGCCGTTCGACCGTCCCCGAGGGCCCGTCGGACCGTGAACCGGAGGAGGAGGAGATGGAAGCCGAGCTCGAGCAGGCGGACCGCTTGGCCGAGGACCTCGGCCGGGTCGGTGAGGCGGTGGTGACCCCGCCGCCCGACCAGGAGCCCCCGGGGCTCTTCTGATGGCCGGCACCGACCCGCCGCCGGATGCCCGCCCCGGCGAGGACCGCTTCTACTTCCGCCAACTGCTGTCGGGTCGTGACTTCGCCGTCGGCGACCCGATGGCCAGTCAGATGGTCAATTTCGCCTACGCCATCGGAGACCGGGCCACGGGCGAGGCGCTGCTGATCGACCCCGCCTACGCGGTCGGCGACCTCCTCGAGGTCCTCGAGGCCGACGGCATGCGCTTGGCGGGGGTGCTCGGCACCCACGACCACGCCGACCATGTGGGCGGGTCCTTCGGCGGGTGGACGGTGGAGGGCGTCGCCTCGCTGCTCGAGCGGGTCTCGGTGCCGGTGCACGTCCAGCGGGCCGAGGTGCCCTGGGTGGTGCGGTCGGCCGGGTTGGGCGAGGGCGAGCTGTCGGCTCACGACGGCGGGGACGTGGTCCGGGTGGGCGAGGTCGAGGTCGAGCTGCTCCACACCCCCGGGCACACCCCCGGCAGCCAGTGCTTCCTGGTGCAGGGCAGGCTGGTCTCGGGTGACACGCTCTTCCTCGAGGGCTGCGGCCGCACCGACCTCCCCGGCAGCGACCCGGCGGCCATGTACGAGTCGCTGACCACCCGGTTGGCCCGGGTGCCCGACGACACCATCGTGTTCCCGGGCCACCTCTACTCGGCCGAGCCCTCGGCCTCGATGGGGGAGACCCGCAGGACCAATTTCGTTCTCCGGCCGCGCACCCCCGAGCAGTGGCTCACGATGTTCGGCGGATGAGCGCCGACTCCACCGACGAGGGCCTGCCGACCGACGGCACGGCCGTGGTGGTCGGTGCGTCGCTGGCCGGGCTGCGAGCCGCCGAGACGCTTCGAGCCGAGGGCTTCGAGGGGCGGCTGCTCCTGGTGGGCGACGAGCTCCACCTCCCCTACGACCGCCCACCCCTCTCCAAGCAGGTCCTGGCCGGCACCTGGCCGCCCGAGCGGGTGGTGCTGGCCGACCGGTCGAAGCTCGACGCCATGCGGATTGAGGCGATGTGCGGGCAGGGGGCGATCGCCCTCGACCCGGTCGGGCGGCGGATCACCCTCGAGGACGGGTCCGTGCTCGAGGCCGACGGTGTCGTGATCGCCACCGGTGCGAGCCCCCGCCGGTTGCCCGGGACCGAGGGCAACGAGGCGGTCGGCGTGCTCCGGACCCTCGACGACGCCGCCGCGCTGCGTGCCCGGGTCCTGGCCCACGGTCCCGGCTGCCGGGTGGTGGTGGTCGGTGCCGGCTTCATCGGCTCGGAGGTGGCGTCGACCTGTGCCGGCCTCGACTGCAAGGTGACGGTGCTCGAGGCCATGCCCACGCCGCTGGCCCCCGCGGTCGGCGAGCAGATCGGGGCCGCCCTGGCGACGCTGCACGCCAGCGCCGGGGTCGAGCTGCGCACCCGGGTCGGCGTGACGGCGGTGCACCCGCCGGATGGGCCGGCCGACGGTCAGCCGGCCGAGGGAGCCCCGGCGCCCGGCGCCGCGGGATGGGTGGTGCTCACCTCCGGCGAGTGGCTGGCGGCCGACGTGGTGGTGGTGGGCATCGGGGTGCGTCCCAACACGGCGTGGCTCGAGGACTCCGGTCTCGAGCTCGCCGACGGTGTCGTCTGCGACGGGTCGCTGTTCGCCGCCGACGCCGTGACCGCCGCCGGCGACCTGGCCCGCTGGCGTTGGCGACGCGACGGTCTCGACGAGTCGGTGCGCATCGAGCACTGGCAGGTGGCGGCCGAGATGGGGGTGGCGGCGGCCCGCTCGCTCCTCGCCGGCCGGCGCCGGGCACCCGCCTTCGACCCGGTCCCCTACTTCTGGTCGGACCAGTACGGGGTGCGCATCCAGGTGCTCGGCCGACCCGACCCGGCCGACGAGGTGGCGTTCGTCGACGGCTCGGCCGAGGAGGGCCGCTACGTCGCCCTCTACGGGCGCCAGGGTCGCCTGCGGGCCGCCCTCGCCGTGGGGCGGCCCCGCAAGCTCATGGCCTTCCGACCCCTGCTGGCTGCCGGGGCGAGCTGGCAGGAGGCGACGAGCCTGCCGCTGGATTGACGGGGGCCTCCCCGGCCGCCGTGTCCGGGCGCTGCTCGGCGGCGGCCGGCGGGACCCCGGGGGACGAGGGGTGCTGGCGGCGGGTCCGGGCAAGCCCCGACCCCACCCGCCGGGTGGCGCGCCGGGCACGCCGGGCGGCGGCCAGGAGGACCCGGCGATCCGCCCGACCGAGGCAGTGCCCGCCGAAGGCCGACGCCTCGGCCAGAGACGCCAGGTCGGACCACCTGGGTGGGTCGGTCCCCCCGGTCGGGGGCCCGGCGCGGTCGAGCCGGGCGCGGTCGAGCCGGGCGCGGTCGAGCCGTGCGCGGTCGAGCCGTGCGGCCACCACCGGCAGAGGGTCGGCGGCGGTGGCCGGGAGGCCGGCCTTGCGGCTGGCCCGGAGCATCTCCCGGGTGACCAGGGCCGCCCACCCCCGGGGGCGGCGGCGCAGCCGCACCCCGACCAGGGAGATCGCCGCCAGCGCCAGGAGGGCGGCACCCATCGGCACCAGCGGGAGCCTCCGGACCACGTCGGCGATGTCGTGTCCGAGGGCGGCGGCCGGCGACGGGTTGGCCAGCGGGACGAAGGCGGTGGGGTCGAAGCTCTGCCAGCCGTAGTGGGGGAACCAGACCTGCACCCAGGCGTGGGCGTCGCGCGCCTGCACATCGTAGAGGTCGGTGATCGGGTCGTAGGGGCCGGGCACGTAGCCGGTGGCCTCGCGGGCCGGGATGCCGAGGCTCCGAAGCATGACCGCCAGGGCGGTGCTGATCTGCTCGCAGTAGCCCCGACGGTTCCCGAAGAGGAACTCGGTGACCGTGTCCTGGCCCGGCGACAGTGGCGGGATGTCGGTGGTGTAGCGGGTGTGGGCGCCGATCCAGTCCTCGAGCGCCACCACCTTCTGGTACTCGTTGTGCGCCGGGGCGGTCACCCGGGCCGCCAGAGCGGCGACCCTCGGGTAGGGGTGGGGGAGGGAGAGGTCCACGGTTCGCTCGGTCGCCGGGAGCCCGTCTCGTCGCGAGGGCACCGGGGAAGGAGCGGCCGACAGCTGGGCGGGGGTGGCGGTGTCCACGGTCGACAGCACGGTGTAGATCGAGCCGGGTCCCATCGAGGTGCTGGCACGGATGGAGCCGTCGGGGCCGAGGTAGAGGCGGCGGGCCGGGAACCAGACCTCGGCGGCGTTGGCGGCGTGGAACACCAGGTTGGGACCGCCCTGGGCCAGGTAGAAGGTCTGGTAGTCGAGCGGCCCCCCGATCGGCTGGTCGGGGGTCGAGGGGATCTGGAACGGCGGTCCGGCCCCCACCGAGCGCCAGCCGCCGCCCGGCCCGGCCCGTTGGCTCCAGGATCGGCCGTTCCAGGTGTTGAAGGTCTCGGCGATCCAGAAGGACGGTCGGTCGGCCCGTACGCGGAAGACCACCTGGTTGCTCAGCGCCCCCCGGATGGCGGTGTCGAGGGGCCCGGCGAAACCGAGGAAGCCGCCGACCCGGGTGCGCCCGGACGGGCTGGCGGCACGTGCCGGCAGCTGTCCGCGGGTCCCGCCGCCGACCAGGCTGGCCGGTTGCTGGATCTGGGTGTCGCCGGCCAGGGCGGACGGGAGCACCAGGTTGCTGGCCGGACGGGGCGCGGGCAGGGCGGCCAGGACCGCC
>DAHUYA010000129.1 GCA_027315445.1 Acidimicrobiaceae bacterium | reverse complement strand
AGAACGCCCACACCTGGGACACGGTCGCCCTGGCGCTGCGCCGCCCGCTCGTGGCCATCGACCTGCCGGGGCACGGGCACTCCGACGCCGGAGCGGGCGGCTCGCTGTCCCTCGAGTCGAACGCCGCCGACGTGGCCTCGGCGATGCGGGCGCTGGCCCCGCAGCCGGTGCCGCTCGTGGGGATGTCGCTCGGAGGGCTCACCGCCCTGGCGCTGACCCGTGCGGCGCCGGAGCTCGTCTCGCGGCTGGCCCTGGTGGACGTCACGCCGGGCGTCACCACCGGCAAGAGCGCCGCCATCGCCGCCTTCGTCGACGGGCCGCCGAGCTTCGCCAGCTTCGACGAGATCCTCGCCCGCACGGTCGAGCACAACCCGACCCGGTCGGTGTCCTCCCTGCGGCGCGGCATCCTCCACAACGCCGAGCAGCGCGAGGACGGAAGCTGGGTGTGGCGGTACGCCCGGTTCGAGCACCGGGCCGACGCGCGACCCGAGTTCTCCGCCCAGTGGGAGTCGGTCTCCTCCCTCACCGTCCCCCTGATGCTGGTCAGGGGCATGGCCCCGGGATCGGTGGTGGACGACGAGGACGAGGCCGAGCTGCTCCGCCGGGTGCCCGGGGCGCGGGTGGCGCACGTGGAGGGGGCCGGCCACAGCGTCCAGGGCGACCAGCCGGTGGCCCTGGCCGGGCTGCTGGCCGATTTCCTCGGCCTGTAGGCCCCGAGATCACCCGGCTGCGAGGCCGGGCCCGCCATCATCGGGCGGCCGGCGCGGGGCTCGACCGGCCGACGTCCTCCACCCCCGGCCGGTCGCCCTAACCTCTCGGTGTGGGCGGCAGGTGGTTCTCACGCCGGGCGATTGGCCTGCACGTCGCCCTGGCCGTGGTGGTGCCCACCTTCGCCCTGCTCTTCCTCTGGCAGGTGCGGCGCGCCACCGGGGGAAACGAGTTGAGCTGGGCGTACGTCTTCGAGTGGCCCTTCTTCACCGGCTACGCCGGGTACATGTGGTGGAAGCTCCTGCACGAGGCGCCGGACGGCCCGGGGGAGGCCACCGCCCCGGCGCAGGCGCGGGAGCCCGGCTCGGTCGGGCCCGCCGCCGTGGCGCCCGACCCCCCGGCAGCGACCCATCCGGCAGCGGCCCATCCGGCAGCGGCCCACGCAGCGGAGCCTCACGGGGCCGGCACAGAGGACGAGGAGCTGGCCGCCTACAACCGCTACCTCGCCGAGCTCAACGCCAGCGGACGGCGGAAGCGCTGGTGAGCGCGTCACGCCGGGCCGTGACCCCGACCGCCGGGTGATGGAGGAGCTCCCCCGGCCGGGCCGTCGCAACCGGCGATCCCCGGGGCCGGACCGCTCGTGGCCGGCCCCCGGGGGCGGGGCCGCTCGTGGACGCCAGGCCTCTGCGTTCCGGGGGGAGGGCTCGAACCTCCAACATCCGGCTCCAAAGGCCGACGTTCTGCCGATTGAACTACCCCGGAGTAGGTCCCAGGCGTACCACACCGACCACCGCAGGGTCGCAGACCGCAGGCCTTTCGGGCAGTGCCGTGGGCGGCGAGCCGTCTAAGAAGTTCGAAAGACCGCTCCACCAGGCGCTTTCCGGTCGGTATCATCCGCGCCAGCATCCTGGCCGGGTCGGCCGAGGACGGCGCGACCGGCACTCCGGGGACCCGCCCGAAGGAGGTTGGTGCGCGTGAGGATCCTGGTCGTCGACGACGACGCGGCCGTCGCCAGCTCGCTCGACCGTGCCCTCCGCCTCGAGGGGTACCAGGTCGAGATCGCGGCCGACGGCACGAGCGCCCTCCGGGCCCTCGCCGTGTCGCCGCCCGACACCGTCATCCTCGACCTCGGACTGCCGGACCTCGACGGCGTGGAGGTGTGCCGGCGCCTCCGGGCGGCCGGCGACGACACCCCGGTGCTGATGCTCACCGCCCGTGACGCCGTCCACGACCGGGTGGCCGGGCTCGACGCCGGGGCCGACGACTACCTGGTCAAGCCGTTCGCGCTGGTGGAGCTCCTGGCCCGCCTCCGTGCGCTCCTGCGCCGGCGGGCCGGCACCGAGGGCGAGGTGCTCCGCTTCGGCGACCTCTCGCTCGACCTGTCGACGAGGGAGGCGCACCGGGGCGAACGACCCTTCAACCTCACCAGGATCGAGTTCGACCTGCTCGAGCTGTTCCTCCGGCACCCGAGGCAGGTGCTGACCCGGGACGTCATCCTCGACCGGGTCTGGGGCTACAACTTCGATTCGGGCACCAACTCGCTGGCGGTCTACGTCGGGTACCTGCGGCGCAAGACCGAGGAGGGAGGCGAGCCCCGCTGCATCCACACCGTGCGCGGCGTGGGCTACGTCCTCCGAGAGTCGTGACCTTCCGCACCCGGGTGGTGGTGGCGGCGACCGTGGCGGTGGTCCTGGTGGTGCTGGCCGTGGCCACCGCCGCCTACGTCGCCTCGCGCAACGCCCTCCTCAGCTCGGTCGACGGCTCGTTGGCGGCCACCGCCAACCTGGCCCTGAACGGCAACCGCGTGCTGGCGGGCGGGGTGGCCGATCTGCGACCGCAGGTGGTCCTGCCCAGTGGCACGGCCTTGATCCAGAACGGCCTGCCGGTGGACTCGACCGTGCTGGCCGTGGCCCAGGGGCGGGAGTCCCAGGCCTTCGCCAACGTGGCGGTCGCCGGCCAGCAGTACCGCGAGATCGTCGTCCGCCTGCTGCCGGGCTCGATCGTCGAGTCACAGCTGACCCCCTACCCCTTGCCCAACGGCGGCGCCCTGCAGCTGGCCACCCCGATCACCGGCCTCGACAACGAGCTCGGCCACCTCGAGCTCGAGCTGATCCTCTTCGGGCTTGGCGGCGTGGCCCTGGCCCTGGTGCTCGGACTGATCATCAGCCGGGCGGCCCTGGCCCCGCTCAACGAGCTCATCTCCTCGGTGGAGGAGGTGGCCGACACCACCGACGTCACCAAGCGGCTCGACCCGGGCAGCCAGGACGAGCTGGGAACTCTTCGGCGGACCTTCAACCGGCTGCTGGCCGCCCTCGAGCAGTCGCGCGAGTCGCAGCGCCAGCTGGTGCTCGACGCCGGTCACGAGCTCCGGACCCCCCTGACCAGCCTTCGCACCAACCTCGAGGTCATCCGGCGACTCGACGAGCTGAGCCCCGAGGACCGCCAGGTGCTGGTGGACGACGTGCTCACCCAGCTCGAGGAGCTGACCACCCTGGTGGCCGACCTGTCGGAGCTCGCCCGGGGCGACCAGGCACCGACCGAGGCGGCGCCCTTCCGCCTCGACCGGGTCGTGGAGGACGCCGTGGCCCTGGCCACCACCCACGGGCGGGCCCGGGGGGTCCAGCTCGACGTGGCGTGCCAGCCCTCGTGGGTGATGGGGCGCCGAGACCGTGTCGCCCGGGCAGTGGGCAACCTGCTCGACAACGCCATCAAGTGGAGCCCCGACCAGGGGGTGGTGGAGGTGGGGTGCATCGGCGGCGAGCTGGCCGTGCGGGACCACGGACCCGGCATCGACCCGATGGACCTGCCCCACATCTTCAACCGCTTCTATCGGGCCCCCGGCGCCCGCGGCCGGCCCGGGTCCGGGCTGGGACTGGCCATCGTCGCCCAGGTGGCCGAGGAGGAAGGCGGCTCGGTGTGGGGCGGCAACGCCGACGGCGGCGGGGCGCTGTTCCGGCTCCGCTTCCCGCAGGTCCGCCCGCCGGCCGAGGGGGACGACGAGGACGAGGCGACCGAGGACTGACGAGGCGGCTCGGTCTGGGGCTCGAGTCTTCCGGCTTCGTGAATTCCTCGACCATGACCCCTTCCCCTCACCCGCCGGTGCTTGAGTGGGCAGCAGGAGATGCCGACGGCACCGCACACCCCCCGCCGCCCCGGTCGCCCTCCGGCCGGCCGCCGCACCGGCGCCGGCCGGCCGGCCCGGCCGTCGCCCCGCCATGCGGCCGAGCGAGCTCGGCGGACGACCATTCGTCGACGGCGCCTGTCGGTGGCAGGTGCGGGCGCGGCGGTGTTGATCGCCGTCCTCCTCCTCCTCGCCGGCGGCGGGTCCGACCCGACCCGACCTTCGGCGGGCGCCGGGGCGGTTGCCGGGCGGGCCCTCGACCCGGCCAAGTTCGCCGCCCGTGCCTGCGTCGAGTACCCGCCCCTGCGGGCGGACCGTCACACCACCGTCTTCCTCGATGCCGGGCACGGCGGCAGGGACCCCGGTGCCATCGGCACGACCGAGTCGGGGGCGACCATCGAGGAGGCCGAGGAGACGCTGCCCGGCGAGCTCGACGCGGCCCGACTGCTCCGCCGGGACGGCTTCACCGTGGTGGTGTCGAGGACCGCCCAGACCACGGTGCTGCGCCTCGGGCCGGCCGACGTGGCCGGCGGCGAGCTCTCCCTCCTCGGGGCCCACGACGACGTCACCGCCCGGGACCAGTGCGCCAACATGGCGCACGCCTCGGTGCTGGTGGGGATCTACTTCGACTCGGGCGCCTCCCCGGCCAATGCGGGCTCGGTGAGCATCTATGACACCGCCCGCCCGTTCGCGGCCCAGAACCAGCGGCTGGCCACCCTTCTCCAACAGGACGTGCTGTCGGCGATGAACGCCCGGGGCTGGGGGATCCCCGACGAGGGGATCCAGCCCGACAACAACTTCGGCTCCCTGGTGCAGTCCTCCTCCCCCAGCCCGCTGGCGACCGCCGCTGCCAACTACGACCACCTGTTGCTGCTGGGTCCGGCCCAGGCCAGCTACTTCTCCCCCCCGAGCGAGATGCCCGGAGCGGTCATCGAGCCGCTGTTCGTCACCGACCCGTTCGAGGGGTCGCTCGCCGCCAGCGCCGACGGTCAGCAGACGATCGCCGGCGGCATCGCAAAGGCGGTGGAGCAGTACTTCGGGACCGCCGGATCACCCCGGTCGGCGAAGAGGAGCGGCCCGGCCGGCCGCGCCGGGACAGGGGGCGCAAAGACCGGCGGGAGCGGCAGGAGCTGACGGTGCCGGGGCCACCTCTCCGGGCGGTCGACCCTCCGGCGCGCGGCTCCCGGGCCTTCTTCGGCGCTTCTTAGGTTTCGTTGGAACCCGCCTTAGGGAAGGGACCGATGATTGATACATCGGGGAACCGAGACCGCTCGCCACCAAGACGTCCCTCCGCAGACGTCCCCCCTCCACCCACCAGCCGGTGGCGAGCGGTCTGGGTCCCTCGGGTCGCCGGCCACCCCCCTCCGCCAGCCGGCGATCCGCCGCCGGGAGCGGGACCCTCGGGTTCCGCTCCCGGCGACCCTCCCCCCGTTGCCGGTCCGACTCAGCCGGCGCCCTCGACGAGCTCGATGCGGTTGCCGAAGGGGTCGTCGACGAAGCACCGGTGCAGGCCCGGGAGCTCGGTGTCCGGGCGGACCTCGACCCCCGACGCCACCAGGTGCGCCGCGAGGGCATCGAGGTCGTCGACCACCAGCGCCGGATGTGCCTTCCGGGCGGGGCGGAAGTCCTGCTCCACCCCCAGGTGCAGCACGACCGAGCCGTTGGAGAACCAGCACCCCCCGCGAGAGGCGAGCGGCTCGGGCTTGACCTGGCGCTCGAGGCCGAGGAGGCCGGCGTAGAAGCGCTCGGCATCGTCCTCGGCTCCCTGTGGCATGGCCAGCTGGACATGGTCGACCCGCAGCAGGCGGAAGGACATGGGACCTCCTCTACCGACCGGCGGGCCAGGCTACCTGGCGGTCGGGGCCGTCGGCCCGCTAGCCTGCCGCACGGCATGGGATCTCTGATCAAGAAGCGGCGCAAGCGCATGCGCAAGAAGAAGCACAAGAAGATGTTGAAGGCGACCCGCTGGCAGCGGCGGGCCGGCAAGTAGGACTCGGGGGACCCGCAGCGTCGGGTCGAAAAGTAGGACTCGGGGGACCCGCAGCGGCGGGTCCCCGGCGCGTGGGGGCCTACGAGGCGACCGACGCGTCGGCCGGTTCACCTGACCAGCCGGCGGGGACGGTCCGCACGGGGACCACCCGGGCGTGCTGACCGCCCACCACCAGCGACTTGCGACCTTCGAGGCCGACGTCCGACGCCGCGCCCTCGACGAAGAGGGTGGAGCCGCTCCCGGCCAGCACCGGATCCCGGCCGGTCACCTCGCCGAAGAGCTCCCGCCAGCGGGCGAGGCGGGGCTCGACCAGCTCCGCCGGCACCGCCAGGTCGTTCGGCCCGTCGCCGATGTCCTCGGGGCGACGGTCCACCATGTGGTCCCAGGCCCGGTAGACGGCCCCGGTGTCGACCGAGAAGGGCGGCACCAGCAGGACGAAGGACCGGGCCTCGTAGGGCAGCGGCGACACCTCCTCGCCCACCCCCCGCACCTCGGCTCGCCCGCCGACCTGGCAGAACGGCACGTCGGCCCCGAGGGATGCCGCCACCGCGGGGTCGGCGCACTCGGCCCAGCGCAAGATGGCGCCGGCGTCGGCCGAGCCACCCCCCAGGCCGCCGCCGACCGGTATCCGCTTGACCAGCCGGACTCCGGCCCGGCGCCCGGTGGCGGCGAGGGCACGTCGGACGAGGTTGTCCGGACCGGCCGAGAGCCCGACCGCCCGGGAGCCGGGCGAGGCCACCACCTCCAACGCGTCACCGGAGGGATCCACCAGCAGCTCGTCGGCCAGGTCGATCGAGACCATCTCGGCCTCGAGCTCGTGGAGTCCGTCCGGGCGCCGACCGAGGACACGAAGACCGACCGTCAGCTTGGCCGGCGCCCTCAGGTGCGCTATCCCGTCCCGCTCGACCGCGTCTCCTTCGGGCTCCACCCTGCCAGGCTCCCCCATTGCTCGATGGTCAAGTCCTGCGCCCGGGCGTGGGGGTCCACGCCGGCGGCGACGAAGGCGGCCGGCTCCACCACCCCGGAGAGCGAGCGCCGCAGCATCTTGCGCCGTTGGGCGAACCCCGCCCGGACGACTTCCTTCAGTCGATCGTAGGTGACCGACGACGTCTCGACCGGCGGTCGGGAGTGGCGCTCGATCCGGACCAGCGCCGAATCGACCTTCGGACGGGGCCAGAAGACGGTGGGCGGCACCCTGCCGACCAGGCTCGCCCGGGCGAAGTAGGCGATGCGCACGGACACCGCGCCGTTCGCCGATTCGCCGGCACCGGCCACCATCCGCTCGCCCACCTCCTGCTGGACCATGACGAGCATGGTCCGCACCTGCGGCACACGCTCGAGGACGTCGAGGACGACGGGCGTGGCCACGTTGTACGGGAGGTTCGCCACGAGCGCCCAGGGCTCGTCCGCGCCGCCCAGCAACGCCCCCCAATCGCACCCGAGGGCGTCCGCCTCGACCACCGTGACGGCGTCGCCCGCACCGGCGACGACCCGGCGGAGGACCGGCACGAGGTGGCGGTCCCGCTCGATCGCCAGCACCCGGGCCCCTGCCTCTGCGAGCGCGAGGGTGAGAGAACCGAGCCCGGCGCCGATCTCCACCACCCGGTCCCCCGGCCCCACGCCGGCCAGGCGGACCACCCGGCGCACCGTGTTGGGGTCGACGACGAAGTTCTGCCCGAGGGCACGGCTGGGCCGCAGCCCGTGTTCGGCCAGCAATCGCTGCACCTCGGGGCGGGTCAGCGTCAACCGACTCGTCTCCGGGGCCTCAGCCGGGTCGGGTCACCAGGACACGGTGACCGTGACCACCCCCAGTGACGGGTCTTCGAGCTGGGAGAAGCCGTCATAGGAGAGGTCGACCACCCGTCCGGGGTTGTCCGCCTCCCGGTCGTCGACCGTGCAGCTGGTCCGTGCGCCGGAGGCGTCGTCCACCACCTCGAGGACGGTGCCGAAGGGCAGCCACGGGCTGGCGCAGTCGCCAGGCGGGGCGGCGGCGTACCAGGTGGCCACGCCGGTCGCCGACTGGCCGGGCGGTGCGGGGGCAGGGGCCGTCGTCGTGGTCGACGGCGGGGGGGCCGTCGTCGTGGTCGACGGTGGTGGGGCCGTCGTCGTAGTCGACGGTGGTGGGGGGCTGGTGACGGCGGTCGTGGTCGACACCGCATCGATCGAGACGTTCCCGCCGGCCGGGTCGGGAGCCGGCGGAGAGGTCGAACGGGTGCCGAAGCGGACCAGCCGCCAACCTTGGGCCGGCAGACCGAAGGGTCCGCCGGCGCGCCGCCCGTCGGCGTGACTCCCCAGTTGCGCACTGGGAGCCGAGCTGGCCTGGCCCTGCCCGGCCAGCAGGAGCAACGGTGCGGCCAACAGGATGCCGGTGAACAGCGTCGCCAGCGCGACGCGCCGACCCGCGGTGCTCGTCGTCCTCAGGGCTCCACCCTTCTCCGGGGACACGATGCCGCGGCCCACCCGACTCTGGGCCTCGAGACGCCGTCACGCTAGGGAGCCCGCCCAGCACCCGCAAGTTCGGTAGCCGCCCGGTTTGGGGCCATCCGGGCCGGTCCCCCAGCGGTCCGGCCCGCCGGGTGGTCACACGCCGAATGCCGCCCTGGCGGCGGCCGTCGAGGTCGCGGCCACCTCCTCCACGGACCTCCCGGTGACCTCGGCCACCGCCGCCCCCACGATCGGGACGAGCGCCGGCTCGTTGGGCCGGCCCCGGTAGGGCACCGGTGCCAAGAAGGGGCTGTCGGTCTCCACCAGCAGCCGGTCCGGCGGGCAGGCCTCAGCAGCGGCCCGCACGTCGGCGGCGCTCTTGAAGGTCACGATGCCGCTGAACGAGAGGAACATCCCGAGCTCGAGGCAGCGCGCCGCCTCGTCGGGCCCGCCGGTGAAGCAGTGCAGGATCGCCCGCTCGGGCACACCCTCGGTGGCCAGGACGGCGAAGAGGTCGTCCCAGGCGGACCTGGCGTGGACCACCAACGTCAGCCGGTGCTCGTGGGCCAGGGCGATCTGGCGGGCGAAGGCCCGCCGTTGGTCGGCCCGGGGCGAATGCTCGTAGTGGTAGTCGAGCCCGCACTCCCCCACGCCCACCAGGGAGCCGTCGGCCCGATCGATCACCGCGGCGAGCAGGGCCTCCACGTCGGCCGTGCCGGCCGACGCCTCGTGTGGATGGAGCCCGACGGTGGCCCACACCTGGGGGACCGCCGGGCCCAGACGACCCTGACGGGCGTCGGCCGCCAACGACAGCGCCTGGGCGGAGGTGGCGGCGTCCGTCCCGATGCAGACGGTGCGGTGGACGCCGGCCTCCGCGCAACGGGCCAGCACCCCGCCGACGGCGCCCCCCGGTCCGACCGCGGGCGGAGCACCCTCGGTGGGCCCACCACCGGCCGCACCCTTCCT
>DAHUYA010000127.1 GCA_027315445.1 Acidimicrobiaceae bacterium | reverse complement strand
GGACCTGGCCGCGGCCACCCGCTTCGCCGCCGAGGTCGACGCCGCCGCGGTGGTGATCAACGCCTCCACCCGCTTCGTCGACGGAGAGGAGCTGGGTCTCGGGGCCGAGATCGGCATCTCGACCCAGAAGCTCCACGCCCGCGGCCCCATGGGCCTGCGCGAACTGACGTCGGTCAAATT
The DNA here is from genome assembly GCA_027315445.1 of Acidimicrobiaceae bacterium. Classification (GTDB taxonomy): domain Bacteria; phylum Actinomycetota; class Acidimicrobiia; order Acidimicrobiales; family RAAP-2; genus DAHUYA01. The sequence goes on along the minus strand of DAHUYA010000127.1, from coordinate 5,623 downwards.
CGTCGTCTCCGGAACAGGACAGGTACGCACATGAGCAGTGACGGATCCCTGGTGGGCACGCCCGCCGACGCGATCTCCTCGGGCTTCCCCGAGGCCGGCCCGCCCCGGTTCGCCTCCATCGGGGACGTGCGCTCGGGGCTGGCCGGGGTCGACTACCTGGCCGACGACGGCATCTCGGGCGTGGTCTACCTGGCCGACCGGCTGGCCAAGCCGGTCCTGGTCGAGGGGCCGGCGGGCACCGGCAAGACCGAGCTGGCCAAGTCGGTGGCCCGTGTCACCGGCAGCCGCCTCATCCGCCTCCAGTGCTACGAGGGCCTCGACGAGTCGAAGGCCCTGTACGAGTGGAACTACAAGAAGCAGCTGCTGCGCATCCAGGCCGACGCGGGCCGGTCGTGGGAGCAGCTCGAGGAGGACATCTTCTCCGAGGACTTCCTGCTCACCCGGCCCCTGCTCGAAGCCATCCGCTCGACCGAACCGGTCGTGCTGCTCGTCGACGAGGTCGACCGGCTCGAGCTCGAGACCGAGGCGCTGCTCCTCGAGGTCCTCTCCGAGTACCAGGTCTCCATCCCCGAGCTGGGCACGGTGCGGGCCCACCAGATCCCACTCGTCTTCCTGACGTCCAACGCCACCCGCGAGCTCTCGGAGGCCCTGAAGCGTCGCTGCCTCTACCTGCACATCGACTATCCCGACCTCGAGCGCGAGCGGTCCATCATCGAGACCCGGGTGCCCGGGATCAGCCAGGCCCTCGCCGACCAGGTCGCCCGCATCGTGCGGTCGATCCGGACCCTCGAGCTGAAGAAGGCCCCGTCGGTGTCGGAGACCCTCGACTGGGCCCGCACCCTCGTGGTGCTGGGCATCGCCTCCGTCGACGTCGACCAGGCCCGCGACACCCTCCACATCCTGCTCAAGTACCGCTCGGACATCGAGCGGGCCGAGAAGGAGCTGGCCGGGGTGGAGTCGCCCGACTGAGCGGACGGTCCGACCGTGCTCGACCTCCTCACCGGCTTCATCGCCGAGCTGCGTGCCGCCGGCATCCCGGTGTCGCTCACCGAGCATCTCGACGCGGCCGAGACCCTGCGCCACGTGCCCCTCGAGGACCGCGAGGCCCTCAAGTACACCCTCGGGGCCAGCCTGGTGAAGTCGTCGACCCACTGGCCGGCCTACGAGACGGCTTTCGAGATCTACTTCGCCCTGCGCGGCCCGGAATTCCGCATCGACGCGGACGGGGCCGACGGCGACGGGGAGCGATCGGAGCGGACGACCGACACCGGCGCCGACGACCTGCCCGGTCAGGGCGGCCGTCACGGCCGGGGCCAGGGAGGCGGCGGCGAGGGCATGACGGCCGAAGAGATCGCCGACCTGCTCTACCAGGCCCTGCTCGGGGCCAACCGCTCCCTGGTGGCGGCCGTGGCCCGCCAGGCCGTGTCGCGCTATGCGGGCATGGAGGCGGGCCGGCCGGTCGGCGGCACCTACTACCTCTACCGGACCCTCCGGAACCTCGACCTCGACAAGGTGCTCGACCGCCTGGTCGAGGCGTCCCGGCAGAGCGCAGCGGCTCACGGCGAGGTCGACGGCGGGGGTGACGGCGCCGGCGTGCCCCTCACGGCGCTCGAGGAACGCCTGCTGCGCGACGAGTACCAGGCCCGCATCGACCAGCTCCGCAAGGAGATCGAGGCCGAGATCCGCCGTCGCCTGGTCGAGGATCGCGGCAGCGAGGCCCTGGCCCGGTCGATCCGCAAGCCCTTGCCCGAGGACATCGACGTCATGCACGCCACCCGGGACGAGCTCGGCGCCCTGCGCAGGTCGCTCCAGCCCCTGTCGCGGAAGCTGGCCGTGCGCCTGGCCCGCAAGCGGCGGCACGGGCGCAAGGGCGCCCTCGACTTCCGGGCCACGGTCCGCCACTCGCTGTCGACGGGCGGGGTGCCGGTCGAGCCCAAGTTCCGCTACCCGCGCCCGGCCAAGCCCGAGATCGTGGTCATCGCCGACATCTCGGGCTCGGTCGCCTCCTTCGCCCGATTCACCCTCCACCTGGTGCACGCCATCAGCGCCCAGTTCTCCAAGGTCCGGAGCTTCGTCTTCATCGACGGCGTCGACGAGGTCACCGAGTACTTCGACGGTGTGGACGACCCGGCCGAAGCGGTCCACCGGATCAACACGGAGGCCGACGTGGTCTGGGTCGACGGCCACTCCGACTACGGGCACGCCCTCACCGTGTTCTGGGAGCGGTGGGGGGAGGAGCTCACCCCGCGCACCAGCGTGCTCCTGCTGGGTGACGCCCGGAACAACTACCATGCCTCGGCGGCGTGGGTGGTCAAGGAGCTCCGGGCCCGGGCCCGCCACGTCTACTGGCTCAACCCCGAGCCCCGGGCCTACTGGAACTCGGGGGACTCGATCGTCGGGGAGTACGCCAACTTCTGCGACGAGGTCGTCGAGTGCCGCACGCTGCGCCAGCTCGAGCGGTTCGTGGGGGAGCTGGCGTGAGCGTCGGCGGTGCCGGCTTCGACGCCCTCGCCGGCGCCGGGACGGGTGCGCCCGAGGGCCCGTCCCCCGAGGAACCGCCGGCCGGCATCCGTACCAGCGGTGCTCCGTCGCCCACCGCCACCCGGCTCGTCCTGGTCCGCCACGGCGAGGCCGTCTGCAACGTCTCGGGCGTGTGCGGCGGAACCCTCGGGTGCACCGGGCTGACCGAGCGGGGGAGGGCCCAGGCGACGGTCCTGGCCGACCGGCTGGCCGAGACGGGGGAGCTGGCCGGCACCGACGCCCTCTACGCCAGCATCCTGCCCCGGGCGGTCGAGACGGCCCGCATCCTGGCCCCGGCCCTGGCCGCCCCGGGCGCCCGTCCCCCCGGACCGGTCGAGGAGTGCGGCTTCTGCGAGCTCCATCCCGGCGCGGCCGACGGCCTCGAGTGGGGTGCCTTCGCCGAACGCTTCGGGGTGCCGGACTGGGACGCCGACCCCGGCCGGCCGATCGCCCCCGGCGGCGAGAGCTGGACCGGGTTCGTCCGTCGGGTCGACGCCACCCTCGACGCCGTGGTCGCCCGGCACCCGGGCGAGCTGGTGGTGGTGGCCTGTCACGCCGGGGTGGTGGAGGCCTCGCTGCTGGCCAAGGTGCCCGTGGCCGGCGGGCTGACCGGGGCGCGCCTGCAACTGCGCACCCAGCACGCGTCCCTCACCACCTGGGAGGTCGACGGCGGCCGGTGGCGGCTCCTCGGCTACAACGACGGTGCCCATCATCTCGGGCGTCCGGGCGTCGGTGGGGAGGCACCGGTGGTGGGCGCCGTCGGGGGTCAGCAGGCGTAGTCGTTGTCGAAGGCGGTGTCCATCCCGCCCAGTGGGAACACCGAACTGGGTGAGCTGTACTGGACGATCTGCACCGGTCCGGTCGGGAGGCCCGGCCAACGGGTGTGGATGTTGCCGCAGGTGACGGCCGGGTCGATGCCCCAGTCGGCGGCCCAGTAGGGGACGGCCGGCTGGTAGTTCCCCACGATCCCAGGCCACGATCCCGGGCTGGCGTAGATGCCCACGCTGTTGAGCCCCTCGGCCTGCAGGCCCTGGAGGGCACCCTGGACGAGGGCGGCGTTGGCCTGCGTGTCCGTCGACCACGACGGGTCGCTCTCGACGTCGAGCCACCAGGCCACCGAGGTGTTGACGCCTGCGGCCTGGGCCTTGGCGAAGGCGTCCTGGGCGGCGCTGTAGCCGAAGTTGCAGATGGTCGGGGCGTAGGAGGTGGCACAGGCCGGGTCGGTCGAGCTCGGCGCCCCGCCGTAGGTCAGGTACACGTAGAGGTTGAGCCCGCCCCCGGCCCACGCCGCCTCTTGGGCCAGGCACGGGTTGACCGTGCCGAACGACGCCCCCTCCACCTCGACGATCCCGAGGGTGTGGGGCGCGGGCGGCTCGTTGCCGCACTGCCAGTTCGAGATGTCGTAGCCGAAGGTTCCCGACGGGAAGGCCGAGGCGGTGAAGGTGCCGTTGCCGGCGGCCTGGGTCATGGCCACCACCGGCTGGTCGAGCACCTGGGGCGCCGAGCCCCAGTAGGTGGCATCCCCGAAGGCGGTCACCCCCCCGTTGGCGTTGGTGAACCAGTACCCGGCGCCGTCCGGGGTCGCCGTCATGGACACGACGGGCCAGCGCTGGGGCACGCCCCCGAGCGACCCGTGGAAGCCGGCGTCGCCGAAGGCGAAGATCCCGCCGTCGGCCGCCACCAGCCAGTACCCGCCGCCGTCGGGCGTGGGCGCCATGCCCACCACCGGTTGGTTGAGGTGGAGCGCCCCGGTCGACCCGTAGAAGCCGGCGTCACCGAAGCTGAAGATCCCGCCGTCGGCCGCCACCTCCCAGTACCCCCCGCTGTCGTGGGTGGCGGCCATGCCCACCACCGGCTGGTTGAGGTGGACGCCGCCCATCGACCCGTAGAAGCCGACCCCGCCGAAGGAGAAGATCCCGCCGTCCCGGGCCACCAGCCAGTAGGCGGGGGCCCGACCGCCGGGCGCCGCGCCGGCACGGCCGGGTGTCGCCGCCGTCTGGGCCACGGTGTCGACCACGAGGCCGGCCAGCACGAGCAGGAGGGCGGCCAGGATCGAGCGCGAGCGACGACGGGAGGGCGGCACGGCGGGGGGCGCGACGGGGTGCATGGGTGAGGAGGGCTCCAGGGTTCGGGCGCTGCGGGCCCGAGGCCCGCGGCCGGTGCGGTGGTCCAATTGTGGTGGTCCTGGCGCGCCCGGTCAATGGCCTCTTCGCGGTCAGGAACGCAGCAGTTCGGCGATGCGGAAGGCCAGGTCGAGCGCCTGGCGGGCGTTGAGCCGGGGATCGCAGGTGGTCGTGTAGTTCTGGTGGAGCTGGCCCTCCACGATGCGCTCGACCCCGCCGAGGCACTCCGTCACGTCGTCCCCGGTCAGCTCCACGTGGACGCCGCCCGGCCACGTGCCCGTGGCCCGGTGGATCCGCAGGAAGCTCTGGAGCTCGCCGATGATGTCGTCGAACCGCCGGGTCTTCTGGCCCCCCTCGGCGGTGAAGGTGTTGCCGTGCATGGGGTCGCACACCCACACCACCGGGTGGCCGGCTCCCTCCACGGCCTGGAGGAGGGGCGGCAGACGGTCGTCGATGGCGTCGACGCCGAAGCGGGTGATGAGCGTCAGCCGGCCCGGAAGGCGCTCGGGATTGAGCCGTCCGCACAGGTCGAGGACCTCCTCGGGTGTGGCCGTGGGTCCGATCTTGCACCCCACCGGAGTGCGGACACCCGAGAGGAACTCGAGGTGGGCACCGCCGGGTTGGCGGGTCCGCTCGCCGACCCAGAGCATGTGGGCCGAGCAGTCGTACCACCCGCCGGTCAGCGAGTCGCGCCGGGTGAGCGCCTCCTCGTAATCGAGGATGAGGGCCTCGTGGCTGGTCCAGAAGTCCACCTGGTGGAGGGTGTCCTCGTCCGAGAGGTTGATGCCGCAGGCGTCCATGAAGCGCAGGGCGCGGTCGATGCCCTCGGCGATGTCCTCGAAGCGCCGCCCTTCGGTAGAGGTGGCGACGAACTCCTGGTTCCAGGCGTGGATCTGGCTCAGGTCGGCGAACCCGCCCTTGGTGAAGGCCCGCAGGAGGTTCAGCGTGGCGACCGACTGGTGGTACGCGGCGACCAAACG
>DAHUYA010000116.1 GCA_027315445.1 Acidimicrobiaceae bacterium | reverse complement strand
CGCCGGCTCGACGCCCTCCGCCGGCTCGACACTCTCCGCCGTGCCGACGCCCTCCGCCGACACGACACTCTCCGCCGACACGACGCCCTCCGCCGGCTCGGCACCCATCTCGACGCCCTCCGCCGTGCCGACGCCCATCTCGGCGCTCTCCGCCGCAGCGGCCGCCGGCTGGTCCGTCTCCCCCGTCTCGCCCGCCGCTCCGACGGGATCGGCGGCGGCCGGGGCAGCCGACGCCTCGCTGACGAACTCCTCCGCCCACGCGGCCTGGGCCTCGGTCTCGGGGGTGAACTCGGTGTCGGAGTAGTCGAAGGCGCCGATGTAGTTGCCCTCTGCGTCGTAGGCGTGCTCGCCGAAGGCCTCGCGGTACTCCTCCGACACCTCGCCGCCCTCCGCGGCCTGCTTGATCGACAGGCTGATCCGCCGGCGCTGCAGGTCGATGTCGATGATCTTCACCCACAGCTCCTCGCCCGGGTTGACCACCTGCTCGGGCAGGTCGACGTGGTGGGCGGCCATCTCCGAGATGTGCACCAGGCCCTCGATGCCGTCGCCCACCTGCACGAATGCGCCGAACGGCACGAGCTTGGTGATCCGGCCGTAGACGAGCTCCCCCACCTGGTGGCTGTCGGCGAACTCCTGCCAGGGGTCGGCCTGCGTGGCCTTGAGCGACAGGCTGATCCGCTCCTTCTCGAGGTCGACGTCGAGCACCTCCACCTCGATCTCGTCGCCCACCTGCACGACCGACGACGGATGGTCGACGTGCTTCCAGCTCAGTTCGGAGACGTGGACCAGGCCGTCCATGCCGCCCAGGTCCACGAAGGCGCCGAAGTTGACCACCGAGGAGACCACCCCCCGGCGACGTTCACCCGGCTTGAGGTTGGCCAGGAAGTCGCCGCGCTGCTCCTTCTGCGCCTCCTCGAGCCACGCCCGGCGGGACAGCACCACGTTGTTCCGGTTCCGGTCGAGCTCGATGATCTTGGCCTCGATCACCCGGCCGACGTAGGGCTGCAGCTCGCGAACGCGGCGGAGCTCGACCAGGGAGGCGGGCAGGAAGCCCCGCAGGCCGATGTCGACGATCAGGCCGCCCTTCACGACCTCGATCACCGGGCCCTTCACCACCTGGTCCGTCTCCTTGAGCTTCTCGATGGTGGACCAGGCCCGCTCGTACTGGGCCCGCTTCTTGGAGAGGACCAGCCGGCCTTCCTTGTCCTCCTTCTGCAGGACCAGCGCCTCGACGTGGTCCCCGAGGGAAACGATCTCGTCCGGGTGCACGTCGTTGCGGATCGACAGCTCCCGGGCCGGGATGACGCCTTCGGACTTGAAGCCGATGTCGAGGAGGACCTCGTCGCGGTCGATCTTGACCACCGTCCCCTCGACCAGGTCACCGTCGTCGAACTCGACGATGGTGCCGGCCATCACGTCCTCGAGCGACGCCCCCTGGAGGTCGTCCTCGGTGATCGGTCGGGGGATGTAGTTGCCCTCTTCGTCGAAGCTCCCCATGGCTTCGTCGGACAGGAGGGCGGTTGCGGAACCATCGGGCATTCGGGACTGCTCGCTTTCTCATTGCCATCCCCGCTCGGGCAGGGACACGATCGCGCCGGGATCAGCTCGCGGACAGGGTCTGGCAGCCGGCGCCAGCCAGGGCAAACAGATTACCACCGCCCTCCTGCGGCCCGGCCGGGCTCAACCTCCCTTGGCCTCCGCCCAGGAATCGCCCCACGACATGGACACCTCGAGGGGGACGGACAGCTCGGCCGCCCCGGTCAGGGCCTGGCGCGTCAGCGCAGCCGCCCGGTCCTCCTCACCGTCCACCACCTCGAGGATGACCTCGTCGTGGACCTGCAGGACCAGCCGGCTGGCCAGCTCCTGCTGCTCGAGGGCGGCGTCGAGACGAACCAGGGCGGTCTTGAACAGGTCGGCCGCCAGACCCTGGATTCCCGCGTTCATGGCCTGGCGCTCGGCGGCCATCCGCACCTGGCGGTTCCGCGCCGCCAGGTCCGGGAGGGGCCGCTTGCGCCCGAGCGCCGTGCGGGTGAAGCCCCGCAACCGGGCCTCGGCCACCGTGGCGTCCATGTAGGCCCGCACCTCCGGAAAGGCACGGAAGTAGCGGTCCATTATCTCGCGCGCCTCCTCCACCCCCGTGGAGAGCCGCCGGGCCAGCCCGAACGCCTCCATGCCGTAGGCCAGGCCGTAGGAGACCATCTTCGCCCGCTCCCGTTGGCTGCGGGTCACCTCCTCGACCGGTACCCCGTAGACCCCTGCGGCCACGGCCCGGTGGATGTCGGTGCCCGAGGTGAAGGCGTCGAGCAGCCCGGGATCGCCCGAGAGGTGGGCGATGACCCGCAGCTCGATCTGGTCGTAGTCGGCGACCAGGAACCGGGCCCCCTCGGCCGGCACGAAGGCCCGGCGGAGCTGTCGGCCGGCCTCGGTCCGCACCGGGATGTTGTGGAGATTGGGGCGCTCCGAGGAGAGCCGACCGGTCCGGGCGACCGTCTGACGGAAGGAGGCGTGGATGCGCCCGTCGTCAGCCACCTCGGCCAGGAGGGCCTCGCCGTAGGTCGAGCGGAGCTTCTCGAGCTCCCGGTAGCGGAGCAGGGCGTCGACGATGCCGTGGTCCTCGCGCAGCGACTCGAGGGTGGCGGCGTCGGTCGAGTAGCCGGTCTTGGTCTTTCGCCCCGGGGTGAGCCCCAGCTCGTCGTAGAGCACGGCCCGCAGCTGCGGCGTCGAGTTGACGTTGAACTCGTGGCCGGCCAGGCGGTGCACCTCGGCCACCAGGGACTGGGTGTCGGCGACCAACCCGTCGGTGATACGGCGGAGCTCCGCCGTGTCGACTCGGATGCCGGCCACCTCCATCCGCGCCAGCACGCGCACCAGCGGCGCCTCGACCTCGTCGTGCAGGGAGGTCAGGCCCTCGACCTCGAGGCGGTCGCGCAGCGGCGCAACCAGCTGGAGCACCGTGGCGGCCTCCGTGCAGGCGACCTCGGCCGGGTCCGGCCCCTCCCCGTCGCCAACGCCGGTGTCGAGGGCCAGTTGCTGGGCCCCACCCACCTTCGACCGGGACCGCTCGCCCGTCGCCCCCGGCGCCGGTCCCCCGGTCCCCTGCTCGCCGTCGGCGCTGGCCCAGTCCCCACCCCCCTCGGCGGCGCGCTCGGCGCCACCGGGCCCCCCGGCCCGGCCGGCGATGATCGCCTCCAGCGCGTAGTCGCCGCTCGAGGGGTCGAGCAGGTAGGAGGCGACCGCGGTGTCCATGACCACCCGGCGGGCGTCGATGCCCAGCGGGAGCAGCGAGCGGAGCGCCTCCTTCACCTGGTGGCCCACCACCGGCACCTCCGCCAGCAGGGTGCCGGCCGCTGCGGCCACCGGCTGCTGTCCGAGCAGGGCCGCCTCGAGCCACAGCGCGCCGGGACCCGGCGGCACCGAGGTGAGCAGCACGCCCCGGAGCACCGAACGGCCGGGGTCCCCCGACCAGCAGCCGACCAGCGCCACGGGGTCGGGCCCGAGGCGCCCGATCGCCGCCACCGCCTCCTCGGCCCGGTCCGGCCGGGCGACCGCGAGGAGCAGGGGCGCCACCGAGATCGGGCCACCGATGACCGGCCCCCCCGTCCCGGCCGTCGCCCCGACCCCGCCGAGCGCATCGGCAGGAGACGAGTCGGCGTCGCGCCCACCGTCGACGGCGATCGAGGTCGCCTGCTCGGCAGCCGCGTCCAGCGGCTCCGAGCCCGGCGCCGGCGCCCCGAAGCTCCCGTCGTCGAGCAGGGCGGCCACCCGACGCCAGAGGGTCCGCAGCTCGAGCTCGGCGAAGGTCGCCCGGGCGACCGCGGTGTCCCAGCCGCCCAGGGCCAGCTGGTCCAAGGTGACGTCGACCGGCACGTCGCGCACCAGCTGCATGACGGCGTGGTTGGCCCGCACCCTTGCCTCGTTCTCCGTCAGGCTCTGGCGGAGCTTCGGGCTGAGGTCCGAGAGGTTGTCGAAGATGCCGTCGAGGTCGCCGTAGGTGGTGAGGAGCTTGGCCGCCGTCTTCTCGCCCACGCCGGGCACGCCCGGCAGGTTGTCCGACGGGTCCCCGCGCATCGCGGCCAGCATCGGGTAGAGGGCCGGCCTCACCCCGGTCCGCTCGACGATCCCTGCCTCGTCGTAGAGGGAGTAGTCGCTCACCCCCCGCCGGTTGTACAGGACCCGCAGGTGGGGGTCCTGTACCAACTGGAAGCAGTCGCGGTCGCCGGTGACCACCACCGCGTCCGACCCCCGGTCCCTGGCCTGGGTGGCCAGGGTGGCCAGGACGTCGTCGGCCTCGTAGCCGGGGGCGCCGATCACCGGCACCCCGAGCGCGTGGAGGACCCGTCGGATCATCGTGAACTGGGGCAGCAGGTCGTCGGGGGTCTCCGCCCTCCCCGCCTTGTACTCCTCCACCAGCTCGTCACGGAAGGTGGGGCCGGGGAGGTCGAAGGCGACCGCCAGCGCCCCGGGCCGGTGCTCGCGGACGATCATCACCACCATCGAGGTGAACCCGTGGACCGCGTTGGTGACCACCCCGGAGGACGTCGCCAGGTCCGGGGGGAGGGCGAAGTAGGCCCGGAAGGCCAGCGACATGCCGTCGAGCAGGAACAGCGGGCCGGGGGCGCTCGGACCCGGACGCCGGCTCATCGGATCAGGGCCGGAGCTCGCCGTCGAGGACCTGCCGGGCGACGTCTCGCATTCGTCCCCGGGTCCGCATGGCGGTCCGCTGGATGAAGCCGAACGCCTCCGGCTCCTCCATCTCGTGGCGGTCCATCAGCAGTCCCTTGGCCTGCTCCACCAGACGACGGGTCTCGATCTTGTCCTCGGCCCGACGCTCCGGGTCACCCCCGCCGCCCGGGCCGTCCTGGGACTCCACCTCGGCGTCGATCGCCCACTCCTGCCGGCACCGGGTGAGCACCGCCTCGATGGCCGGGAGGAGTTCCTCGCGGCGGAACGGCTTCACCAGGTAGGCGGCCACACCGGCGTCCCGGGCGTCCTCGATCAGGTCCCGCTGGCTGAACGCGGTGAGCACCAGGACCGCCACCCGGTGGCGGCTGGTGATCTCCCGGGCCGCCCGCACGCCGTCCATGCCGGGCATCTTGATGTCGAGGATGGCCAGGTCGGGCTGGTGCCGCTCCACCAGCTCCACCGCCTGGTCGCCCCGGCCCGTCTCCCCCACCACGTCGTAGCCCGCCGACAGCAGGATCTCCTTGAGGTCGAGCCGGATGATGGCCTCGTCCTCGGCGATCACCACCCGGGCCGGCGCCTCCCCCCCGGCGAGGGCGCTCAACGCTCGGTCCCGACGTGGCCGAGCAGCTCGTCCCGCCGGCGGCTCAGCTCGTCCACCTGGCGGACCAGCGACTCCCTGGCCCGGGCCATGGCGTCGACGTGCCGGCGCACCTCGCCGTACTCGTGGGCGGCCAGCGGCGTCTCCGAGACGAGGGAGCGCAGCCTGGCGTCCTCGGCCTCGTCGGACACGACCGCCAGCTGCTCGTCGAGCACCGCCAGCTCGGCCCGGGCGCGGGTCAGCCGGGCGTGGACGTCGCGGATCCGGCGCTCGAGGAGGAACCGTTGCATGGACGGACGATTGTACGCCGGGCCGGGTCAGCCGTCGTAGGGGATCCAGACCCGCTCGAGCCCGTACCGGTCGAGCACCTCGGGATCGGGGGCGCTGCCCACCCCCGGGGTCGCCGGGGGGTGCAGCCGGCCACCTCGGACCTCCGGGTAGGGACAGGGGTTGACCTCGAGGTACTCGTCCGGCGAGGTCAGGTCGCCGGCCAGGGTGAACCCGGGCAGCGTGGCGGCGGCCGCGTTGGCCGCCCGACCGAGCCCGGTCTCGAAGAGCCCGCCGACGAAGGCCGGCACCCCCGACGACAGGCAGAGCGCCTGGGCCTGGCGGACGGCCTCGATACCGCCCAACCGGGCCGGCTTCAGGCAGGCGACCTCGCATGCCCCGTAGCGGAGGGCGTCGACCAGCCGACGGTGCGATCCGAGGGACTCGTCGAGGCAGACCGGCGTCTCGAGGAGGGCTGCCAGCTCGGCGTGGGAAGGGAGGTCGGGGGCCGGCAGGGGCTGCTCGAGGCACACAAGACCGAAACGGTCGAGGGCCACGAGGCGGCGGGCGTCCCGCACCCCGGTCGCCCCCCAGCGGTAGGCGCCGTTGGCGTCGGCCTGCAGGGCCAGCCCGGGATGGGCCCGGCGGACCGCGGCCAGGGGCTGCACGTCCCAGCCGGGCGCGATCTTCAGCCGGACCCGCCGGCAACCGGCCTCCACCAGGTCGTCGACGGCCGCCAGCACCAGGTCGAGCCGGTGGTCTGGCGGGATGCCGACCACCGCGCCCACCGGCACCCCGGCGCCGTTGACGCTGCCGCCGAGGTGCTCGGTCAGCGACCGCCCGGCCGACCGGAGCTCTGCGTCGAGCAGGGCCATCTCCATGGCCCCCGATGCCAGCTGACCGGCGGGGTCGGCGTTGAACAGCGACTGCACCTGCGAGGAGGCGGGCAGCCGGCCCCCCCGGGCGCGGGCGGCGACCAGCAGCCGGTCGGCCCCTCCCGAGGTGAGGTCGCCCCACAGCCGCTCGAGCGGCGGGTCGACCGGCGTGCCCCCGGCCAGGGCCCCGCACTCCCCCCACCCCTCCCCCTCGTCGGTGACCACCTGCACGAAGAGGACGGGGCGTTCGCGATGGGTGCCGGCGGACGTCCCCACCGACCTCCGCATCCGAAGCCCCACCCGGTGCAGGGCCAGACCCTCCAGCTTCATCGTGCCGCGGCCGCAGGCCGCCCTGCCCGAGGCCGTCCGGCCAAGGGCGGCCCTGCCGCCCCGCGGGTCACCGGAGGACGGGACCCGCGGGGCGGGCAACCCCCGGCGGTAGGCTCGCCCATCCGGCCCGGATGGCGGAATGGCAGACGCGGAGGCCTCAAAAGCCTCTGTCCGAGAGGGCGTGCGGGTTCGAGTCCCGCTCCGGGCACCCTCACACTTCCCGCGGCACCACGTCGAACCGGCGGGCCTCGAGCACCGGCATCCCCGCACGCACCTCGGCCACCCTCTCGGCCCGCAACGACGCCCGCAGCATGCCCTCGGGCACCCCGTCCGCCGTCGCATCCGCTTCGGCGAGCACCATCCCGGCCGGGTCGACCACCGTGCTGTACCCGGTGTACTCGGGCGCCGGCTGGGCGGCGCCCAGCACGTAGGCGGTGTTCTCGATCGCCCGGGCGCGCAAGAGGTCGCCCCACTGCTCCCGCTTGCGGGGCCCGGCCACCCAGGCCGCCGGCACCGCCAGCACGGTGGCGCCGCGGACCGCCAACGCCCGCCCCAGCTCGGGGAACCGCAGGTCGTAGCAGGTGAGGAGCCCGACGACGACCCCGCCGGTCGCGACGAGCGCCAGGGCGTCGGGTCCCGCCTCCCCGGGCGCCACCCGCGCCGACTCGCACCAGCCCAGGGCGTCGTAGAGGTGGAGCTTGCGGTAGACGGTCAGGAGACCGTCCGGCCCGACCGCCACCAGGGTGTTGTGGACCCGGCCACCGGGGTCACCCGGGCCCGGGCCCGTCCTCTCGAACATGCCGGCCACCACGATGGCGCCGGTCGCAGCCGCCACGTCGTGGAGTGCGGTCACGAAGGGCCCCTCGAGCGCCTCCGCCAACGGAGCGAGCGGCGTGGTCGGGGACCCGAAGCCGCACATGGCCGCCTCGGGCAGCACCACCAGCCCGGCGCCGTCGCCGGCCGCGGCGCGGACCGCCTCGACCGCCCGGCGGCGGTTCCGCTCCTTCTCGAGCCCGGCGGCCAGCTGCACCACGGCGGCGTCCACCCGGCCGACCCTACCCGTGGCCGACCGGCGCCCCCGGGCCGATCGGTGACCCCGGGGCAACGAGAAGCCGCACCGTCGGCCGTGCCACACTGGCGTCACGCGGCCCGGACCGTCCGGCCGCGGCGGGCCGCCGCCCGCCATCCCCCTGGAGTCGAGTGGTCGTGCTTGTCTTCACCTTCCCCTGGCAGGGGTCGCAACGGTCGGCCATGGGCCGGCCCTGGGTCGACCATCCGTCGTGGGAGGTGGTCACCGAGGCGTCGGAGAGCGGGCGGGACCTGTCGACGCTCCTCCTCGAGGCTCCGATGGAGGAGCTCACCCAGACCGCCAACGCCCAGCTCGCCACCTTCGTCCAGAGCCTGGTCGTGCTCGACGCGGTCGAGCGCCTCGGCCTGTCCCCCGCCGCGTGCGCCGGGCACAGCCTCGGCGAGTACACCGCCCTGGTGGCCAGCGGGGCCGTCTCCTTCGAGGACGGCATCCGGCTGGTGTGCGCCCGCGGCGACGCCATGGCCCGAGCAGGCGAGGACGCCCCCGGCACCATGGCGGCCCTCCTGGGCATCAGCGACGACGACGCCGAGGCCGCCTGCCAGCGCGCCGAGGGCGACGTCTGGGTGGCCAACTACAACGCCCCGGGCCAGGTGGTGGTGGCCGGTACGGCCGACGCCGTCACCAAGGCCTCGTCACTGGCCAAGGAGCTGGGAGCCCGCCGCGTGCTGCCCATCCCGGTGTCGGGCGCCTTCCACACGCCGCTGATGACCGCGGCGCGGCCCCCGTTGCGCAAGGCCCTCGGCGACGCCACCTTCCTCGCCCCCGAGGTGCCGGTGGTGGCGAACGTGGACGCCAGGGTGCACAGCGACCCGGGCGAGTGGCCGGGCCTGCTGTCGGCGCAGCTCTGCAGCCCGGTGCGCTGGCGCCAGTCGCTCGAGACGCTGGCCGGCCTCGGGGCCACCACCCTGGTGGAGCTCGGTCCCGGCGGGGTCCTGAGCGGCCTGGCACGCAGGGTGGTCCCCGAGCTGCACGCGCTGTCGGTGGCCACCCCCGACGACCTCGACACGCTGATCGACACCATCGGCTCCGACGGGACCGCCGACGCCCATGCCCACCAGGGCGAGCACCTCTACATGTCCGAGCGGGTCGTGGTCAGCCCGAGTGCCGGCATCTTCGTCCCCGAGCAGACGCTGGCCGCGCCGGGCACCGGGCTCCTCCCGGGCACCGACGGCGGGGGGGACCAGGAGCCGTCGAGGGTGACGGTCGGCGACCTCGTCGGGCGGGTCGGGGTGGCCGAGGTCCGGACCCCCTTCGCCGGCCGCGTGGTGCGGTGGCTGGCCGCATCCGGTGAGCGGGTGCAGGAGGGCCAGCCGCTCCTCTGGCTCCGGGTCCTGGGCGACGCCGGGTGACCCCCGAGCGGACGGCGCCCGGCCACGCCGCCGCAGAGACCGGGGAGGGCCGGGTGGTCCTGGTGACCGGGGGCGCACGCGGTATCGGGGCCGCGTGCGCCGCCGGGGTCCACGCCCGGGGTGACCGGGTGGCGGTCACGCACCGGGGCGACCCGCCGGAGGCGCCCCGGGGGGACGGCCGGCGGTACCTGCCCCTGCGCTGCGACGTCACCGAGCCGGCGGAGGTGGAAGCCGCCTTCGTCGCCCTCGAGGAGCACTGGGGCCCGGCCGAGGTGGTGGTGGCCAACGCCGGCATCACCCGTGACGCGCTGCTGGTGCGCATGGGCGAGGAGCTCTGGCAGGAGGTGGTCGACACCAACTTGACCGGTGCCTACCGGGTGGCCCGACGGGCGGTGTCCAAGATGATCCGGCTCCGACGGGGCCGCATGGTCTTCGTCTCGTCGGTCGGCGCCTTCCTCGGTGTCCCCGGTCAGGTCAACTACGCGGCCACCAAGGCCGGGATGGTCGGGATGGCGCGGGCCCTCGCCCGCGAGGTGGCCAGCCGGGGCATCACGGTCAACGTGGTCGCCCCGGGCGTCGTGGCCACCGACATGACCGCCGCCCTCGGCGGGGAACGGTTCGCCCAGCTGACGGCCATGGTGCCCCTCGGCCGGGCCGCCACGCCCGAGGAGGTGGCGGCGTGCATCGGCTTCCTGTGCTCGGAGGACGCGAGCTACGTCACCGGCGCCGTGCTCCCGGTCGACGGCGGGCTGGGCATGGGCCTCTGACGGTGCCGGTCGGGCGAGGCACCTCGGCCGGGGCGGTAGCCTCGACCGGAGCCGGACCGACGGCGAAGCAGCACCCGAGAGGACACCGCCGGAGAGCACCGGTGGCCACCGGAGAGCAAAGGAGCCAGGACGTGGACAGCGACGCGGCATTCGAGAAGTTCCGAGAGTGCGCGGTGGAGGTGCTGCAGGTGCCGGCCGACAAGGTGACCAAGGAGGCGAGCTTCGCCGACGACCTCGATGCCGACAGCCTCGACCTGGTCGAGCTGGTGATGGCGCTCGAGGAGGCGTTCGACGTCACCGTGGAGGAGACCGAGCTCGAGGACATCACCACGGTGGGGCAGGCCTTCGACCTGATCTCGGGCAAGCTCTGATGCTGCTCGGCGTCGGCCCCGAGGGACCCGTCCGGGGCCGTCGGGTGGCCGTCACCGGCCTGGGCGCCGTCACCTGCTGCGGGATCGGTGTCGGCGCCCTCTGGGAAGGGCTGGTCCACCCGACCGTCGAGGGTGCGCGCCGGGTGCCCGACTTCGACCCGTCGCGCTGGTTCGACGCGAAAGAGGCGCGCCGGGTGGACCGCTTCGCGCAGTTCAGCGTGGCGGCGGCGGAGGAGGCCCTGGCCGACGCCGGTGACCTCGGTGCCGACCCGGCGCGGGCCGGCACCGTGTTCGCCACCGGGGTCGGGGGCTTCCACACCCTGGCCGAGCAGGTCGGCGTCTACAACGAGCGCGGCGCCCGGCGGGTGTCCCCCTTCCTCGTGCCGATGATGATGGCCAACGCCGGCGCGGCCAACATCTCGATGCGGGCGGGCTGGCGCGGCCCGTCGGAGACCATCGCCACCGCCTGCGCGGCCGGCACCCATGCCCTGGGTGCGGCGGCCCGGCTGGTGGCGTCGGGCCGGTGCGACGTCGTCGTCGGGGGTGGTGCCGAGGCTTCGCTCCACCCGGTGGCCATCGCCGCCTTCGCGAACATGACCGCCCTGTCCACCAGCGGCGTCTCCCGCCCGTTCGACGCCCGGCGCGACGGCTTCGTCATGAGCGAAGGGGCGGCGGCCCTCGTGCTCGAGGAGATGGACCGGGCGGTGGCGCGCGGCGCCCACATCTACGCCGAGGTGGCGGGCGCCGCCAGCACCGCCGACGCCCACCACATCACCGCCCCGGCGCCCGACGGATCGGGGGCGGTCGCCTGCATGGAGCTGGCGCTGGCCGACGCCGACCTGGCCGCCGCCCAGGTGGGGCACATCAACGCCCACGGGACCTCCACCCCACTGAACGACCTGGCGGAGGCCCGGGCGATCAACAAGGTGTTCGAGGGGTCGGGACCGCCGGTGACCTCCACCAAGGGCGTGATCGGTCACGGCCTCGGCGCCGCAGGGGCCATCGAGGCGGTCGCCTCGGTGCTCAGCATCGAGCACCGCCTCATCCCCCACACCTACGGCTTCGAGGAGCCGGACCCCGAGATCCAGCTCGACGTCGTCGGGGGCGAGCCCCGGCCCTGGGAGCCCCGGCCGGTGCTGTCCAACTCCTTCGGCTTCGGCGGCCACAACGGCTGCCTGGTGCTGGTGCCGCCGGCCGCCTGAGAAGCGCCGTGCACGCGACCGGCAACCGACCGGCCCCCGATCTCGAGGTGACACGGTGACGGTCCACGTGCCGGCGGAGAACCGCTACGGGTCGATGACCTACCGCCGCTGCGGCCGCAGCGGGCTCGACCTGCCGGCCATCTCGCTCGGCCTGTGGCACAACTTCGGGGACGACCGGTCCCTCGACGTGCAGCGGGCGATCCTGCGGCGGGCCTTCGACCTGGGCGTCACCCACTTCGACCTGGCCAACAACTACGGACCCCCGTACGGGAGCGCCGAGGTCAACTTCGGCCGGATCCTGCGCGAGGACTTCGCCGCCCACCGGGACGAGCTCGTCGTCTCCACCAAGGCCGGCTGGGACATGTGGCCCGGCCCCTACGGCGACCGCGGCTCCCGCAAGTACCTGCTGGCCAGCCTCGACCAGAGCCTGCGGCGGACGGGGCTCGACTACGTCGACGTCTTCTACCACCACCGCGCCGACCCCGGCACCCCGCTCGAGGAGTCCATGGGGGCGCTCCACACCGCCGTGCAGCAGGGCAAGGCCCTCTACGCCGGCGTCTCCTCCTACTCGCCCCGCCGAACCGCCGAGGCGGCGGGCATCCTGCGCCAGCTCGGCACCCCCCTGCTGATCCACCAGCCCTCGTACTCCATGCTCAACCGCTGGATCGAGGGCGGGCTGCTCGACGTCCTCGAGGCGGAGGGCGTCGGCTGCATCGCCTTCTCCCCGCTCGGCCAGGGCCTGCTGACCGACCGCTACCTCCACGGCGTGCCGGAGGGGTCGCGCGCCGCCAGGGCGACCTCGCTCACCCCCGACATGCTGAGCGAGCGGAACCTCGCCCACGTCCGCGCGCTCCACGAGGTCGCCACCCGGCGGGGGCAGACACTGGCCCAGATGGCCATCGCCTGGGCCCTGCGGGACCGCCGGGTGACCTCCGTCCTCATCGGGGCGAGCGCCGTGGCGCAGCTCGAGCAGAACCTGGGCGCCCTGGCGCAGCTCGACTTCACCGACGCGGAGCTGGCCGAGATCGACCGCCACGCCGAGGAGGGCGGGATCGACCTCTGGCGGCGGGCGGCCACCGCCTGAGGCCGCCCTCCGACCGCTCCGGCCGCTACCCGGCGTCGAGGGCGGCCCGCATCCGGCCGACGAAGTCGGCCGCCGCCTCGGTACCGCCCCCGTCGAGA
>DAHUYA010000111.1 GCA_027315445.1 Acidimicrobiaceae bacterium | reverse complement strand
GAGCCGGCTCACGGGCAGGGGCGATCCTCGCGGTGGTCGCCCTGGCCTGGGGCGGGACGACGGCAGCCGGTGCGGTGGGGTCGCCGGCCGGGGCGGCGACCCGTGGCGGCGTCGCCTCGGAGACCGCCAGCCGGATCCTGGCGGCGGTGCAGAAGGCCGAGGCCGACGCCTCGGGGGTGCACCTCGCCGGGCGCATCACCCAGCCCTCCACCACCGTCTCCTTCTCCCTCGACCTCACCGGGGCCGGCGACGGCGAGGGGGTCTTCCGCCAGGCGGGGCAGACCCTGCGGGTGATGAAGGTGGGGGGCGACGTCTACGTGCGGGCCGGCGCCGCGTTCTGGCGGTCCAACGGCGCCGGAGCCGAAGCCGCCCGGATGGACGGCAAGTGGATCGAGGCGCCGGCCGGCAACGCCGACTTCACCTCGCTGGCGCAGTTCCTCGGGCTCGACCGCCTCACGACCCAGCTCTTCCCCGCCGGCAGCACCCCGCAGCGCAAGGCGACCGCCGCCGAGGTGGGCGGCCGGCGGGTGGTGCTGTTGGTCGGCCGGGCCACCGCGGGTGGGCGGTCCGAGACGACGACCCTCTACGTGGCGGCCACCGGCACGCCGTACGTCCTCGAGGCCCGCGCCACCAGTGGCGGGGAGGCGGGGGTCCTCACCTTCACCCACTATGGCGAGAAAGTACGGGTCCGAGCCCCACCCCACCCGCTCGACATCGCGAGCCTCGGGCTCGGCGGCCGTCACACCGGAGCGGGCGGCGTTCCGACCAGCACCACACCCGGCGGCTGACCCGATCGGCGCCCACCTCGGCGGGAGGGACCGGGCCGCGGGGCCGGCAGGCCCGTTCCGGTGGGGCCGGCGGCCGGCGCCAGTGGGGCCGGTGGCCCGTGCCGGTGGGGCCAGCGGCCGGCGCCAGTGGGGTCGGCGGCGATCAGTGGGGCCGGCGGCCGGCGTCAGTGGGGCCGGTGGCCGTCAGTGGGGCCGGTGGCCGGCGTCAGTGGGGGCGGTGGCCGGCGAGCAGGTCGAGCGCGTGGGGCAACAGCGGAAGCACCGCCCCGAGGCACTCGACCGCCCCGGTGGGCGAGCCCGGGACGTTCACCACCAGGGCCGTACCGACCGTCCCGGCGCGCCCGCGCGACAGCGGCCCGAGAGGCCCGGCGGCCCGCATGGCCTCGGCCAGCCCCGGCGCCTCCCGGTCGAGCACCGCCGCCGTGGCCTCCGGCGTCACGTCGGAGGGCGCGAAGCCGGTCCCGCCGGTGGTGACCACCACCCCGGTGAAGCCGGCCGCCAAGTCGCGCAGCGCCCGACCGACCGGCTCCATCCCGTCGGGCACCACACGGCGGTCGACCACCTCGAAGCCGTGCCGGCCGAGCAGCTCCTCCACCGCCGGCCCGGAGGCGTCGGGGCGTTCCCCCGCCGCCGTCCGGTCGGACACCGTCAGCACCTTGGCGAGGTACACCACCGCCCGGACTGTAG
Source organism: Acidimicrobiaceae bacterium (assembly GCA_027315445.1). Taxonomy (GTDB): domain Bacteria; phylum Actinomycetota; class Acidimicrobiia; order Acidimicrobiales; family RAAP-2; genus DAHUYA01. The sequence continues at coordinate 9,784 of DAHUYA010000111.1, read as the reverse complement.
CGGGCGCCCTCCGGGTCACCGGGTTCCCGCCGGGACCGTCCGGTCCCGAGCGGGGGCGACGCCCCACCCGGGCGCCCCATCCCGTCACCCGGCGACCGCCGTTCGACCCGCCGGCCGGTCGCCCCGCCATCCCGGTGTCCCCGGCCGGCCGCGGTTGGCCCGCCGACGCCGGGGTAGTTTGGCCTCGTGGAAGGCTCTGGAGCCCGCTGGGTGGCGCGCTACGCCGCCGAGCTCGGCGTCGACCCGCCGAGCCCCGAGGAGGTCGAGGCGCTGCTCGACCTCGCCGGCACGGCCGCCCACGCCTCCGAGCGCGCCGCCGCCCCGCTGAGCACCTGGCTCGCAGGCCGTGCGGGGTTGGGGGTGGACGAGGCACGACGCTTGGCGGCCCGGCTGGCCGGGGAGGCGGCGGCCGACGGCCAGGGCACGGACCCGGGAGGGGAACATTGAGCACCACCACAGGGGCGGTCCCCTCGTCGGCGGTCCCCCCACGGCCTCCGGCCGGGCCGGCCGCTGCCCCCGCTGGCCCGTGGGGTCGGGCACGACCGTCCGAGCCGGTGCTCGTGACCACGATCGGGGCCGCCGGCCGACGGGAGCGTCCCGACCACGTGGTGGGCGAGGAGCCCATGGAGATCAGGGTCGGCGCCCCGGGCGCCGGGTCGGAGCCGGTGGCGGTGGCGGTGACCATGCGGACCCCGGGCAACGACTTCGAGCTGGCGGTGGGCTTCCTGATCGGCGAGGGCCTGGTCGACGACCAGGCCGACGTGCGTGAGGTCCGCTACTGCGACCTCCCGGCGGGCGACCCTCAGCGCTACAACGTGGTCACCGTGGCCGTGACCGAGTTGGCCGGCACGCTGACGCGACGCCGCCTCTCGACGGTGTCGGCCAGTTGCGGGGTCTGCGGCACCGCCACCCTCGAGCAGCTCGACCGGCGCTGCCCGCCACTTCCACCCGGTCCCGAGGTGCCCGACGAGGTGCTCCTCGGGCTGCCCGACCGGCTCCGGCGGCACCAGCGGGTGTTCGACCACACGGGCGGACTGCACGCCGCCGGCCTGTTCACCGCCGGCGGTGACCCGCTGGCCGTGCGCGAGGACATCGGGCGCCACAACGCGGTCGACAAGCTGGTGGGCTGGGCCGCCTTGCAGCGCCGGCTGCCCCTGTCCTCCGCCGTGCTGGCGGTGTCGGGAAGGGTCAGCTTCGAGATCGTGCAGAAGGCCGCCGTGGCCGGCATCCCGGTGGTGGTCGCCGTCTCGGCGGCCTCGAGCCTGGCGGTCGCCACTGCCAGGCGCCTGGGCGTCACCCTCGCCGGGTTCGTCCGGGCCGACCGGGCGAACCTCTACGCGCATCCCGCACGCGTGGTCCGACGGAGCCAGGCCCGGCCCGAGGCGGCAGCCCATGGCTGAGCGCGCGGGCAGCTTCACCCACCTCGACCGGCAAGGTCATGCGCGGATGGTGGACGTGACCGGCAAGGCCGTGACCGCCCGGCGGGCCCTCGCCCGGGCGGTGGTCCACACGAGCGCGGAGGTGGCCGGCGTCTTCGCCCACTGCGACCCGGACCCCTTGGTGGCGGCCAGGGTGGCCGGGGTGCAGGCAGCCAAACGGACGGCCGAGCTGATCCCGCTCTGCCACCCGCTCCCGGTCAGCCGGTTGCTGGTGGAGGTGCACCCCGGGGATCACCGCATCGAGGTGACGGCGCTGGCCGAGGTCGTGGAGCGCACCGGCGTCGAGATGGAGGCGCTGACCGCCTGCGCGGTCGCCGGCCTCTCGTTGGTGGCCGCCCTGAAGGGGGCCGACCCCGCCGCCTGGCTCGACGAGCTCACCCTGTGGCACAAGTCGGGGGGACGCTCGGGCACCTGGGAGCGGACCCCGGCCGGGGGGACGGCGGGGTGAGCCCGGTGGCCGGCCTCCTCCTCACCGGTGGGGCGAGCCGCCGGATGGGCCGGGACAAGGCCGCCCTTCGCCTCGCCGGGGAGCCGATGGCCGTGCGACTGGGGCGCCTGCTTTCGGGGGCCGCCGGGCCGGTGCTCGAGGTGGGCCCGGGGCGCAGCGGGCTGGCGTCGGTGCGGGAGGACCCGCCCGGCCAGGGACCGCTGGCCGCGGTGGCCGCCGGCGCACGGGCGCTGTGGGCCATGGGTTGGCACGGCCCGGCCGTCGTCCTGGCCTGCGACCTGCCGCTGCTCACCTCCGACGCGCTGGCCCTGCTCGCCGACTGGCCGGGGACCGCGGCGGTGCTGCCCGCGCCCGGCGGACGCCGGCAGCCGCTCTGCGCCCGCTGGGCCCATGCCGACCTTGCCGCGGCGGCGGAGGGGGCCGCCCTGGGCCGCCGGGCGATCGGCGACCTGCCAGCCGTCCCTCCCGGGATCGTGCTCGGCCCGGGAGATTGGTCCGGCGTCGGCCCCGAGCCCTTCGTCGACGCCGACGGCCCCGAGGACCTCCGGGCGCTGGGGTTCGACCTCGCCGAGCCGCCGGTGGCGGCGGACGCCGGGGGGCGGCGGTGAGGCCGGTCGGGCGGGCGCCGTCACCGGGGACGGACGCCGGGGCGGTCGAGGACACGGGGGCGGTGACCGGTCGGGCGGACCCCGACGTCCGGGTGGCGCTGGCGGCCGCCGCGATCGACCACGGGGCGCTCGCCGGATGGGTTCGCCGGCCCGGCTGCGGTGCGGTCGTGACCTTCTCGGGGTGCGTGCGCGACCACAGCGAGGGCCGGCCCGGGGTGGTCTCTCTCCGCTACGAGGCCTACGAGGAGCCGGCGGTCCGCCGGATGCGGGCGGTGGCCGAGGCGGCGAGGCGGCGCTGGCCCGATCTCGGCCGGGTGGCCATCGTCCACCGGACCGGCCTGCTCGAGGTGGGCGAGGACGCAGTGGTGGTGGCGGTCGCCGCGCCGCACCGTGAGGAAGCCTTCGAGGCCGCCCGCTTCTGCATCGACACCGTGAAGGCGACGGTGCCCATCTGGAAGCACGAGCGCTGGTCGGACGGCGAGGGCTGGGGCCTCTGCGACCACGTGCTCGACGAGGCACCGCAGTGAGCGGTCTCGTGCCGCTCGAGGAGGTGTGGGCCCTCGTCCTGTCGGCCTGCCCCCCGCTGGCGCCGCGACACCTCCCGATCGCCGACGCCCTGGGCCGGGTGCTGGCCGAGGACGCCACGAGCGCCGCCACCGTCCCGCCGTTCGACAACTCGGCCATGGACGGCTACGCCGTGATGGCCGCCGATTGCGTCGGGGACCGCACCACTCTCGAGGTGGTGGGCTCGGTGATGGCCGGTGGCCGTGCGGCGGGGACACTCCGGCGCGGACAGGCGGTGCGGATCATGACCGGCGCCCCGCTGCCGCCCGGAGCCGACGGGGTGGTGCCGGTCGAGCGCACCAGCACCGTCGGGGGCACGGTGACCCTCGACGGGCCGGTGGGGGCGGGCGACCACGTCCGGCGGGCCGGGGACGACGTGCGGCCGGGCGACGTGGTGGCGGCGACGGGCACCGTGCTGCGCCCCGCCCATCTCGGGCTGCTGGCGGCCGTCGGCCTGCCCGGCGCCGTCTGCCACCCCGCACCAGTGGTCGGCGTGCTTTCCACCGGGGACGAGCTCCTGCCCGGGGCCGAGGGGGCCATTCTCGACTCCAACCGCACCGCGCTGCTGGCCGCCCTCCGCGCCGAGGGGCTCCCGGTGCTCGACCTCGGGGTGGTGCCCGACGACGAGGCGGTGTTGGCCGACGTCCTACGGTCGGCGATCGGCCGCTGTGACGCCGTGCTGACCACCGGCGGGGTGAGCGTCGGCGACCGCGACATCGTCCGCGCCGTGCTCGGCCGCGTCCCGACGACGACGCACCGCTGGCTGCAGGTGGCGATCAAGCCGGCCAAGCCGTTCGCCTTCGCCGTCGTCGACCGCGGAGCCGACCGCCCGGGGTTACCGGTGTTCGGGCTGCCCGGCAACCCGGTTTCGGCGCTGGTGAGCGCCGAGCTGTTCGCACGGCCCGCCCTGCGACGGATGGCCGGGCACCGGCGGTGGTGGCGACCGGCTGTCGAGGCGGTGGCCGCCACCGGCTTCACCCGCCACCCTGACGGCAAGCTGCACCTGGTCCCCTCGCTGGCCAAGCTGACCCCCGAGGGGCGGGTGGCGGTCACCCCGGCAGCCGGGCGGCAGGGCTCGCACCTGCTCACCACCATCGCCCCGGCCGACGCCCTGGCCTTCGTCCCCGACGGCGACGGGGTGGGGGCCGGCGAGCGGTTGACCGCCTGGCTCCTCGACGCCGACGAGGTGGTCGGCAGCTCGGGGGCCGGACCGGACGTGACCCCGAACGGGGAGGCCGCCAACCAGGTGGTCGCCGCCCGATGACCGTCGTCCGCGTCGAGACCCCCACGCGGCGGCGGCCGGGTGCGTCCGGCTCTTCGCCGCCGGCGGCGCCGATGCCGACCGACGGACCGCTGGTCGACCGGTTCGGCCGAGTCCACGACGACCTCCGGCTGTCGTTCACCGACCGCTGCAACCTTCGCTGCGTCTACTGCATGCCCGAGACCGGCATGACCTTCACGCCGGGCGCCGAGCTCCTCTCGGCCGACGAGCTCGAGCGGATCGGCCGGGTGGCCCGCTCGCTCGGCGTGCGCACCGTCCGCCTGACCGGGGGCGAGCCGTTGGTCCGCCGGGGGGTGGTCGAGCTGGTGGGGCGCCTCGCCGGTCTCGGCTTCGAGGACCTCGCGCTCACCACCAACGGCATGCACCTCGGGCGGCTGGCCGGCCCGTTGGCCGCGGCCGGTCTGCAGCGGGTCAACGTCAGCTGTGACTCCCTGCAGCCCGAGCGCTTCGCCGCCATCCGCCGCCGCGGCCACCTGCCGACCGTGCTGCGTGCCATGGACGAGGCCGAAACGGCCGGCCTCGGGCCGGTGAAGGTGAACGTGGTGCTGATCGGGGGGGTGAACGACGACGAAGTCCTCGATTTCGCAGAGCTCGCACGGCGCACCGGCCGCCCGGTCCGCTTCATCGAGTTCATGCCGCTCGACGGCGACCGGGCTTGGCGCCCGGACCTGGTGGTCCCTGGCGACCGCGTGCTCGAGGAGATCGGCGCCCGCCATCCGCTCGAGCCGGTGGCCGACGAGCTGGACGGTCACGCGCCGGCCGAGCGGTTCCGGTTCGGCGACGGGCAGGGCGAGATCGGGGTGGTCCGCAGCGTGACCCGCCCCTTCTGCGCCGACTGCAACCGACTGCGGGTGACCGCCGACGGTGCGGTCCGCAACTGCCTCTTCTCCGACGACGAGCTCTCGTTGATGCCCCTGCTGCGCGGCGGTGGTGACGACCGGCAGCTGGCCGGGGTCTTCCGCCGCGCCGTCTGGGGCAAGCGAGCCGGGCACGGCATGGACGACCCGGGCTTCGTGGCCCCGGCCCGCTCCATGTCGATGATCGGGGGCTGAGCTGCCGCAGCTGCTGCTCTTCGGCCCGGCCCGTCAGCTGGCCGGCACCGAGGCCGCCGACCTCACCGGCGCCACGGCCGGGGAGGTGCTGGCGGCGGCGGCGGAGCGCTTCGGGCCCGCGTTCGCCGACCTGGCGGGGCGCTCCCGGCTTTGGGTGAACGGCGAGCCGGCCGAGCCGTGGGCCCCGGTCGGCGAGGAGGACGAGGTCGCCCTCCTGCCACCGGTGTCCGGCGGCTGATCGACCAGCCGCCGGTGCGGCTTCTCAGCGTTTGAACAGGCTGCCGAGGGCTCCGGCGACCGCGCCGCCGGCCGCGCCCGCCTCGAGCGGGCCGGCCGCCCCTCCCAGGTCGAGGTAGGGGCGCAGGGCCCCGGCCAGTATCGGCAGGGGCATCGACTGCAGGTGGACCCGACCCGGTCCGGTCAGGACCACGAAGTGGTGGCCGTCGGCGCCCAGGTAGCGGTTGGCCAGCCCCGGCACCCGCACCACCTCGAAGCGGACCGAGGACTCGAACATCCCGACGTGCCCGGGGTGGACCCGCAGGGTCTGTCCGGCCGCCAGGTCGTAGGCGCGGATCTCACCGGAGAGCTCGATCCATGCCTTGCCGGCCCCCGCCAGGCGCTGGAGCAGGAAGCCCTCGCCGCCGAAGATGCCACCCCGGAACGTCTGCTGCAGGGCGACCGAGATCTCCACCCCGGGGGTCCCGGCCATGAAGCCGTGTCGGTGGACGAGCAGCTCGGTCCCCGGGCCCACCTCCACCGGGACGATCCGGCCGGGGAGCCTGGCCGCGAAGGCCACCATCCCCGTCCCGCCCTGGGCGGTGAAGGTGTTGAGGAGGAGGCTGCTGCCGCCGGCCACCCGCTTGAGCGCCCCCATCACCCCCTGGCCACCCACGCCGCCCCCGGTCCCGGTGGCCATCTCGACCGCATCGGACATCCACGAGAACTCGCCCGCCTCGGAGACCACGCTCTCGCCCGGTTCGAGGGTGATCTCGAGCACCGCCAGCACCGTGCCCTGCACCGCGTCCTGCATGCCGTTCCTCCTCGCCTCTTCGCCCGGCACCCTCCGGCCGCCGCCTCGCCCGGATCGTCGGGTCACCGCCCCGCCGCGCCGCGGGGTCGCGGCCGGCCGACCGAGCGTACCGGGAGCCGGCCGGCCGACCCGGAGGATTCGACGTGGGGCAACAGGGAGACGCCCCCCCGGTGCCCCATCGGTCGGGCCACCCCTCGGCGGGTCGCCCCTCGGCCGGAGAGCCACCGATAGGGTTCGGCCACTCGACCTGAAGGAACCTCGGGAGGACGCTCGACATGCCACTCGACCCGGCGGCACAGCTGATGCTCGACCTGGTCCGCCAGTCGGGTGCCCCGCCGGGCCACACCCTGAGCCCCGACCAGCTCCGGGAGGTGACCGCGGTCGCCGCCCAGGCCACCGGCTACGCGGGGGCGGACGTCGCCTCGGTGGTGCCCCGGGAGGTGGCCGGGGTGCCGGCGCTGGTGGTGACACCGGAGGAGCCGGCCACCGGCGAGCTCCCGGTCCTGGTGTGGCTCCACGGCGGCGGCTGGGTGATCGGGAGCGCCGACCAGGCGCTGCCGGTGGCCCGCGACCTGGCGGCCGCGGCCCACTGCCTGGTGGTCGACGTCGACTACCGGCTGGCCCCCGAAGACCGGTTCCCGGCGGCGCTCGACGACGCCATGGCGGTCACCGGGTGGGTGCTCGAGCGGGCCGGCGAGCTGGGCGGCGACCGCAGCCGGGTGGCGGTGGGCGGGGACTCCGCCGGGGGGAACCTGGCGGCCGTGGTGGCCCAGCGACTGGGTGGGCTGGCGTGCCAGGTGCTCGTCTACCCGGTCACCGACGCCACCTGGTCGCAGCCGTCGATCGGCGAGCTGGGCGACGGCTACCTCCTCACCGCCGACATGCTCCGGTGGTTCGGGGACCACTACCTCGGCGGGGCGGACCCGACCGACCCCGGGGTCTCGCCGTTGCGGGCCGACGGGTCGGCGCTGACCGACGCATGCCCGGCCCTCGTGCTCACCGCCGAGTACGACCCGCTGCGCGACGAGGGGGAGGCCTACGCCGAGCGCCTCCGGGAAGCCGGGGTGCCCACGGTCGCCCACCGCTACGAGGGCCAGCTGCACGGCTTCCTCTCGGCCGGGCCGACCATGCCGGCGGGGGCGCGGGCGGTCGAGGAGATCGGCCGCCACCTGCGCCGGGTGTTCGACGCGGCCCGGTGATCAAGTACCTCGGGTCCAAGCGCCGACTGGTGCCGGTGCTCGAGCACCTGGCCCGGGCGGCCGGGGCCCGCCGGGCCCTCGACCTCTTCACCGGCACGACCCGGGTAGCCCAGGCCTTCAAGCGGCAGGGCGCCGTGGTCACCGCCGTGGACACGGCCCGCTACGCCGAGGTGTTCGCCCGCTCCTACGTGGCGACCGACGCCGAGGTCGTCGACCGGTGCCGGCTGGCGGCCGCCCTCGACCACCTCCAGCACCTCCCCGGGGAGCCCGGCTACTTCACCGAGACCTTCTGCGTCCGCTCGCGGTTCTTCCAACCTCACAACGGCGCTCGGGTGGACGCCATCCGCCAGGCGATCGCCGACGAGTTCGCCGGCTCCCCGCTCGAGCCGCTCCTGCTGACCAGCCTGCTCGAGGCGGCCGACCGGGTCGACTCGACCACCGGCCTGCAGATGGCCTACGTGAAGGAGTGGGCGCCGCGCTCGTACCGGCCGCTCGAGCTGCGGGCACCGGTCCTCCTTCCCGGCCAAGGGAGGGCGCTGCGCGGCGACGCCTGCGCGCTCGCCCCCACCCTCGGGTCCTTCGACCTCGCCTACCTCGACCCGCCCTACAACCAGCACCGGTACTTCACCAACTACCACGTCTGGGAGACGCTGGTCGCCTGGGACGCACCGGCCCACTACGGGGTGGCGTGCAAGCGGGTCGACAGCCGCGACCCGTCCACCCGCAGCCCGTTCAACGCCAAGCGGGCGATGCCGGCCGCGCTGGCCAAGGTGGTGGCCGACGTGGACTGCGAGCTGCTGATCCTGTCCTACAACGACGAGGCGTGGGTGACGGTCGGGGAGCTCGAGGAGATGTGCGCCCACCACTCCGAGGTGCGCGTCCTGGCGTACGACTCGGCCCGCTACGTGGGGGCCCGCATCGGTATCCACGACCCCTCCGGGCGCCGGGTCGGCACCGTCTCCCACCTGCGCAACCGCGAGTACCTGGTGGTCGCCGGTCCCCCGGCCACCGTGCGCCGGGTGCTCGAAGGGCTGCCCGGACCCCCGGCGCCCTCGCCCCGAGCCGCGGCGAGGGCGCGGCCACGGGCCCGGTCCGCCCGGAGCGCGGTGGTGGACCGGTGAGCGCGGGTGCAACAGTGGGCGGCGTGCCCCCGGCCCGCTACGGCATGACGGTTCCCTTCGACGGCGTGCCCCTGTCGGCCCACCGGCAGTGGTACGAGCAGCTCGCCGAGCTCGGTTACACCGACGTCTGGTCGGCCGAGGTCGACGGGGCCGACGGCTTCACCCCGCTGGCCCTGGCCGCCGCCTGGGAGCCCCGCCTGCGGCTGGGCATCGCCATCGCGCCCGCCTACACCCGGGGACCGGCGCTGCTCGCCCAGACGGCCGCCGCACTGTCCGACGCGGCCCCGGGCCGCTTCGCCCTCGGCATCGGGGCCTCCTCCGACGTGATCGTGACGCGCTGGAACGGCCTGCCGATGGAGGACCCGTACCACCGGATGCGCGACACCCTCCGGTTCCTGCGGGCCGCCCTGGCCGGCGAGAAGGTGGACCAGGCCTACGACACCTTCTCGGTGCGCGGGTTCCGGCTCGCCCGCCCCCCCGAGCAGCCGCCCCCGGTGTACCTGGCCGCCCTGCGGCCGGGCATGCTCCGGCTCGCCGGACGCGAGGCGGACGGCGCCATCCTCAACTGGCTCTCGGCCGAGGACGTCCGGCGCAGCGTGGCCGAGCTCGGTCCCGGAAAGGAAGTGGTGGCCCGGATCTTCGTGGTGCCCAACCCCGACGCCGCCACCGCCCGCATGGTCGGCCGGCGGATGATCACCGCCTATCTGAACGTGCCCGCCTATGCCGAGTTCCACCGATGGCTCGGCCGGGGTGACGCCCTCACCCCCATGTGGGACGCCTGGGCCGCGAGGGACCGCAAGGCGGCCCTCGCGGCGATCCCCGACGAGGTGGTGGACGAGTTGGTGGGGCACGGCACCTTCGAGGAGTGCCGGGCCCACGTGGCCCGCTACGTGGCCAACGGGGTGACCGTGCCGGCGCTGGCGGTGATGCCCATCGGGGTGTCCCTCGACGAGGCGGTGCTGGGGTTGGCGCCGGCGGGCTGAGCCGGGGCGCGGCATGCCGGCGGCGGGCCGGCCCGCCGCATGGTTACGTATGGGAATG
>DAHUYA010000104.1 GCA_027315445.1 Acidimicrobiaceae bacterium | reverse complement strand
GCTGGTCGGCGGGCTGCTGGCCCGGTATCCGGACCTGGCCGGGGTGGGGGACCCCGATCGGCCCGGTATCGTGCACCGGATCGACCGCGGCACTTCCGGCTTGCTGGTGGTGGCCCGCACCGAGGCGGCGCGGCGGTCCCTGGTCACCCAATTCGGGCACCGGACGGTGGAGCGGCGGTATCTGGCGTTGGCCGCCGGCTCGCTGTCCGAGGACCGCGGGGTGGTCGAGGCGCCCATCGGACGATCGGCCCGGACCCCCACCCGGATGACCGTCTCCGCCCAAGGACGCGGCGCCCGCACCGGCTACACGGTGCTGGCCCGGATCGAGCGGCCGTTGCCCGCCACCCTGCTGGTCCTCACCCTCGAGACCGGCCGGACCCACCAGATCCGGGTGCACCTGGAGGCCATCGGGCATCCGGTGGTCGGAGAGGACCGGTACACGGGCCCGGGCCACGGGCGGGTGGGAGGCTCGGTCCTGGCGCCGGGCCGCCTGTTCCTCCACGCGGCGCTACTCGGGTTCGAGCACCCCTCGAGCGGGGAGCGGGTCCGCTGGACGTCGCCGCTGCCGCCGGACCTGGCGGCGATCACCGGGCCGGTCGAGCCGCCCGGCTGACTGGGGACGGGACCGGGAGCTCAGGCAGCCTGGTGGGCGCCCGCCACGTCGGCGTCGACCGACAGGGCGGCCAGAGCCTCCTCCTCGGCCCTGCGCACCCGTCGCACCCCGATGCCGAGCCGCTCGGCCGTCGCCTGCAGGGACGCCGGCGAGTCGCCGTCGAAGCCGAAGCGAATGCGCAACACGTCACGCTGCAGGCCGGGCAGCCGCTCTACGGCCTCGCGCACCCGACCGAGGACCATCTCCTCGTCGACCTCTTCCGTCCAGCTGGGCACGTCCGGTGCCACGAGGTCGCCGAGCGACGTGGTCGAGTCGGCCGCCGCGGGCTGGTCGAGGCTGGCCGCAACCCGGGCAACGCCCTCGAGGGTTTGGCGCTCCTCGGCGGTTGTCCCGGTGGCCTCGTCGAGCTCCTCCTCGGTCGGTGGCCGGCCGAGGAGGCCCGAGAGCTCGGCGGTCAGGGCGTCGAGCCGCTGGATGCGCTCGCCGACCTCGAGCGGGACCCGGATCGTGCGACCGTGCTGCTGGACCGCCCGTTGCAGGGCCTGACGGATCCACCAGGTGGCATAGGTCGAGAAGCGAAAGCCCCGCTCCCAGTCGAACTTCTCGACCGCTCGGAGCAGGCCGAAGGTGCCCTCCTGCACGAGGTCGGCCAGGTCCACCCCGCGGTCCTGGTAGCGGCGGGCCCAGTGGACCACCAACCGGAGGTTGGCCGCCACCATCTGCTTCCGGGCCTCCTCGTCACCGAGGGCCACCCGTTGGGCCAGGGCGACCTGCTGGTCGTGGTCGGGCATGGGGTAGCGATCGAGGTCGCGCAGCAACAACCCGAGGCTGTCGGTCGTCACGGTCGTGGTCCTCGTCCTGCTCATCAGCTCACCCGCCTCGCCCCCTGGGGCCGTGTTCCCTGTCCTGCCCCGGGGCTTCTGCCTCTCCCGGGCTCTATACCCATCCGTCACGCACTCCAACGCCCTCGCGGACGGGTCCATTCCCGAAAGAAAGGCCCTGGGTCGGGCCGAATTGCGGCCGGACGGCGGGTCGTGTTGCCTGGCGGGCGTGGGCATCGGCCAGGGGCGGGTGATCGTGGTCCGCCATGGCGAGACCGAGTGGAGCCGAACCGGGCGCCACACCGGGCGGACCGACGTCCCCCTCGAACCGGCGGGCGCCGAGCAGGCGGCGACCGTGGGTGGTTGCCTGGCCGGGGTCCGCCCGGCACTGGTCCTCTCGAGCCCGCTGACCCGGGCGATCGACACCTGTCGGCTGGCCGGGTTCGGCGAGCGGGCAGAGGTGACCGACGACCTGCTCGAGTGGGACTACGGGGAGTACGAGGGGCTCACCCCCGACGAGATCCGCCGCGAGCGGCCCGACTGGACCCTGTGGACGCACGGGGTGCCCGGGGGGGAGACGTCCGGCGACGTCGGTCGCCGGGTCGACCGGGTCATCGAGCGGGCCCGAGTCGTCGGGGGCGACACCCTTTGCGTGGCCCATGGCCACGTCCTGCGGGTGCTGGCGGCCCGCTGGGTGGGGCTTCCGCCGGCCGGGGGGCGACTGTGGGCGCTCGACGCTGGTTCGATCGGGGTGCTCGGGTGGGAGCGTGAGATCCCGGTCATGTCCCGCTGGAACGTGCGGCCACGGGTTCGGGAGGGCTGACCGGGGGCGGCGGGGAGGGAGCCTGTCCGCCTCGCGCCCGCACCACCATGTCCGCCAGAGTGAAGGACTGCAGGTAGCAGCGGATGGCCTCGCCGACGTCGGCCCACACCGCCAGCAGCACGCACTGCCCTTCGTGGTCGCAGGCGCCACCGGTATGGGGCTCGCCGAAATCGCCGGCGGCGATCGGTCCGTCCACGGCGGAGACGATCTGGGCCAGGGTGATCTCCTCCGGCGGTCGGGCGAGGACGTACCCCCCGCCGACCCCTCGCTTGGAGCGCACGAGCCCGGCCCCCTTCAGGGCCAGCAGGATCTGCTCGAGATAGGGCTGGGGCAGGCCGGTCCGCTCGGCGATGTCCCGCACCGACGTCGGGGCGGCCTGCGCCCCGTGCAGGGCGAGGGAGAGCAGCGCCCGGCTGGCGTAGTCGCCCCTGGTGGACACCTTCACACGGTCGATGCTACTGCCGGGAGGCTGCCCGACCCGCCAGGCCCCTACTGTGTTGCCCGATGACCAGGGGCGGCCCGACGGACCAGGCGAATGGTGCGGCCCGGTGAAAGGGACCGGCCCCCGCGCCAACCCCGTCCCCGTGCTCCCGTCCTTCGACGGCGCCTGCCTGACCAACCTGATCGGCGCGCTGCGGGACCCACCGGACTGGCTTCCCGCTCCGGCCGTGGGTGCCCGCCAGGTGGTCCTCCTCCTGCTCGACGGGCTGGGCTGGGAGCAGCTGCAGGAACGACGGCACCTGGCACCGGTCCTGGCATCCGGAGCCGGGGGACCGGCGACATCGGTGGTCCCCAGTACGACGGCCGTGGCCCTGACCAGCCTGACGACGGGGCTCCCCCCGGCGGTCCACGGAGTGGTGGGCTACCGGGTCAACGTCGAAGGGGAGGTCCTCAACGTCCTCACCTGGCAGGTGGCCGGTCGGGACGCGCGCCGGCGGGTCCCGCCCCGCCGCTTCCAGCCGTACCCGACCCTCGGCGGGGGATCACCGGTCCCGGTGGTCACCCGCGCCGAGTACGCCAGCACGGGCTTCAGCGCCGCCCATCTGGCCGATGTGGAGCTCCACGGCTGGTCGACCGCCTCGGGCCTGGTGGTGGAGGTCCGGCGCCTGCTCGAGGCGGGTGCCCCCTTGATCTACGCCTACTACGACGGCATCGACCGGGTGTCGCACGCCCGCGGGCTCGGCGAGCACTACGAGGCCGAGCTCCGGGCGGCCGACCGCCTGGTGGCCGACCTGTGCGGCCTGCTCGGACCCGGGACGGCCCTGGTGGTCACGGCCGACCACGGGCAGGTGCACGTCGGCTCGACCATCGAGGTGCTCGACGGCGAGGTCATGGACGGGGTCGTCCTGCTGTCGGGCGAAGGCCGGTTCCGCTGGCTGCACACACGTCAGGGAGCGACGGAGGACGTGGCTGCCGCCGCAGCCGAGCGCTACGGCGGGATGGCCTGGGTGCGCACCCGTCAAGAGGTGATCGATCAGGGGTGGCTGGGCGGAGAGCCCGTCCCCCAGGTGGCGGACCGCCTGGGGGACGTGGCGCTGGTCCCGTTCACCGCCACTGCATTCCTCGATCCGGCCGACACCGGCGAGCAGCGACTGGTCGGACGGCACGGCTCCCTGACTCCGGCCGAGATGCTGGTCCCGCTGCTCGCGTGGGCCGGGAGAGCCGCCGCCCGTCGACCCCGACCCGGGGTGTCGGAGCGCCGGTAGGCTCCAGGGACCATGGCACCCTCACTCGACCCGGTCGCACCCGACGAAGTGCTCACCCGCGAGCAGCAGTCCGCCGAGCAGGGTGGCGTACGCCTCGGCGGTGACGAGGAAGCCGAGGAGCAGACTGGTTCGGTCCAGCAACCGGCCAAGGTCATGCGCATCGGGTCGATGGTGAAGCAGCTGCTCGACGAGGTGCGCCAGGCCCCGCTCGACGAGAAGGGACGGGTCCGGTTGCGCGAGATCTACGAGCAGTCGGTCCGCGAGCTGGCCACCGGCCTCTCACCGGACCTGGCGGCGGAGCTCGACCGGATGGCCCTGCCGTTCGACGAGGAAGCGCCCTCGGAGGCCGAGCTCCGGATCGCCCAGGCACAGCTCGTCGGATGGCTCGAGGGACTGTTCCACGGGATTCAGGCCACCCTGGTCGCCCAGCAGCTCGCGGCCCGGGCGCAGCTCGACCAGATGCGACAGCACAGCCTTCCCCGCGGCCCGGTGGCCCCCCAGGATCGGCCCGGCACCTACCTGTAGGAAGGGCCTCCGAGAGCGGCGGCATGCCCGATCCGCTGGGACCGCGCTCCTACAGTGGGGATCACCCGAGGCCTCGAGGAGGCGGCATGTCCGACCAGCCCCAACCCGGAAGTGGCGCGGAACCGCACGGTCCGGCCGGCGGGGCGCCGCCGCCGAGCTACCCCCAGGGCCCGCCGCCGAGCTACCCCCCGCAGGGGTACCCGCCCCAGGGCCCGCCGGGCGGCTACGCCGGCTACGGGTATGGTCCTGCCCCATCCCCGACGCAGGCCTACACCGGCTTTTGGCCTCGGGTGGGCGGCTGGCTGATCGACTTCATCTTGATCGACATCGTGAGCTCGATCGTCGGCATCCCACTGCGCAACGCCAACGTTGCCCGGCTCCATTTCACCTTCGACTCGACGGTCAACAACCAGACGACCGTTCACCACGTCCACTTCTCGCTCCTGGCAGCGGCGGTGCAGCTGCTCATCGTCCTGCTGTACACCGGGCTGATGATCGGCAGCGCCCGCGGGCAGACGCTGGGAATGATGGCGGTGAACGCCCGGGCGGTCGACGCCGTCAACGGGTCACCCATCGGCTTCTGGCGGGCGGTGGGGAGGACGGCCTTCGAGTACCTGATGCTCGTGCTCGCCTTCTTTCCGTGGGTTCTCGACATGCTCTTCCCAGCCTGGGACGCCCGTCATCAGACCCTGCACGACAAGGTGACCAACACGGTGGTGATCCGGACGAACGCCGTGCCCGAGCAGATCTGGAGCGCCCGGCCGGGCGGCTGGGGGCCGCCCGGCTGACGGCAGGAGGCACCGGTCGCAACGGCGCGCTATCTTCGGTAATGACACAGTTGTAGTTCGTCCACAGGCTGTGGACAGGGCCCGGGACGGCCGGGAGGAGGGTCGGGCGAGTTGGCAGCGCGGTTGTTCACTCACCTGCACACCCACACCGAGTTCTCGATGCTCGACGGTGCCGCCCGGGTGAAGGACCTGGTGGCGGCGGCCATGGCGGACGGCCAGCCTGCACTCGGCATCACCGACCACGGCAACATGTACGGAGTCCTCGACTTCTACAAGGCCTGCCATGACGAGGGGATCAACCCGATCATCGGCACCGAGGCCTACATGGCGGGGGAGTCCCGGTACGAGCGCCCGGTCCGCCGGGGCCGGGTGGACGACACCGGCGGGGACGTCGAGGGGGGCCAGAAGCTCTACTACCACCTGACCCTGCTCGCCGAGAGCACCGAGGGTTACCGCAACCTCCTCAAGCTGTCCTCGGCCGCCTACCTCGAGGGCTACTACTACAAGCCCCGCGTCGACTGGGAGCTGCTCGAAACGCACCACCACGGCCTGATCGCCACCACCGGCTGCCTGGGTGGCGTCGTTCTTCAGGCGCTATTGGCCGGGGACGTCGCCGAGGCCCAGCGCCGTGCCGCCCGGCTCCAGGACATCTTCGGCCGCGACAACCTCTTCGTGGAGCTCCAGGACCACGGCCTGGCCGCTCAGCACCAGACGAACCCGCAGCTGGTCGAGATCGCCCGAAGGATCGGTGCACCACTGCTGGCCACCAACGACAGCCACTACACCCACCGCCACGACGCGGAGGCGCACGACGCCCTGCTCTGTGTGCAGACGGGGGCCGTGCTCAGCGACTCCAACCGGTTCCGCTTCGAGGGCACCGAGCATTACCTGAAGTCGGCCGCCGAGATGCGCCACCTCTTCGCCGAGCTGCCCGAGGCATGCGACAACACCCTGCTGATTGCCGAGCGGGCCAAGGTGGAGCTCGAGCTGGGCAAGCCGAGCCTCCCGGAGTTCCCGGTGCCCGACCGCTTCGGGGGGGGGACCTACGAGGCCCGCGCCCTCGCCTACCTCCGGCACCTGACCTATGAGGGGGCGCAGGAGCGTTACGGCGAGCCGGTGCCCGACCGCGTCCGCGAGCGGCTCGACTACGAACTGGGCGTGATCGGGGACATGGGCTTCGCCGCCTACTTCCTGGTCGTCTGGGACCTCATCCGCTACGCCCGCGAGTCGGGCATCAGGGTGGGACCGGGGCGTGGCTCGGCCGCCGGGTGCTGCGTGGCCTACTGCCTGCGGATCGTCGACCTCGACCCCATCCGGTACGACCTGCTGTTCGAGCGTTTCCTCAACCCCGGTCGCAAGCAGATGCCCGACATCGACATGGACTTCGACGAGCGCTTCCGGGGCGACATGATCCGCTACGCCGCCGAGCGCTACGGCAGCGACCGGGTGGCCCAGATCGTCACGTTCTCGACCATCAAGGCCCGGGCCGCGGTGCGCGATGCCGCTCGCGTGCTCGGGTTGCCCTACGTGGTGGGGGACAAGATCGCCAAGGCGATGCCGCCACTCGTGATGGGCCGGGACACCCCGCTGTGGGCCTGCCTCGAGAGGAGCGAGGGCCACGAGGACGGCTTCGCGGCGGCGGCCGAGCTCAGGGCGATGTACGAGCAGGACCCGGACGCCCGCCGGGTCATCGACGTGGCCAAGGGGCTCGAAGGTCTCCGCCGCCAGGACGGCATCCACGCGGCTGCGGTCGTCATCACCCGTGACCCGCTGACCGAGTACCTGCCGATCCAGCGAAAGCCCGACGCCGGCGTCGACCCCGAGGATGCGCCGATCGTCACCCAGTACGAGATGCACGGGGTCGAGGAGCTCGGGCTGCTCAAGATGGACTTCCTCGGGCTGCGAAACCTTTCGGTGATGGAGCGGGCCCTCGACCTGATCGAGCGCTCGACCGGTGTACGGCCCGACATCGACGCCGTCGACTTGGCCAACGAGGAGACCCTGGCGATGCTGCGCCGGGCCGACTCGGTGGGCGTCTTCCAACTCGAGGGCACGGCGATGCGCCAGACCCTGCGCTCGCTCGCGCCGACCAGCTTCGACGACGTGGCTGCCCTGGTCGCTCTCTACCGCCCCGGTCCCATGGCCGCCAACATGCACCGGGACTACCCCGAGCTGAAGAACGGGCGGAAGGCGCTGACCTACCTGCATCCCGATCTCGAGCCGATCCTGAAAGACACCTACGGGCTGATGCTCTACCAGGAGTCGGTCATGCGGGTCGCCCAGAGGTTCGCCGGCTACACCCTCGAAGAAGCGGACAACCTCCGGAAGGCCTGCGGGAAGAAGATCAGGGCGATGATCGCCGCCGAGCGCGAGAAGTTCGTCGCCGGCTGCGTCCGGCAGGGCTACGGGGAGGAGCTGGGGACCGCCCTCTTCGACATCATCGAGCCCTTCGCCGACTACGCCTTCAACAAGTCCCACTCCTACGGCTACGGCCTGGTCGCGTACCAGACGGCGTGGCTGAAGGCCCACTACCCGGTCGAGTACATGGCGGCCCTCCTCACCTCGGTGAAGGACAACAAGGACAAGACGGCCGTCTACCTCGCCGAGTGCCGCAACCTGGGCATCGAGGTCATCGTGCCCGACGTGAACCGCTCGGCCGCCGAGTTCACCCCGCGCCTCGAGCTCCCGGGTGAGCCGGGCGCACCGGGTGGCAGGCCGGGCATCGTCTTCGGCCTGGCGGCTGTCCGGAACGTGGGCGAAGGCCTGGTCGAGCGCATCGTGGCCGAAAGGGAAGCCAACGGCCCCTTCGCCGACGTCTACGACTTCTGCCGGCGGGTCGACCCCGTGGTGCTCAACAAGCGGACCATGGAGTCCCTGGTGAAGGGGGGGGCCTTCGACTCGCTGGGCCATCCCCGCCAGGGCCTGTGCCTGGTGCTGGACGAGATCGTCGACCGGACGCTCGAGCGGCGCCGAGAGCACGACGTCGGGATAGCCACGTTGTTCTCCTCACTGCAGCCAGCCGAGGGGGGTGGGGAGGAGGCGGGCCGCTGGGAGGGCACCCGGGTGCCGATACCGAACCAGGAATTCGACAAGTCTCAGCGCCTGGCCTTCGAGAAGGAGATGCTCGGCCTGTACGTGAGCGATCATCCCCTGCTCGGGCTCGAGCAGGCGCTGGCCCGCCACACCGACTGTCCGCTCGCCGAGCTGCGGGACGCCGTTGGGGACTCGGCCGACGGCTACGGGGCGGAGGGCTCGGTCAAGGCCGTCGGCGGGGTGGTCACCGAGCTCCGGCGCCAGTACACCAAGAAGGGCGACCTGATGGCCCGGTTCGTCCTCGAGGATCTGCAGGCCTCCATGGAGGTGTTCGTCTTCCCGCGGGTGATGGCCGACTACGGCGCCCTGCTCGAGAACGACGCCGTGGTGGTGGTACGCGGCCGGGTCGACCTGCGGGACGAGCAGCCGAAGATCGTCGCCATGGAGATCCGCCGGCCGGCGCTGGCGGCTCCCGGGGCCGAGGCCCTCCGGGTGGCCCTGCCCCTCGGGGTGCTGACCGACGGGACGGTCGGTCGGCTCAAGGAGATCCTCCACGAGCACCCCGGGTCGTCGCCGGTGCTGCTGCACGTCGGGGCCAAGGTGATCAGACTGCCGCCGGAGTTCAACGTCGACAGCCGCAACGGCCTGGTGGGCGAGCTGAAGATGCTGCTAGGGGCAGGGGCCATCGTGGCCTAGGGGGGCCGCCGAATGGGAAACCCGTCGGTGCGGCCGGTAGAATCAACCCCATGCCGATCGTGGTGAGCACCAAGGACTGCACGGCCCTCAGCGACGCGGAGCTGGCTGAGATGGCCGACCTCTGCGCCGAGCGGCCCCCGGGCTTCGACATCGGGTTCCTGTCCAAGCAGCGCGAGGAATGGGTGCTGGTCACCCACGCCCGCGAGGGCAACAAGCTGCGGGGTTACTCCTTCTGCACCCTCGAGCGCATCGGCGGGACGCCGTCTTTGCTGGTGGGGCTGGCCTCGGTCGACCGCACCGCCCGGGCCGAGGCGTCGCTGAAGGCCATGATGGCCGACCAGTACCGCCGGGCCCTGCTGGCCTTCCCCGACGAGGACGTCCTGCTCGGGACCCGCCTCATGTCGCCCGAGGGCTTCAGGGCGTTCCACGGTCTCTCCGACATCGTCCCGGCGGTCGGCCACAAGCCGAGCGGGGAGGAGCGCGCGTGGGCCCGGCGCCTGGCCAAGCGGTTCGGGGCCGAGGGCCGGCTCGACGATCGGAGCTTCCGGGTGAAGGGCGACGGCTCGCAGTCGGGCGGGCTCGACTTCAGTTCGGCCAAGGTCAAGCTGCCGGACGGGCTCGAGACCCTCTTCGCCGGGCTCGATGCCGACGCCGGGGACCGCCTGGTGGCGTTCGGCTGGGCCATGGCCGAGGACCTGGCGGGGGGGAAGCTCGGTCATTGAGCCCGCTGGCCGCACTCGGCGTTCAGCCGCGTGGCAGCACCGACGTGACGACCTTGTAGCAGTAGCCCTCGCGCGGCCGGGTCAGGGAGGCCAGCAGGTACTGGGGCCGGAATCCCAGGGCCGTCGCCAGGTCCTTGCCCGCCAGCCGGTCCCGCCGGGCGGCGTCGAGGGCCCGGATCGCCCGGGGGTCCTCCACCGGGAGCCAGACGTCGTCGCGGTCCCATCCGAAGCGGACCCAGGTCGACCCGTCGGCGTGGCGGCGGATCAGCTGGGGCCCGCGCGTGGGGTGGACCAGGGCGGCCGAGGGGCGGTTGCCCCGGAACTCCCAGTAGGCGGCCGACGGCCCCGGGAACCCGAGCAGGGGGCCGTCGGGAGGGGCGGACAGCCGCTCGAGGAGGTGCCGGGTCCGGCGGCCCCGGAGCGTCCCCACCTGGCGGGGGAGCCCGGCGGCCCGCAGGGCCTCCGGCTGGGCCAGGTCGTCCCGCTCGGGATCGTCGGCCAGCTGCGACTCCACGACGTCGAAGGGGGTCAGGTCGGGCTCGTGGCCCTCCGGCCAGTCGACCCGGAGGCGGACCATCGCCCCCGAGGACAGGTCGATCGCCGTGGTGTCCTCCAGCGTGCAGGCCAACACCAGCAATCGCAGCTCCGAGCCGCCGACGACCAGCGTCCGCTCCCGTCGGGGGAGGTCGCGGAGCATGGCCTTGACGCCGGTGTGCTCGCCTCCTTGCTCGGCGCGCCGCCGGTGTCGTTCTTCGCCCATCGAAAAGGCTCCTGCCGGGCTCAGACCCGCTCCTCCAGCTGCTCCGCCAGGGTAGCCGGGTCGCCGGCCGGCGACAGGCACGCGTGGCGGTGGCAGACGTACGCGAGCCCGTCCCGGCGCCCCTCCCAGAGCGGGCCGCCGGTCGGCTCGCCCCATGCCAGCACCGCCTCGGGGAGCCACCGAGCCCGCACGACCGCCAGCAGATCGGGGCGATCCCCGGCAACCACCACCTCGGTCTGCCGGTCGGCAATCAGCACCGCCAGCACCAGGTCGGCCACCATCCCCGGCTCCTCAGCGAGCAGGGGGGCGGACAGGTCCAGCATCCGGGCCGCCGGCTCCCGGTAGCGGTCGTCCCCGGTGACCGCCGCCAGGCGGAGCAGGGCGAGGGTCGCCACCGAGTTGGCCGAGGGGACCGCGCCGTCCACCACCTCCTTGGGGCGGGCGATGAGGCGCTCGCCGTCGTGGGCGGTGGTGAAGAACCCACCCGGCCCCTCGGCGTCCCAGAAGCGGTCGAGCAGGTTGCTCCCGGCCTCCACGGCCCGGGCCGTCCACATCGCCCGGCCGCTGAGCTCGGCCAGACGGAGGCAGGCCTCCACCACCCACGCCTGGTCGGCGGCGAACGCCAGATGGCGGGCCCGGCCCCCCTGCCACGAGCGCAGCCATCGGCCGTCGGGCAGTCGCAGATTGGCGAAGAGGAACCCCGCCACCTGCTCGGCGGCCGCCGCCCACCGCGGGTTGCCGGTGGCCGCCGCCGCCTCGGCCAGGGTGGCCACCGCCATGGCGTTCCACTCGGTGAGCACCTTGTCGTCGAGCGCCGGCTGCGGCCGGCGCCGGCGTCCCTCGAGCAGCAGTCGGCGGGCCGCCTCCACCTCGTCCGGTCTGGCCAGCGGAGCGCCCGGCGGCCGGTGGAGCACGTTGGTCCCCTCCCAGCTTCCGGCCTCGGTCACCCGGTACCAGTCGAGAGCCGGCTCCACCAGCTCGGGCCGACCTCCCTGGGCGAGGACCTCCCTGACCTGGGCGGCGGTGAAGACGGCGTGCCCGCCCTCCACCCCGCCGGCGTCGGCGTCACGGGACGAGCACAGGCCGCCCGCGGCGCCGGCCAGGTCGTCGAGCACGTAGTCGAGCGTCTCGGCGGCCACCTGTAGGTAGTCGGGGCGATCGGTGAGCTGCCAGGCATGGAGGTAGGCCCGGGCCAGCAGCGCCTGGTCGGTCAGCATCTTCTCGAAGTGCGGGACGAGCCATCGGCGGTCGGTGGCGTAGCGGGCGAACCCGCCGGCGAGGTGGTCGTAGATGCCGCCCGCCGCCATGGCGTCGAGGGTGGACGTGGCCATGGTCAGCGACCGCGGGTCGCCGGTTCGGCGGTGGTGGAGGAGGCAGAGCTCGACCAGGGTCGGCCGTGGGAACTTCGGAGCCGAGCCCCAGCCGCCCCACTCGGCGTCGAACCTCCCGGACAGCTCCGACACCAGTCGCTCGAGCACCACGCCGGCCTCCGTCCCCTCCGGCCCTCCGCGTCGGTCGCCGGTGTGCCCCGTGGCCAGTCGGTCGGTCAGCCGTCCCTGCCGGGCGACCGCGGCGGCCAGGGTGTCCGCCTGGGCCTCCACCTCCGTCCTGCGGTCGGCCCAGGCGTTTGCCATGGCGGCCAGCACCCTGCGGAAGGCCGGCAGGCCGTGGCGGTCGGTTGGCGGGAAGTAGGTGCCCGCGTAGAACGGCCGCCCGTCCGGGGTGCAGAAGACCGACATCGGCCATCCACCCGACCCGGTCAGGGCCTGGACCGCCGACATGTAGACGGCGTCCACGTCGGGGCGCTCCTCGCGGTCCACCTTGACGGATACGAAGTGGTGGGCCAGGTCCTCGGCCACCGCTTCGTCCTCGAAGCTCTCGTGGGCCATCACGTGGCACCAGTGGCACGAGGCGTAGCCGATGGACACGAAGACCGGCAGGTCCCGCTGCCGGGCGAGCTCGAACGGCTCGGCCCCCCACGGGTACCACTCGACCGGGTTGTCGGCGTGCTGGCGGAGGTAGGGGCTCGTCTCGCCGTCCAGCCGGTTCACCCGCCCGATGCTAGGTGCGGGCCGGGGTGCGCCCGGCCGGCACCGGTAGGGTGTGGCGCCATGGATCTCCGCCTCGACGGCAGGACGGCGCTGGTCACCGGAGGCAGCAAGGGCATCGGCCTGGCCATCGGCCGTCGGTTCGCCGAGGCCGGTGCCAACGTGATGCTCTCCTCGAGGAAGCCCGACGCACTCGAGGCGGCAGCCGCCTCGCTCGAGGGCGTCGGCGGCCCCGTCGCCTGGTTCGCCGCCAATGCCGGGGAGCCCGAGCAGGCGGCCGCCTGCGTGGCGGCCGCCGGCGAGCGGTTCGGCCCGGTCGACATCCTGGTGAACAACGCCGCCACCAACCCCCACATGGGACCGATGATAGAGATCGACGAGTCGCGAGCGGCCAAGACCGTCCAGGTGAACCAATGGGGCGTCCTGGCCTGGTCGCAGGCGGTCTGGCGGGCCGGCATGGCCGACCGCGGCGGGTGCATCCTCAACGTGTCGTCGGTGGGAGGCCTCCACCCCGAGCCGGGCATCGGCTGGTACAACGTGACCAAGGCGGCGGTGGTGCACATCACCCGCCAGCTCGCCTACGAGCTGGCACCGCTGGTCCGGGTCAACGCCCTGGCGCCGGGCCTGGTGAAGACGGACTTCGCCCGGGGGCTGTGGGAGGGGCGCGAGGACCGCATCGCCGGCCGGCTGCCCCTGCGCCGCCTCGGCGAGCCGGACGACATCGCGACGGCCGCCCTCTTCTTGTGCTCCGATGCCGCCTCCTGGGTCACCGGCCATGTGCTCACCATCGACGGGGGCGCCACCGTGCAGCCGAGCGGCGGGGTGGTCTGACCCAGCTCACCTCAGGGAGGCCCGGCGCACCTTTCCCGAGGAGGTGCGGGGGAGGGACGACACCACGACCAGC
Source organism: Acidimicrobiaceae bacterium (assembly GCA_027315445.1). GTDB lineage: Bacteria > Actinomycetota > Acidimicrobiia > Acidimicrobiales > RAAP-2 > DAHUYA01. Next base: position 2,700 of record DAHUYA010000104.1, on the reverse strand, counting down.
TCCTTGGGGGCGTGCCAGGGAGGCAGCGTCTCCTGCACCACGGCCCGCAGGTCCTCGAGGGTCGGTGGCGAGTCGGGGTCGCGGGGCACCACCCACGCCACCACCCGCTCGCCCCACTCGGGGTCCGGTCGCTTCCAGACGGCGACCTCGCCCACCTGCCGGTGGGTGGCCAGGACTCCCTCCACCGCCGTCGGCCACACCTTCTCGCCGCCGGTCACCACCACCTCGGCCAGGCGACCGTCGACCGACAGGCGCCCGTCGACCCCGAACCGGCCGCCGTCCCCGGTCGGGAGCCACCCGTCCGTCCCGTCCGGACCCAGCACCCAGGGCACGGGGCCGTCCCGGTAGGCCCGCAACGTCATCGGCCCCCGCAGGAGGACCTCCCCCTCCCGGCCGCCGCCGTCCCGGCCGTCGCCGATGGCCACCTCCACCCCGTCGAGCGGTCGTCCGTCGTAGACCACCCCCGACCCGGTCTCGGTCATGCCATAGGTCGTCACCACGTTGGGTGGCAGGTCACCCGGGGGGGCGGCCCCCCCGAGGAGGACCCTGGTGAACACCCCCGGGTCCAACCGCCCGAGGGCCGTCGCCACGAGGGAGACGTGCGTGGCCTCGCCCCGCCGCCCCATCTCCTCGACGGTGGCCGCCACGAAGGCGGGGAGCACGGTCACGGGGGTCCCGGTGAGCAGCGACCGGGTGACGACGGAGAGGCCGCCCACGTGGGCCAGCGGCAGGCAGGCGAGCCAGCGGTGCCGCGCCGGGTCGACGCGCAGCCGCGCATTGGTGGCCCGGGCCGAGGCCGCGACGGCGGCGTGGGTCAGGATCACGCCACGGGGTCTCCCCGTCGACCCGCTGGTGGCGATCACCAACGCGTCCCCCTCCTCGACCGGAAGCCCGTCCGGGCGGTGGTGGATCACCCCGTCGGCCCCGACCACGCAGGTCGGCCGCAGGGCCTCGAGCAGGTCCCGCGCCGCGGCCGGGGGCAGCCGGGGGTCGAGGGGTGCGACCGCGTCGCCGGTGTCCCACACTGCCCGCAACGCGTCGACGAAGCCCCGTCCACCGGGAAGGTCCAGTGCGACGAGATCGGCCATCCGCCGGTAGCGTAGGCCCCCGATGAACGGGGCCGACGCCGGTGGAGAGGCCCTCGCCGGCTCCGGGCGTGCCACCGGCCGTCCGGCGGCCGCGGCGCTCCGGACATGGGCGCTCGGAGCCCGGCCGCGGACCCTGGCGGCGGCGGCGGTGCCGGTGGTGGTGGGCACGGCCGTGGCGCGTTCCTCGCACCCACCGGTGCTCTGGGGCCGGGCGGTCGCCGCGCTGGTGGTCGCCGTGGCCATCCAGGTCGGGACGAACTACGCCAACGATTACTCCGACGGGGTCCGGGGCACCGATCACGAGCGGGCGGGGCCGGTCCGGCTGGTCGCCTCGTCCCTCGCCTCGCCTCAGGCGGTCCGGGCGGCCGCCCTCGCCTGCTTCGGCGTGGCGGCTGCGGCAGGGCTGGCTCTGGCCGCCGTGACCTCGTGGTGGTTGGTGGCGGTGGGGGCGGCCTGCTTCGCCGCCGGGTGGCTCTACACCGGCGGGCCGCATCCCTACGGCTACCTGGGCCTGGGAGAGCTGTTCGTCTTCGCCTTCTTCGGGGTGGTGGCCACCGTCGGCTCGGCCTACGTCCAGACCGGCCGGCTGTCCCTGGCCCCGCTGGCCGCGTCGGTCCCGGTCGGGTTGCTCGCGACCGCTCTGCTCGAGGCGAACAACCTGCGGGACGTGGCCGGGGACGCCGTGGCCGGCAAGCGCACCCTGGCCGTGCGGCTCGGCCGGCGCCGGGCCGGCGCCCTCTACGTCGGCAGCCTGCTGGGCGCGGCGGCCGGGGTGGGGTGGCTGGCCTCCTGGCGGCCCTTCTCACTGCTGGCACTGGCGGCGTTGCCCCTGGCGGTCCCGCCGGCCCGGGCGGTGCTCGGGGGTGCCGAGGGCCGCGACCTGCTGCCGGTGCTGGGCGCCACCGGCAGGCTCCAGCTGGCGGCCGGCGTGCTGCTGGCGGCCGGCGTGCTCCTGTGACCGGCTGGCCGACCGGCTCACCGGCTCAAGCGTCGCCCTCGTCCAGGAAGGCGGACACCAGTCGGGCGGTCAGCGTCGGTTGGTGGAGGTGAGCGGCGTGGCCGGCACCGGGTACGACCGAGCACGACCCGGCGGGCGCACCGTCGGCCAGCCGACGGGCGGCCCACACGAACCGCGGGTCGTCGGCACCCGCCAGGGCGAGCACCGGCATCGGAAGCCCGCCCAGCTTCCCCCACAGCGGCTCCTGGGTGCCGGTGCCGGCGAGCCGCAGGCTCGAGGCCAGACCGGCCGGCGTGTTCCGGCGCCGCTCGTCCATCCCGTGCTCCCTCAGGCCGGCGAACATCGGGTTGGCCAGCCAGCGATCGAGGAAGCCGACGAGGTCGCCGCTCTCTTCGAGAGCGGACGCCGTCGCCTCGTCGCGGGCCCGGCGCCTCGCCCGGGCGTCGGGGTCCTCGATCCCCCCCGTCGCACCGATCAGGACCAGCCGCCGGATCCGCCCCGCATGCGCCAGCGCGAGGTGGAGCGCCACCCGGCCGCCGAGGGAGTAGCCGACCACGGCGAACGGCCTGCCCTCCACCGCGTCGCCGTCTTCGCCGCCGACTGCGTCGGCGAACGCCGCGTCGACCGAGGCGACGACCAGGTCGGCGCTCGCCG
>DAHUYA010000007.1 GCA_027315445.1 Acidimicrobiaceae bacterium | reverse complement strand
CTCCACCTGGCCGGCCGGTCGTTGCCCCACGCCGTGCTGATGATGATCCCCGAGGCGTGGGAGAACAACACCGGCATGGACCCGGCCCGCCGGGCCTTCTACCGCTACCACGCGTCGCTCATGGAGCCCTGGGACGGCCCGGCGGCCGTGGCCTTCACCGACGGCACCGTGGTGGGGGCGGTGCTGGACCGCAACGGCCTCCGCCCGGCCCGCTACTGGGTGACCGCCGACGACCTGGTCGTCCTGGCCAGCGAGGTCGGCGTGCTCGATCTCGACCCTACCCGGGTGGTCCGCAAGGGACGGCTCCAACCGGGGCGGATGTTCCTGGTGGACACCAGCCGGGGCCGGATCGTGGACGACGACGAGATCAAGGCCGAGCTGGCGGCCGAGCACCCCTACGCGGAGTGGCTGGCCAAGGACCAGGTGCACCTCGACGACCTGCCGCCGCGATCGATGCTCACCCCGCAGCACGCCAGCGTCGTCACCCACCAGCAGCTGTTCGGCTACACGACCGAGGAGCTGCGGCTGATCCTCGGCCCGATGGCCCGGACCGGCGCCGAGCCCGTCGGGTCGATGGGGTCCGACACCGCCATCGCCGTCCTCTCGGACCGGCCGAGGCTCCTCTACGACTACTTCACCCAGCTCTTCGCCCAGGTGACCAACCCGCCGCTCGACGCCATCCGCGAGGAGCTGGTCACCTCGATGATCAACACCGTCGGGCCGGAGGGGAACCTGCTCGACGCCGTGCAGGGGTCCTGCCGGCAGATCGTCCTGCCCCAACCGGTGATCGGGCGGGACGAGCTGGCCAAGCTCATGTACGTGAACGAGTTCGGGGAGACCCCGGGCTTCAAGAGCTTCGCCGTCGCCGGGCTCTTCCCGGTCGCCGCTGCCGGTACGGCCGGCGCCCCCACCCCCGAGGGCGGCCGCGCCCTGGCCGCCGCCATCGAGGACGTCCGGGCCCGGGTGTCGGCCGCCATCGCCGACGGGGCCAACATCATCGTCCTCTCCGACCGGAACTCCACCACCGAGCTGGCGCCGATCCCCGCCCTCCTGCTGGTGGCGGCGGTCCACCACCACCTGGTGCGGGAGCGGACCCGCACGAGGGTCGGGCTGGTGGTGGAGACCGGCGACGCCCGAGAGGTGCACCACATGGCGCTGCTCATGAGCTACGGGGCGGCGGCCGTCAATCCCTACCTGGCTCTCGAGACGATCGACGACATGATCGCCGCCGGCCAGCTCGAGGGGGTCTCCCCGCGCCAGGCGCACAAGAACTACATCAAGGCGGCCTGCAAGGGCGTGCTGAAGGTCATGTCCAAGATGGGCATCTCCACCGTCGCCTCCTACACCGGGGCCCAGGTCTTCGAAGCCGTCGGGCTCGACCGTGAGGCCATCGACGAGTACTTCACCGGCACCGCCAGCCGGATCGGCGGAGTCGGGCTCGACGTGCTGGCGGCCGAGGTGGCCAGCCGTCACCGGCTGGCCCACCTCGACCGGCCCGGGGAGCGGGCCCATCGCGAGCTGGAGGTCGGTGGCGAGTACCAGTGGCGGCGCGAAGGCGAGCTCCATCTCTTCAGCCCGAGGACGGTCTTCAAGCTCCAGCACGCCACGCGATCCCGGCGCTACGAGATCTTCAAGCAGTACACGGGGGCGGTCGACGACCAGTCAGCCCGGCTGGCCACCCTGCGCGGCCTGCTGCGCCTCCGCCCGGCTCCGGGCGGCCCGATCCCGATCGACGAGGTCGAGCCGGCCTCCTCGATCATGCGCCGGTTCTCCACCGGCGCCATGTCCTACGGCTCGATCTCGGCCGAGGCCCACGAGACCCTGGCCATCGCCATGAACCGGATCGGCGGTCGCTCCAACACCGGCGAGGGCGGCGAGGACCCGGCCCGCTTCGTGGCCGACGCCAACGGAGACCTGCGGCGGAGCGCCATCAAGCAGGTGGCCTCCGGTCGGTTCGGAGTGACGAGCGAGTACCTGGTCAACGCCGACGACCTGCAGATCAAGATCTCCCAGGGGGCCAAGCCCGGGGAGGGGGGCCAGCTGCCCGGGCACAAGGTGTACCCCTGGATCGCCCGAATCCGGTACTCCACGCCCGGGGTGGGGCTCATCTCGCCCCCGCCCCACCACGACATCTACTCGATCGAGGACATCGCCCAGCTCATCCACGACCTCAAGAGCGCCAACCCCCGGGCGCGGATCCACGTCAAGTTGGTGGCCGAAGTCGGCGTGGGAACGGTGGCGGCCGGGGTGGCCAAGGCGCACTCCGACGTCGTCCTGATCTCCGGCCACGACGGGGGGACCGGGGCGGCCCCCCTCACCTCGCTCAAGCACGCCGGGATCCCCTGGGAGCTCGGCCTGGCCGAGACCCAGCAGACCCTGATGGTCAACGGCCTGCGGGACCGCATCGTGGTGCAGGTCGACGGCCAGATGAAGACCGGTCGCGACGTGGTGGTGGCCGCCCTGCTCGGGGCGGAGGAGTACGGGTTCGCCACCGCACCGCTGGTGGTGTCGGGCTGCATCATGATGCGGGTCTGCCACCTCGACACCTGCCCGGTCGGGATCGCCACCCAGAACCCCGTGCTGCGCCAGCGCTTCGCCGGCAAGCCGGAGTTCGTCACCACCTTCTTCGAGTACGTGGCCGAGGAGGTGCGCGAGCACCTGGCCTCCCTCGGGTTGCGCAGCCTCGACGAGGCGGTCGGTCGGGCCGACCTGCTCGACACCGCCGCGGCGGTGAGCCACTGGAAGGCCAAGGGGCTCGACCTGAGCGCCGTGCTGGCGGTGCCCGAGTCCCACTACGAGACCGCTCCCCGCTGCACCCGCAGCCAGGACCATGGGCTCGAGGCGGCGCTCGACCACCAGTTCCTCGACGACTGCCGGCTCGCCATCGAGAGCGGGACCCGGGTCGCCAAGGAGCTGACGGTCACCAACGTCGACCGGACGGTCGGTACCCTGCTCGGCTACGAGATCACGCGCCGCCACGGTGGCGTCGGGCTGCCCGACGGCACCATCACCCTCACGTTCCACGGCTCGGCCGGTCAGAGCTTCGGCGCCTTCCTGCCCTCGGGGGTGACGATGCGGCTGTTCGGGGATGCCAACGACTACTTCGGCAAGGGCCTGTCGGGCGGCCGGCTGATCGCCCGCCCGTCCGAGGCCGCTCCCTTCGCGGCCGAGGAGCAGATCATCGCCGGCAACGTCATCCTGTACGGCGCGACCGGGGGCGAGGTGTTCCTCCGCGGCCAGGTGGGGGAGCGGTTCTGCGTCCGCAACTCGGGGGCCACCGCGGTGGTCGAGGGTGTCGGCGACCACGGCTGCGAGTACATGACCGGCGGGCGGGTGGTGGTCCTCGGGCCGACCGGTCGGAACTTCGGCGCCGGCATGTCGGGGGGGATCGCCTACGTCTACGACCCGGAGCGGACCTTCGGCGAGCGGTTCAACCCGGAAATGGTCGACGCCGAGCCGCTCGGCCCCGACGACCGCAGCTGGCTCGAGCACATCGTGGTGCGCCATCTCGAGGAGACGGGCTCGGCCGTGGCCGAGCGCCTGCTGTCGGAGTGGGAACGCGCCGCGGCCGAGTTCGTGAAGGTCATGCCGCGCGACTACCGGCGGGTGCTCGAGGCGACCCGCCGGGCCAGGGAAGAGGGGCGCTCGGTGGACGAGGCGGTGATGGCGGCGGCCCATGGGTAAGGTCACCGGCTTTCTCGAGTTCGGCCGCGAGCTGCCTCGCCGTCGTCCGGTCCGGGTTCGCCTTCGGGACTGGCGCGAGGTGTACGAGCCGTTCCCGACCGAGGCCACCCGCCAGCAGGGGGCGCGGTGCATGGACTGCGGCATCCCCTTCTGCCACGAGGGGTGCCCGCTCGGCAACCTGATCCCCGAGTGGAACGACCTGGTCTACCGGGACGACTGGTCCTCGGCCGTCGAGCGGTTGCAGGCCACCAACAACTTCCCGGAGTTCACGGGACGGCTCTGCCCCGCCCCCTGCGAGGCGGCCTGCGTCCTCGGCATCAACGCCGACCCGGTCACCATCGAGCGGATCGAGTACGAGATCGCCGAGCGCGCCTGGGACGAGGGGTGGATCCGGCCCCAGCCGCCACGGGAGAGGACCGGCAAGCGGGTGGCGGTCGTCGGCTCGGGCCCGGCCGGGCTGGCCTGCGCCCAGCAGCTGGCGAGGGCCGGGCACTCGGTGACCGTCTACGAGCGGGCCGAACGACCGGGCGGCCTGCTGCGCTACGGGATCCCGGAGTTCAAGATGGAGAAGCGGGTGCTCGACCGCCGGCTGGCCCAGCTCCGGGCCGAGGGGGTGCAGTTCGTCTGCGCCACCTCGGTCGGCCTGCCCTCCGGCTCCGCCGGAAGCGGGGAGCCCCCCGAGCCCGGCCAGGACCGCGCCCCGGGCGCTGCCTGCGCCCCCGACGTCCGGGTGGTGTCGGCGGCCGAGATCCGGGCCGGGGTGGACGCCATGGTGCTGGCGGGCGGGGCCACCCTCCCCCGTGACCTCGACGTGCCGGGGCGCCGGCTCCAAGGTGTGCACTTCGCGCTGGAGTACCTCAAGCCGTCCAACCTGGTGCAGGAGGGGGCGCTCGAGGAGACCGTCGTCTCGGCCGCCGGGCGCCGCGTGGTGATCATCGGCGGGGGCGACACCGGGGCCGACTGCCTCGGTACCGCCCACCGGCAGGGAGCGGCCTCGGTCCACCAGCTCGAGATCATGCCCGAGCCCCCGGGCGACCGCTCGGGCGAGCACCCCTGGCCGGTCTGGCCGATCATCCTGCGGACCTCCTCGGCTCACGAGGAGGGGGGACGGCGCCTCTTCTCCGTCACGACCACCGAGCTGGTCGACCGGGGCGACGGCTCGGTTGGGGCGCTGCGCGGCCACCAGGTGGAGATGACCGACGACGGGGGGAGGGCGGCCTTCCGTCCGGTGCCGGGCTCGGAGTTCGAGCTCGAGTGCGACCTCGTGCTCCTGGCCATGGGGTTCGTGGGCGCCGAGCGGCACGGCGCCGTGGCCGAGCTCGGGCTCAGCCTCGACGACCGGGGCTCCGTGGCGGCCGACGGGCGGTGGGCCACGAGCGCCGAGGGTGTCTTCGTCTGCGGCGACATGACCCGGGGCCAGAGCCTCATCGTGTGGGCGATCGCCGAGGGACGGTCGGCCGCCGCCGCCGTGGACCGCCACCTGATGGGTGAGACGGCCCTTCCGGCACCGCTCGTCCCCGGCCAGCTGGCCATCCGGTGACGCCCGGCGACATCACCTCGACCGATGAGTGGCGGGCCCTGGTCGCCCACGTCGGAGTGCTGCGTGACCGGCACCTGCGCGAGCTGTTCGCCCAGGATCCCGATCGGGCCCGGCGGATGGTGGTCCATGCTGGCGACCTCCGTCTCGACTACTCCAAGCACCGGGCCACCGCCGAGACCATTGCCCACCTGATGGCGGTGGCGCGCCGGGCCGGGCTCGAGGAACGCCGCGACGCCATGTTCGCGGGGCGCCACGTCAACACCACCGAGGACCGAGCCGCCCTCCACGTGGCGCTGCGGATGCCGGCGACCGACCATCTCGAGGTGGACGGCGCCGACGCCGTGCGAGAGGTGCACGAGGTCCTCGGGCGGATGCGTGCCCTGGCCGAGCGGGTCCGGTCGGGCGAGTGGGCCGGCCACACCGGACGGCGGATCCGGGCCGTCGTCAACATCGGGATCGGGGGTTCGGACCTCGGGCCGGCGATGGCGTACCAGGCATTGGCCGACTACGCCACTGACGAGCTGGTCTGCCGCTTCGGCTCCAACGTGGACCCGGTCGACCTCCACGACAAGGTCCACGACCTCGACCCGGCCGAGACCCTGGTGGTGGTCAGCTCCAAGACGTTCACCACCCTCGAGACCCTCACCAACGCCACCGCGGCGAAGGAATGGCTGCTCGAGGGGCTCGGGGCGGGCGAGGAGGCGGTGGCCAGCCACTTCGTGGCGGTGTCGACCAACGAGCCCGAGGTGAGCCGCTTCGGGATCGACCCGGCCAACATGCTCGGCTTCTGGGACTGGGTGGGCGGGCGCTACTCGGTCGACTCGGCCATCGGCTTCTCGCTGATGGTCGCCATCGGCCCGGACGGCTTCGACCAGTTCCTCGACGGCTTCCACGCGATCGACCGGCACTTCGCCACCGCGCCCCTCGAGCAGAACATGCCGGTGGTACAGGGGATGCTGAACGTGCTCTACGACGACCTCTTCGGCGCCCAGAGCCACGCCGTCCTGCCCTACAGCCAGCGCCTGGCCCGCTTCCCGGCCTACCTCCAGCAGCTCACCATGGAGTCCAACGGCAAGTCGGTGCAGCGCTCCGGGCAGCCGGTGACCCTCGCCACCAGCGAGGTGTTCTGGGGGGAGCCCGGCACCAACGGCCAGCACGCCTTCTACCAGATGCTCCACCAGGGCACCACCCTGGTGCCGGCGGACTTCATCGTCTTCGCCTCCTCCACGCACGAGCGCGGGGACCAGCACGACCTGCTGGTGGCCAACTGCCTGGCCCAGTCGGCCGCCCTGGCCTTCGGCCGGACCGCCGAGGAGGTGACGGCCGAGGGGACCCCGCCCAAGCTCGTGCCCCACAAGGTCATGCCGGGCAACCGGCCCAGCTCGGTGATCCTCGCCCCCAGGCTCACCCCCTCGGTGCTGGGACAGCTGATCGCCCTCTACGAGCACACCCTCTTCACCGAGGGGGTCGTCTGGGGGATCGACTCGTTCGACCAGTGGGGGGTGGAGCTCGGAAAGGTCCTGGCCCGCCGGCTGGCCCCCGCGCTGGCCGCCGAGGCCGCGCCCGACCTCGCCGCCCTGGACCCCTCGACCGGCGAGCTGGTGCGGGCCTACCGGGCGCTTCGGGGTCGGGCGACCTGACACCTCGGTCGCCGACCCTCCGCCGGGCCCGACGGCGACCATCGCGGTCGGTGCGCCTGGCGCGGACGCTGGCCCTGACGGTGGTGCTGGTGACCGGCCTCTCCTACCTCTTGGCGGGCGGGGGCGGCGGCCCGGGTCGGACCCCGGCGACCTCCGATCGCACGGGGGCCAGCGCGACCGCCGGCCACCGACGCAGGACCGGGTCCGCCAGACCGGCCGGAACGTCCGCCACCACGGGGCCCACCACCACCACCACCACGAGCCCCGGCCAGCTCCCCCAGACGAGCGCCTTCCCCCCGGCGAACGACCCGCAGTTTCTCTCCGAGATGGCCGACCTCTGGCGGGGGGTGGTGACCGGCCGGGTTGCGCCGGCGATGCCGGCCTTCTTCCCCGAGGCCGCCTACCTCCAGCTCAAGACCATCTCCGACGCCCAGGGCGACTGGCAGGACCGGCTGGTCTACGACTTCGGGCTCGACCTGGCGGCCGCCCACCAGCTGCTCGGCGCCGACCCGGGGTCGGCCACCCTGGTGTCGGTGAACGTGCCGTCGGGGTACGGGCACTGGGTGCCGCCGGGAGTCTGTTACAACTCGATCGGGTACTTCGAGGTGCCCAACGCCCGGGTCGTCTACCGGCTGGGCGGGACGATCCAGTCGTTCGGCATCGCCTCGATGATCTCGTGGCGGGGCGAGTGGTACGTGGTGCACCTGGGAGCAGTCCTGCGCAACAGCGACACCGGGGTGGTCGACGACCCTGCGACCGGTCCCGGCACCTCCGCCTACTCCTCGACCTGCTGAGTCCCGGCGGCCGACCACCGGCGACCGGTCGCTCATGCCGGCTCGGTCGCACCCAGGTACGCCTCGCCCCCCCAACGGTCGCCCGGCTCGGTGGGGAAAGGCTCCACCCGAACCACCGCGCCGGTATGGGGGGCGTCGATCATGAGCCCGACGGCGACCACCAGGCCGACGTGGTCCACGGCGGTCGGCGAGGAACCGAAGAAGACCAGGTCGCCGGGGGCCGGGGCTCCGGGGGGGGCCGCCGGCCCGGCGTCGTACTGGTCCTGGGCGACCCGCGGGAGGGACACCCCGGCCGCGCGGTAGGCGGCCTGGGTCAGCCCCGAGCAGTCGAACCCGCCCGGCCCCTCGCCGCCCCAGCGGTAGGGGACGCCCAGCTGGGCGGCGGCGTAGGCAAGGGCACCGGCCGGGGTCGCGCCGAGCGTCGGATCCTGCACCAGGCCGGCCGCCAGGACCAGCACGGTGTCGACGTAGGCCCGGTCGTGGTCGTAGGCGAACACCGCACCGGCCAGGCCGGCGGGCGAGGCCCCGCCGTCCCGGCACAGCATGGTGGCGGCGGTGTAGACGGCGTCGATCGGATCGTAGGGGGAGGCCGGCACGGCGCCACCCGGACCCACGGTGGCGTAGGCCTCGAAGGTCGCCGGCTCGAACTGCATCGGGCCTTCCGCGCCGGCGGCGTTGGTCCCCGTGGCCACCCCCGGGGCGTGCGAGCGCCCGCTGTCGCTCTCGATGCGGCCGATGGCCGCCAGCACGCCCCAGCTGAGCCCCGGGCAGGTGCCGGCCGCCTGCCGGTCGAGCGACTCCCAGGTGACCGGCACGGCCGGGCGGGCCGCCGCGCCGCGCCCTGCCGCACCGGGGGTGCCGACGCCCTGGGCCGGCGCACCCTCGAGCCCCAGCGGGAGCGCCACCAGGCCGACACAGCCCCCGAGGCCCACCGACAGGGCCAGCACCGCGCCCCCGGCGACCACCGTCGAGTGCATCCGCCTGCCCACACCACCCGAACGGTCGGGCGCACCGGGGATCTCCCTCCTCTCAGGGCTAACCTCGGTGCTCGAGACCGACGCCGCCCGCCGGCACCGCCGTGCGCCGGCCGGGCGCGAGAGGGGGTGAGCCATGCGGAGCACCATGCAGGACGGCCCGCTCCTGATCAGCGGCCTGTTGACCCACGGCCGACGGGTCCACGGCCGCGCCCGGATCGTCACCGTCCTGGCCGACGGCTACCACGAGGCGAGCTTCGCCGAGGTCGGCGACCGGGCGGCCCGACTGGCCAACGCGCTGCGGCGGCTGGGAGTGGCGCCGGGGGAGCGGGTCGGCACCTTCTGCTGGAACAACCAGGGCCACCTCGAGGCCTACCTGGCGGTGCCGTCGATGGGGGCGGTGCTCCACACCCTCAACATCCGCCTCTTCCCCGAACAGCTGGCCTACGTGGTCAACCACGCCGAGGACAAGGTGGTCCTGGTCGACGGCTCCCTGATCCCGTCGCTGGCCCGGGTGCTGGACCAGCTCGAGACGGTCGAGACGGTGGTGGTGGTCGGGGAGGGGGACCCCGGGCCGCTGGGGCGCCCCGTCCTCGACTACGAGGCGCTGCTGGCCGCCGAGTCGCCGGACTACGACTGGCCCGACCTCGACGAGAGGGATGCGGCCGCCATGTGCTACACGAGCGGCACGACGGGCAACCCCAAGGGCGTGGTGTACAGCCACCGCTCGACCGTGCTCCACTCGATGGCGGTGACCTCCACGGCAACCGTCGGGGTGACCGCCACCGACCGCGTGCTGGCGGTGGTGCCCATGTTCCACGCCAACGCCTGGGGAACCCCCTACGCCGCCTGGATGGTGGGGGCCGACCTGGTCCTCCCCCAGATGTTCCTGCAGGGAGAGCACCTCGTCCGGATCATCTCCGAGCAGCGGGCCACGGTCGCCTGCGGCGTCCCGACGATCTGGAACGACCTGCTCCGGGTGGCGAAGGAGACCGACGCCGACCTCTCCTCGCTGCGGACCGTCATGGCCGGCGGCTCGGCGGTGCCCCGGTCCCTGATCGAGTCGTTCGAGAACGTCCTCGGAGTGCCGATCCTCCAGGGCTGGGGCATGACCGAGACCAGCCCGCTGGCCGCGGTGGCCATCCCGCCCAAGGGCACGCCGCCGGAGGAGGCGATGGACTTCCGGGTCAAGGCGGGCCGGGTGGTCCCGGGGGTGGAGGTCCGGGTGGTGGACGAGCTGGGCCGGGTGCTGCCGGCCGACGGCACCTCCATCGGGGAATTCGAGATCCGGGGACCGTGGGTGACCGGGTCGTACTACAAGGACCCCGAGCCGGCCCGGTTCCACGACGGCTGGCTGCGCACCGGCGATGTCGGGACGCTCGACGACCAGGGGTTCATGCAGATCAGCGACCGGACCAAGGACGTGATCAAGAGCGGCGGGGAGTGGATCTCCTCGGTCGAGCTCGAGGGCGAGGTCATGGCCCATCCCGACGTGTTCGAGGCGGCTGTCGTGGCCGTGCCCGACGCCCGCTGGGACGAGCGGCCGCTGGTCTGCGTGGTGCCGGCCGAGGGCAGATCGCCCGAGCCCGAGGACCTGGTGGCCTTCCTGCAGGGCCGGGTGGCCAGGTGGTGGCTGCCCGAGCGCTGGGCCTTCGTCGACGAGATCCCCAAGACCTCGGTCGGCAAGTTCGACAAGAAGGTGCTGCGGGCCCGCCATGCCGCCGGCGATCTCCCGGTGGTGACGGTCGAGATCCCGACCGATCGCTGAGGACGGCCGGGGACGGGCAGAGGTGGCGACGGGCGACGGGGAGCTCGGCACCCTGGCCGAGGAGCTCGAGGTGATGGCCGAGCGGCTGGCCGACCTGGCCCTCGACCGCCTCCGGGCGGCGCTGGACCCCGACGACCCTGCGGCCGCCGCGGCCGAGGCCGACGAGCGTCGCCTCAGCCGGGCCCGCCGGGCGGTGGAGCGCGCCGCGGCCATCCTCCGGTCCGGCGGGCGGCTCGACGAGCCCTGAAAGGCGTCGGCACCGGCCTGCCTGCACCCCCCATGCGATCCCCTCCCGCAGTGCAACAGCTAGCTTTGGGCAGAGGTCCTCTCGTCTCCGGTCCGTGGCGGGGGGGACGGTTCGGACCCGGAGCAATCGAGGAGCAGGGCTGAGCGCCGGAGTAGAGCACAGCACGTCGGGGTTCGCGACGGAGCCTCCCGAGAAGGGGGGCCAGACGCTGGTCGCCGGGACGACCTTCGCGGTCAGCGGCCCCGACGGCGACATGGACGGTGACGGGGCGCAGGGGCTCTTCGTCCGCGACGCCAGGATCCTCTCCCGGTGGCGGCTCCGGGTGGACGGCCACCCGGTGGAGCCGCTCGGGGGGTTCACCGTCGAGCCGTTCGCCGGGGTGTTCGTGGCCCGGACCAGGGTGCGTGACGGGCACGTCGAGCCGACGCTCCTCGTGGAGCGTCGGCGCCGCGTCGGCGACGGCATGCGCGAGGACCTGATCCTCCACAACCACGGCGTCGAGCCGGCCGGCGTGAGCCTCACCCTCGAGATGGCCGCCGACTTCGTCGACCTGTTCGCCGTCAAGGTGGGCCGGCCGACCGACCTCGTGGCGGTCGAGGTGCGGGTCGAAGCCGGGGAGTGGCGGGCCCAGACCCGCTCGGCGACCGTCGAGCGCGAGGTCCGGGTCCGAGCGTCGGAGGCGGCCGTCACCCCCGACGGCATCGCCTTCCGCACGGTGGTGCCGCCGGCCGGCGTCTGGCGCACGTCGATCGAGGTCGTGGCGACCGTGGCCGGCGTGGAGCTGCCGGCGCCCTCGCCGACCGGCTCCCCCGCGGGGGGTGCCGCGCTCCGCCGGCCCGCCGAGCGGGGGGGGACCGGCCCCCGGGTGGAGGCCGAGTCGTTGGCCCTCTCCGCCGCCATCACCCGCAGCCACAAGGACCTGGCAGCCCTCCGCCTGGCCGACCCGGCCCGGCCCGACGACGTCGTCATCGCCGCCGGCGCGCCGTGGTTCATGGCCCTCTTCGGAAGGGACTCCCTACTCACCAGCTCGATGACCCTCGCCGTCAACCCGAGCCTGGCGATCGGCACCCTGCGGGCCCTCGCACGCCACCAGGGCCAACGCGTCGACCCCCTGTCCGAGGAGCAGCCCGGCCGGATCCTCCACGAGCTCCGCTTCGGCGCGGACCCGGCCAGGGCCCTCGGCGGGGGCGAGCGGTACTACGGCAGCGTCGACGCCACCCCCCTCTTCGTCATGGTCCTGGGCCAGCTCGCCCGGTGGGGGGTCGACCGCGAGGTCATCGACGAGCTGCTCCCGGCTGCCGACCGGGCCCTCGACTGGGTGACCACCCACGGCGACCAGGACGGCGACGGCTTCGTCGAGTACCTGCGCTCCACCGACCGGGGGCTCCGCCACCAAGGGTGGAAGGACTCGGCGGACGGGATCAACTTCGCCGACGGCACGCTGGCCGAGCCGCCGATCGCCCTGGTCGAGGTGCAGGCGTACGTCTACGCGGCCTACCGGGCCCGCAGCGGGCTGGCGGCCGAACGCGGCGACTCCGAGGGCGCCCGGTACTGGAGCGAGAAGGCGGCCCACCTGAAGCGCCGCCTGAACGAGGAGTTCTGGCTGGCCGACGCCGGGTACTTCGCGGTGGGCCTCGACGCCGAGAAGAGGCCGATCGACGCCCTGGCCTCCAACATGGGCCACGTGCTGTGGGCGGGCGCGGCCGAGCCGGAGAAGGCGGCGGCCGTCGCCGGCCGCCTGCTCTCGCCCGAGCTGTTCAGCGGCTTCGGGGTACGGACCCTGGCGACCACCATGGGGGCGTACAACCCGGCCAGTTACCACAACGGCTCGGTGTGGCCCCACGACACGGCCCTGGCCGTGGCCGGTCTGGTGCGCTACGGCTTCCACCGCGAGGCCCAGCAGGTGGCGGCCGGCCTCATCGCCGCCTCCTCCTACTTCGCCGGCCGCCTGCCCGAGCTCTTCTGCGGGTTCGACCGGGCCGCCTTCGCCGGCCCGGTCCCGTACCCGACGAGCTGCTCCCCGCAGGCCTGGGCCTCGGCCGCGCCGGTGGCGGTCCTGACCGCGATGCTGGGCCTCGAGCCCGACGTGCCGCTCGGGCGGGTCCGGCTGGTCCCGGTCCTGCCCGGGGACTGGGGCTCGGTGCGGGTCAGCGGCATCCCCCTGGGTGCGACCCGCCTGAACGTGGAGGTGCGCGCCGACGGGAGCTACTCGGTCGACGGAGCCGGGCGGCTGCACGTCGACGGCGGGGTGATGGCCCGCTCGGCCTGAGCCACCTCAACCCCGGGGGCTGTGACGTTCGACCCTTTCGCCGGGGAGGGGTCGCGGCGCACGATCGGGGCATGGGGATGGCCGAGCGGCCCGGGCTCCCGGCCGAGGAGGCACCGCCCGTGGCCCCACGACCCGTCGCCCGGGACGCTCTCGACCCGTTGCCCGAGGACGACCGGTGGCAACTGGTGGTGGCGCAGGGCGCGCCGAGCCGCCGGCGGGTCGAGGAGAGCTGGCTCTGCGTGGCCGACGGGCGGGTCGGCACCCGGGGCAGTCTCGAGGAGGACGGGCCGGGCACCGTCGCCATGGTGCTGGTGGGCGGGGCCTACGGGCCGGACCAGGCCCTGGTGCCGCTGCCGTCCTGGGTCCCGGTCGACCTGGACGGGACGTTCGAGCCGGGCCGCCGGGTGCTCGACCTCCGGGACGGCACCCTGTGGCGCGACGTGCCGGCCGGGGGCGGCACGGCGGGCCTGCGGAGCACCCGGTTCGCCTGCCTGGCCCGCCCCGGGCTCGGGGTGCTGGTCCTCGAGGCGGCCGGCCTTCCCCGGGACGAGAGCCGGGGCCCGACGGGCCGGCCGACGACCGAGGTGGTCGTGCATCCCGCTCGGCATCCCGCCGGACATCCCGCCGGGCCGCCCACGGGGGTCCTCGAGGTCCGGCGGAGCGAGGTCCGCTCCCCGGCGGGCGCCCCCGGCTCCCTCCGTCGGATGGCCGCCCACCGGGTGGGCGACGTCGGGCAACCGGCCCGGCGCCAGGCCGAGGAGGACCTCGGTCGGGCCTGGCAGCTCGGGCCGCGCCGCCTCCTCGGCCAGCAGCGCCGGAAGTGGGACGGGCGCTGGGCGACCGCCGACGTCGAGATCAGCGGGGACGGCGACCTCACCAGGGCCGTGCGCTTCGCTCTGTTCCAGCTCATCTGTGCCGCCGACGACCGGGGCGAGGCGGCGGTCGGACCCCGGGGGCTCACCGGGGAGGCCTACGCCGGCCACGTGATGTGGGACGCCGACGTCTTCGTGCTCCCCTTCCTCGCCGCCTCCCACCCCCCCTCGGCCAGGGCCATGCTCGAGTACCGGATCCGCCGTCTCCCGGCCGCCCGCCGTGCGGCCCGTGCGTCGGGACGGAACGGCGCGCGCTTCCCGTGGGAGTCGGCTGCCGACGGCAACGACGTCACCCCCTCGACCGGGATCGACGAGACCGGGCGCGAGGTGCCCATCTTGAGCGGGCCCCTCGAGGAGCACATCACCGCCGACGTGGCCTGGGCCGCCTGGCGACTGGGGGCCTGGGGGGGGGACTGGGGGTTCCTCGACGGTCCGGGACGGGCCCTCGTGGTCGACACGGCCCGCTACTGGGCGAGCCGGATCCGGCTCGACGCGCGGGGGCGTGGGCACATCGACGCCGTCATCGGGCCCGACGAGTACCACGAGGACGTCGACGACAACGCCTTCACCAACAACCTGGCGGCATGGAACCTCCGTCGCGCCGCCGAGCTCGTCCGCCGCCGGCCCGGCCGAGGCGAGCAGGAGGAGGCCTGCCACTGGCTCGAGATCGCCGAACGACTGGTCACCGGCTTCGACGACCGGACGTCGCTCTACGAGCAGTTCGCCGGCTTCCACCGGCTCGAGCCGGTCACCGCGGCATCGCTGGGCCAGGTGCCCTTCGCCGGCGACCTGGTGCTCGGGCGCAGCCGCACCGGCCGGTCGCAGCTCCTCAAGCAGGCGGACGTGCTGATGCTGCACCACATGGTCCCCGAGGCGGTGGCCCCGGGGTCCCTCGTGCCCAACCTCGATCACTACCTGCCCCGGACCTGCCACGGGAGCACCCTGTCGCCCTCCGTCCACGCCGCCGTGCTGGCGCGCGCCGGGCGGATCGAAGAGGCCCGGCGGATGCTGGAGCTGGCGGCCCGGATCGACCTCGACGACCTGACCGCGACGACGGCCTCGGGGCTCCACCTGGCGAACTCGGGCGGCATCTGGCAGGCGCTGGTGCACGGGTTCGCCGGCCTCGGGGTCGACGGTCCCGACGACTCCGAGCTGACGATCGACCCGCGGGTGCCCCCGGACTGGGGCGAGCTCCGGGTCCGGCTGCGCTGGCACCGGACGAACTTGGCGCTGCGGTGCACGCCGTCCTCGGTCCACGTCGGGACCGACCGTCCGCTACCCGTCCGGGTGTGGGGCACCCGGACCGTGGTCGAGCCACCCGGGAGGTGGTTGCCGTGACAATTGGTCCCGGTCCGACGAGGAACTCGCACCGGTCGCCCGACCCCGAACCGGTCCCCGAACCGGTCGTGCAGCTGCTCGTCATCGCGCTCGCCCCCGGACCCTCCCCTTGGGACGACGTGGTGACGGCGCTCTCCGACGCGCTCGGCCTCGAGCCCGTCCACGAGGAGGGCCCCGCCCCGCCCGACGACCCCCAGCTGGTCG
>DAHUYA010000088.1 GCA_027315445.1 Acidimicrobiaceae bacterium | reverse complement strand
TGGGGCTGAATTCGACTTCGCGCCGCCGCCGCCGCCTCCGGCTGGGTTCGCCCCTGAGGGTCAGGCCGGTGGGACGGGCTTCGACTTCGCGCCGCCACCGCCGCCTCCGGCCGGGTTCGCCCCGGGTGCCGGCTCGGGTGGGGCTGAATTCGACTTCGCGCCGCCGCCACCGGACCCCGCTGGGTTCGCCCCTGAGGGTCAGGCGGGTGGGACGGGCTTCGACTTCGCGCCGCCGCCCCCCGCTGGGTTCGCCCCGGGTGCCGGCACGGGTGGGGCTGACTTCGACTTCGCACCGCCGCCCCCCGCTGGGTTCGCCCCCGGTGGTGTCGACTTCGACTTCGCGCCGCCTCCGCCGCCGCCACCCGGCTTCGCAGCGGAAGGCGGGGGGACAGAACTCCCGACCCAGGAGGTCCCGGTCAGCTCGTCGGTCCCGCCCGGCTTCGTCGGCGTCACCAGCTCCGGGG
The DNA here is from genome assembly GCA_027315445.1 of Acidimicrobiaceae bacterium. GTDB lineage: Bacteria > Actinomycetota > Acidimicrobiia > Acidimicrobiales > RAAP-2 > DAHUYA01. The sequence goes on along the minus strand of DAHUYA010000088.1, from coordinate 7,266 downwards.
GATTCGCAGACCTCGCCCAAGTGGCCGCCGGCTCTTCCGCCGCGGACCAGTCCCTTGGGGCATCGGCCATCCCGGACATGGAGGGGGCGCCCCTCCCACCGCCGCCTCAGGAACCCGCCGCGGAGCCCCCCATAACCCCGGACTTCTTCGCCCGAGCGGGGCGTCGCCGCCGCTGATCGTCGGCGGGCGTTCCCCAGCAGGATTCAGACCGAAACGGTCACGCAGGCGTCAGACCGTCTGTCCGCCGCCAGGGACCTGAGCGGCCGCCGGCCTTCTCCCAAAGAGCGACCTGTTCGATCGTCATCGTGCGGTCGGCCGACTTGCACATGTCGTAGACCGTCAGAGCAGCCACGGTGCAGGCGGTCATCGCCTCCATCTCCACCCCGGTCCGGTCCACCGTCTCGACCTGGGCCTCGACCTCGACGTGGTCGTCACCGATCGAGAAGTTGATCGAGACCGAGCCGACCAGCACCGGGTGGCACATGGGGATCAGATCGGCTGTCCGTTTGGCGGCCTGAATGCCTGCGATCCGGGCGGCTCCCAGTACGTCTCCCTTGGTGATGGCGTTGTTCGCCACCTTGGTGGTGGTCTCGGGGAGCATCGACACCCGGCACCGCGCCAGTGCCCGGCGGTGCGTCGGTTCCCGTGGTGTGACATCGACCATCCTGGCGCTGCTCAACGGATCGAGATGGGCGAGGCTGCGGTCGGTCACGCCGAAAGTCTACGACGCCGGGCGAGGCCCCCACGGCTCCACCCGAGGTCGGTGGGCACCGGATCCTCCGGGCGCCGAGTGGGTTACACTGGCACTCGATACGCAAGAGTGCCAGCCCCGTCGGGGAAGCTCCTGGCAGCAGGCTTGGCGCGGCAGGAGGCGAAGGATGCCGACGTACGAGTACGCATGCACGTCGTGTGGTCAGCACACCGAGGTCGTGCAGTCCTTCTCCGACGATCCCCTGACCGAGTGCCCGCTGTGCGGGGGCCAGCTGCGGAAGGTGTTCGGCTCGATCGGGATCGTGCTCAAGGGCAGCGGCTTCTACAAGACCGACAGCAGGAGCACCGGGAAGGCCGCCACGGCGCCCAAGGCGGCGGAAGGCGGCGACTCCTCCGCGAAGGAAGCGGCCGGCACGGGGACCGGAAGCACCAGCGGCGACAAGCCGAGCACGGCGGACAAGGCGCCCTCGAACACCAGCGCGCCGGCAACCTCCTCTGCGGCCGCAGCCTCCTAGCCGCAGCCTCCCAGCCTCGGGCGCCGGAGCCTTTCAGCCTCGGGCGCCTTCCAGGCGACGGGTGGGGCTCGAACGCACCGGTGGTCGGCGAACGGACCGTCAGTTCCCGCTCAGCTGCATGTCCCCGATGGCCAGGGTCTGACCGGCGGCGATGCCCGGCAGCCACTCGACGTCGCCGCCGATGTGGAGGATGGACAGCAGCATCCGCTGCAGGGTGGAGGCGACGGTCACTTCCCGCACCGGCTCGGCCAGCGACCCACCCCGGATCATCAGCCCCTCCGCCCCCACCGAGAAGTCGCCGCTCACCGGGTTCACCCCGGAGTGGACGCCGGTGACCGACTGCACGAAGAGCCCCTCACCCACCCCCTCGAGCACCCCCGCCTGGTCGAGGTCCCCGGGGGCGAGCACCAGGGCCCGGCAGCCTGCGCCCGGCGTCGACGCGTACCCGCCCCGCACCGCCGAGCCGGTCGGCGCGGTACCTGCCCGCTCGGCCGACAGGGTGTCGAACAGGAAGCCCTCGAGCTCGCCCTTCTCCACGAGGACGTTGCGGCGGCAGGCCAGCCCCTCCCCGTCGTAGGCGGCGGCGGCGAAGGCCCGGACGTCGGTCGGATCGTCGACCAGGGTCACCGACGGAACCGCCACCTGTTCCCCGACACGATCGGCGAAGAACGAGCGGCCCTTCACGACCGCTTCACCCGACAGGGCGGAGGACACGATGGCCAGGATCGTCGACACCACCCGCGGGTCGAAGACCACGGCGCAGCGGCCCGATCGGGCCTTGGTCGCCCCGAGCATCCGGGTGGACCGCACGACCGCCTCGGCCGCAGCCCGGTCGGCGTCGAGATCGGCGAAGGTCCGCCCCACCGAGAAGCCGGTGCCGGTCTGGGTGTCGCCCCCCTCGCCGGCGATGGCCGAGACGGACAGGTAAGCGGCCGTCCGCCGGGTGAAGGCCCGGATGCCCGTGGTGGATGCCAGAGCCACCTCGGACCACTCGTCCCCGTAGTCGGCCGACGACACCTGGCGGATCTGGTCGGCCGCCCGGACCTGCCGTTCGAGGTCGAGCGCCAGCCCGGTCTTGCGATCGGCCGGGGTCTCGAGGAGATCCGCCTGCCACAGCTCGAGATCGGCCGGCGGGTGGCCGTCCGGCCGGGCCAGGCGGACGTGGGGGTCCGGGGTGGCGAAGCGGGCGTTGTCCCTGGCCTCCTCGAGGGTCTTGGCGACCACGTCCTGGTCGAGCGAACCCGCCCAGGCGAAGCCCAGCCGGGCACCCGCCTCGCCGCCTGGCTGCAGCACCCGGATGCCGACGCCGGCCGAGGTGGCCGAGGACAGCGACTCGATCTCCCCCTCGTAGGCCCGGACCTCGGTCTCGTGGCCACGGGCGACGTAGACCTCCACCTCCTCGCCGCCTCGGGCGCGGGCGAGGAGGGACTCGGCGAGCTCGAGCAGCTCGCTCACGCGGCCGTGCCGCCGATGGTGACCCCGGTGATGCGCAACGTGGCCTGCCCGCAGCCGACCGGCACGCTCTGGCCGTCCTTGCCACAGGTGCCGGGCGTCATGGCGAAATCGGTGCCCACGGCGTCGATCCGCCGGAGCACCTCCGGGCCGTTGCCGATCAGGTTGGCGTCGCGCAAAGGCTCGGTGATGCGGCCGTCCTCGATCAGGTACGCCTCGGTGGTCCCGAAGACGAAGTCCCCGGTGGCAGTGTTGACCTGGCCTCCGCCGAGCTTCGCCACGTAGACCCCGCGGGGGGTCTGGGCCACGATCTCCCCGGGGTCCTCCTCGCCGGCCAGCAGGAAGGTGTTGGTCATCCGCACCATGGGCAGATGCTGGTAGCTCTGCCGGCGGCCGTTCCCCGACGAGGCCCGGCCCTCCTTGCGAGCACGCAGCCAGTCCCAGAGGTAGTCGGTCAGCACGCCGTTCTCTATCAGCACGTTGCGGGCCGCTGGGCGGCCCTCGTCGTCGACCGCGAAGTTCCCCCACTCGCCGGCCACCGTGCCGTCGTCCACCAGGGTGACCAGCGGGCTCGCCACCAGCTCGCCCACCCGACCGGTGTAGACCGAGGCGTCCTTCACGATGTGGTCGGCCTCCAACCCGTGACCGCACGCCTCGTGGAACAGGATGCCCCCGCTGCCGCCGGCCAGCACCACCGGCACCTCGCCCGAGGGCGCCGGCCGGGCCGCCAACTTGCCGATGGCCCGGCGGGCCGCCAGGCGGGCCACCTCGTCCACGTCCACCTCGTCGAAGAGCTCGAAGCCCAGGGTGCGGGCCACCGACTCGTACCCGGTCTGCATGCCCGTGTCGCCGGTCGCCACGCAGGTGACGTTCAGGCGGGTGCGGACCTGGTCGTCCTCCGCCAGCACCCCCTCCGAGCTGGCCACCAGCACCCGTCGCCGCGAGTCCCCGTAGCCGACCTGCACCTGGGTGACGGCCCCGCCGGCCCCGCGAGCCGCCTCGTCGGCCCGGCGCAGCAGCTCGAGCTTGCGAGCCTTGGCCACCGTCTCGGGCAGCACCGCCACCCGGGGCACGGCCGCCGCGGCCGATCCGAGACCCACGGTCCTCCCCCGGCCGCCCTGGCGGGCCACCGCCGCGGCCGCCTCGGCCGCGTCGAGCAGCCCGCGTTCGGACAGATCGGCGGTGTGGGCGAAGCCGGTGGTCTCGCCCACCACCACCCGGATGCCGGCGCCGCGCTCACGGCCCGAGGAGAGCTCCTCGATCCGGCGGTCGTCGAGCACCGCCCCGGTGGTCTGGCGGTCCTCGGCGAAGACCTCGGCCATGTCGCCCCCGCGGGCCAGCGCAGCCCCGAGCACCCGCTCGAGCACGTCGTGGCCGATGAGCGGCTCGGCGGGAAGGGTGTCGGTCACGGGCGGTATCGTAACCGTCGTGCCCCGAAGTCCGTCCGAGGTGGCGACGCAGCCCCACCAGGGCCTTGTCCCTGGTCTGAGCGCCCGCGTCGACCTGGCGGTCACCGACGCCGACACCGCCCTGGCGTTCGCCTCCGGGCACGTCCCGGTGCTGGCCACGCCGAGGCTGGTGGCCCTGTGCGAGCAGGCCTCCTGCGACGTGGTGGACCCTCACCTCGCCCCAGGCCGGACGACCGTCGCCACCAGGGTCCAGTTCGACCACCTGGCGCCGGTGGCGGTGGGGTCGACCGTGACCGCCGAAGCGACCTTGGAACGGGTCGAGGGCCGCCGGTTGACCTTCACGATCTCCGCCATGCTGCGCTCCGACGCCCGAGACGGGCTGGTCGGCGCCGGCCGTCTCACCCGGGTGGTGGTGGACGAGGCGGCGTTCCTCGCCAAGGCGGGAACCCTGGGCGACGCCTGAGCCGAGCGGACAGCCGGTGACGGGGTCGCAGCCGGCGGCCGCCGTCGGCCCGCGGGCGGCCGCCCCCCGGCCGGTGGCCGCGGCCTTCCTCGTCCTCGGGGCCTTCTGGGGGAGCTGGGCCGTCGCCCTCGCCAACGTCAAGGGGACCTTCGACCTCTCCGACGGCCAGCTTGGCGTCCTGCTCGCCGTGGCCATCGGCGTGGCCGGAGTGACCGGCGCCGTCCTCGGGCACCGGGCGGAGCGGTGGGGAACCGGGCGGATGCTGGCCGTATCTCTGGGCGCCTGGGCGGTGCTGCTGGTGGGAGCGGGCGCCGGTCGCCCCTGGCCGGTGTTCGCCGTGTTGTTCGTGGCCGCCGAGGTCGCCGGGGGCTGCGTGGACACCTCGATGAACGCCGCCGCCTCCCGCCGGCTGCACGGAAACCCCGGAGCGCTCGTGCGCTTCCACGCCCTCTTCAACAGCGGTGCGCTCACCGGGGCTCTGCTGGCCGGGGTGGCGCTGCACCTCGGGCTCTCTTGGCGCTGGCTCTGGCCGGCCCTGGCGGTGGCCGCTTCGGCGGTGGCCGTGTGGACCCGGGCCACCACCGAGGGCGCCCCGCCCGAGGGCGGCCCCGGAGGAGACCACCGGGCGGAGGGGACGGGCGGCGGCACCGGGCGGCCGAGCGCGGGACCCGGGCCGCTGGCCCAGCTCCGGGCCGACGGGCTGGTCCTGTTCCTGGTCATCTTCGCCCTGGCCGAGATCGCCGAGGGCGGGGTCGACACCTGGGGCGTCCTCTACCTGCGGACCCACCTCGAGGCCGGCGTCCTGCTCGGCGCCGGCGCCTACGTGGTCGGCCAGTCGGTGGCCGCCGTGACCCGGGGCGCCGGTGGCTCGCTGTTGGGGCGCCTGTCGGCCCGCCTGGCGTTGGTGGTCGGCGGCACCCTGGCGGCCGCCGGCATCCTCCTCGAGTCGGTGAGCCCGGCCGCCAGGCTGGCGGCCGTCGGGCTGGCGCTCGGCGCCGGCGGGGCCTCGCTGTTCTGGCCGCTCGTCATGAGCCAGGTGACCCGCCAGGCCACCCGGGCGACCGCCGCCGTCGGGGCCTTCACCGCGGCGGGCTACGTGGGTTGGGTGGCGGGGGCCCCGGCCGTCGGCTGGGTCTCGGACACCTTCGGCCCGGCCCGGGGACTGCAGCTGTTGGCCGCCCTGGCCGGGATCGTCGTCCTCGCCTCCCTCCTGCGGCGCGCACCGGGTCGAAGGTCCCGTCCCGGCTAGCGTGGAACCCACGCCGCCGTCGGCGCCACATCGCACCATGACCATCCTGCCGAGCATCGAGACGCCCGCCGACCTCCGCCCGCTGAGCTACGCCCAGCTCGAGCAACTGGCCGCCGAGCTGCGTGCCTTCATCGTCGAGACCGTCACCACCACCGGCGGCCACCTCGGCTCCAACCTCGGGGTGGTGGAGCTCACGCTGGCGCTCCACCGGGTCTTCGACTCGCCCCGCGACGCCATCCTGTGGGACACCGGCCACCAGGCCTACGTGCACAAGCTGCTGACGGGCCGGCGGTACCGGTTCAAGGAGCTCAAGCAGGCCGGCGGCCTCTCCGGCTATCCCAACCGGGGGGAGTCCGAGCACGACTGGATCGAGAACAGCCACGCCTCGACCGTCCTCTCCTACGCCCACGGCCTGGCGAGCGCCCTCGAGCTCCGAGGGGAGCTGGCCGGCTGCGGCGGCGACCGCCGGGTCGTGGCGGTGGTCGGCGACGGCGCCCTGACCGGCGGGATGGCCTACGAGGCCCTGAACAACCTCGGCCACTCCGGCCGCCGCGTCGTGGTGGTGCTCAACGACAACGGTCGCTCGTACGCCCCGACCGTCTCGCACCTCTCGCGCTCGCTCACCAGCCTCCGGCTCAACCCGACCTACGTCCACACCCGCCAGCGCATCCGGTCGGTGCTGCGGGAGATCCCCGGCGTCGGCGACCTCGCCTACTCGGGCATCCACGGGCTGACCAGCGCCATGCGGGAGCTGGTCAGCCCGCACACCTTCTTCGAGGCGCTGGGGGTCCGCTACGCCGGGCCGATCGACGGGCACGACATCGACCAGCTCGAGCAGGCGCTCCGCAACGCCGCCGAGTGGGACGGCCCGATCGTCGTCCACGTGCTCACCCAGAAGGGCCGTGGCTACGCCCCCGCCGAGGAGGACGACGTCCAGCGCCTGCACGACGTCAAGGCCCTGAAGGCGCAGGCCAGCGAGAACACCGTCGGGTCGGCCGTGGGCAACGCCATCGGTGCCCGCCACGGCACCGGGCTCGAGGGCGGGTTCGAGCTGGTCCCGGCCGGAGTCTCGTCGAACATCCCCCCGGCGACCTACACCGACGCCTTCACCCGGGCCCTGCTGCGCCAAGCCGAGCGCCACCCCGAGGTGGTGGCCCTGACCGCCGCCATGCCGGGGCCCACGGGGCTGCTGCCGTTCGAGGCCCGCTTCCCCGACCGGTTCTTCGACGTGGGGATCGCCGAGCAGCACGAGGTGACGGCCGCGGCCGGCATGGCGATGGCCGGGCTCCGGCCGGTGGTGGCCGTCTACTCCACCTTCTTCTCTCGGGCCTTCGACCAGGCGAACCTCGACGTCGGACTCCACCGGCTGCCCGTGGTGTTCGTCTTCGACCGGGCCGGCATCACCGGCGACGACGGCCCCTCCCACCACGGCCTGCTCGACATGGTGCTCGGCCTTGCCGTCCCTGG
>DAHUYA010000076.1 GCA_027315445.1 Acidimicrobiaceae bacterium | reverse complement strand
CGCCGGGCGTCCCGGCCGCCGCGGGGCCGGCGCGCCCGCCGGTCGGGGTGCTTCCCGTGGCCGACCGGCCCGCTCGGGCCGGGTGACCCGGACGGGCGGAGGTGAGGGTGCGGCCGCTCGGGGTCCCGGGCCCACCGGAGGGCGGGGCGGTCGTGGCACCGGGGCGCCCGCCGGGCGCCGCGGGGGTCAGGCAGGCCTGGGCGGCGACCAGGTGGAGGGGCGGCGGGCGGTACGCGAGCTGCTGGCCGCCGACCGCCGCCCGGTCCGGTCGCTCTGGCTGGCCGACGGGCTCGACCCCTCGCCGCAGCTCGACGAGATCGAGCGGCTGGCGGCCCGCCGGCGCGTCCGGGTGGAGGTGGTGTCGAGGGCCCGGCTCGACACCGAAGCCCGCACCGAGGCGCCCCAGGGGGTGCTGGCCCGGGCGAGGCCGATCGAGCCGGTGGACCTCGACGAGCTGGCCCGCCCGGGGCCGGCCGGCCCGCCGTTCCTGCTGGTGGTGTCGGGGGTCACCGACCCCCGGAACCTCGGGGCGCTGCTGCGCAGCGCCGAGTGCGCCGGGGTGACCGGTGTGGTGCTCCCCCGGCACCGGGCGGCCCACCTCTCGCCGACGGTGGCCAAGGTGGCGGCCGGAGCGATCGAGTACCTGCGGTTCGCCCTGGTGGGCGGCGTCCCGAGCGCCCTCGACCGGCTTCGGGCGGCTGGGGTGTGGGCGGTCGGGCTGGCCGGCGAGTCCCGGCGCTCCCTCTACGACCTGGCCCTGGGGGACCTGCCGGCGGCCCTGGTCGTGGGGAGCGAGGAGCGCGGGCTGGCCCCCCTGGTGCGGCGACGCTGTGACGAGGTGGTGGCCATCCCGCAGTGGGGGAAGTTGCCGTCGCTCAACGTGGGCTCGGCGGGCAGCGTCGCCTGCTTCGAGGTGGCCCGGCAGCGGGCGGCCGTGCGCTCGGGGGGATCGGGGGGAGGTGCCGTCGAGCCGCTGGGCGGCGTTGAGCCGGTGGTGGGACTCGAACCCACGGCCTGACGATTACAAGTCGTCTGCGCTTCCAGCTGCGCCACACCGGCCTGGACCACAAGGCTACCGGGACCCCGCCGGGGGCCAGGGGACGGTTGCACAGTCGGTGCAGAGGGATTGCCGTCACCCGAGGTCCGGGCCCATGCTTGCACCTGCTGGCCCTGGTTGGCAGGCTGAGCCGGTGACCACGCCAGGAACGCGGTGACCGGGCCGGTCCCGCCGGTCCCCGGCGACCTGTCGCCCGGTGGCGGTGGGGGCCCCGAGCACCTGGCGATCGGGCGCGCCCTGCCCCTGGTCGTGCTGGCGGTGGTGCTCGGGATCCTCATGCTGCAGGTCGGCTCGCGCCCGCCGACGAACACCTCGGCCACCGTGCCCACGACCACCACCCTCCCGGCCCACCACGGGCGCTCGGCGACCACGACGACCACGACGACCCTCCCCCACGCCACGGTGAAGGTGCAGGTGGCCAACGGCACCACCGCGCCGAGCGCCGCCGCGTACTACACGGCGCGGCTCCAGACCCAGAACTGGTCGACGCTCGCCCCCGAGGACACCACCACCCCCTACAGCGGCACGTCGATCGTCTACTACGCCGGCGGGCAGAAGAGCTCGGCCCAGGTGATCGCCTCGTTCCTCGGGGTGCCGCCCTCGAACGTCCAGCCGCTCACCAGCTCGGCGCCGGTGTCGAGCACCAGCGGGGTGGACGTGCTCGTGGTGCTCGGGCCCGACCTGGCCAACAAGACCATCGGCCAGCCCGTCGGCACGACCACCACCACGTGAGCCCCGTGCGCGGGGCCGCCCGTGCGCTGCCGGCCGCCCTCGTCCCGCTGCGGGCGCGTCCGGCGGCGGCCGCCATCTTCTGCGACTTCGACGGGACGCTGGCCCCCATCGTGCCCGACCCGGCCGAGGCCCGACCGCTGCCCGGCTCGCACCGGCTGCTCGAGGCCCTGGCGGCCTCGTACGGCCTGATGGCGGTGGTGTCCGGCCGTCCGGCGGCCTTCCTCTCGGAGATGCTCGGCGACCCGGCGGGGGTGCGGCTGGTCGGCCTCTACGGGATGGAGGAGGTGGGCGAGGACGGGCGGGTGGTCGTGCCCGAGGAGGTCGCCGCCTGGCGGCCGGTCGTGGCCGCGGTCACCGAGCGGGCCTCGGCCGCCGCTCCCCCCGGGATGGGGGTGGAGCCCAAGGGCCTGGCCATGACGCTGCACTGGCGGGGCCATCCCGAGCTGGCGGAGTGGGCCGAGGCCTTCGCCGCGGACGAGCGCCGGCGGACCGGGCTGGCCGCCCAGCCCGGCCGGATGGCGGTCGAGCTCCGGCCACCGGTGGCCACCGACAAGGGCACGGTGGTGGCCCGGCTGGCCAGGGGCCACGCCGCCGCCGCCTTCTTCGGCGACGACCTGGGGGACCTGGCCGCCTTCGAGGCGCTGACCGCCCTGGCGGCCGAGGGAATGGTGGTGGCCCGGGTGGCGGTGGCCGACGAGGAGACGCCGCCGTCGGTGGCCGCCGCCGCCGACGTGGTGGTCGAGGGCCCGGCGGGCGCCCTGCGCCTGCTCGAGCTGCTCCTCGACCCGCCCTCGACCCGGTAGCGGGGCTCAGCGCCCGGGCGGCCGGGGCTCCCCGGCGGCCGACAACTGGTCGGCCAGCCAGTCGGCGGCCGTCCGGGCCCGCACCCGGGCCCGCAGGTCGGCCGCTCGAGTGGCCCGCTCCTCCGGTGCCATGGCCAGTGCCGTGCCCAGCGCCCGTGCCGTGCCGGTCACGTCGAAGGGGTCGACGCCCAGGGCGGCCCCCTCGAGCTCCGGCCAGGCGCCGGCCTCGCGAGAGAGCACCAGCACGCCGTCGTTCGTGTTGACCAGCGGTCCTTCCTTGGCCACCAGGTTGAGCCCGTCGCGCACCGGGTTCACCAGCAGGACGTCGTAGCGGGTGAGGGCGGCCACCGACCGCGGCCGGTCGTCGGCCACGTCGAGCACGACGGGGGCCCAGTCGCCCTGCCGCCAGCGGGCGTTGACCTGCTCGGCCGTCCGCTCGATCTCGCTCCGGTAGGCGAGGTAGTCCGCCAGGCCCTCGCGCGAGGGGTAGGCGAGGGTCACCATGAGCAGCCTCCCCCGCCACTGCGGCTCGTCCTCGAGCAGCTCGTCGAGCGCCCACATGCCGCGCAGGATGTTCTTCGACAGCTCGATCCGGTCGACCCGCACGATCAGGCGGCGGTGGCCGACCGTCCGCTCCAGCGCCTCTCGGGCCCCGGCGGCCGCCGGTGAGGACGCCTCGGCCTCGATGGCCTCGACGTCGGGGCCGAGGGGGGCGACGAAGGTCGGAGGGGAGCCGGCCCCACCGGCCGCCGCTCGCAGCTCGGGGTCCTCGTAGGCGGCCCGGAAGGCGCCCTCCCACCGGGGGGCGTGGAAGCCGCAGGCCCCGAAGCCGGCCATGCCCCCGAGCACCTCCCCGGCCACCTCGAGGGGGAGGACGCGCAGCATGTCGGGGTCGGCGAAGGGGGTGTGGCTGAAGTGGACGGTGCGCAGGTCCGGGCGATCGTGCGCCAGCATCGCCCCGACCAGGTGGAGGTGGTAGTCCTGCACCAGCACGGCGGCCCCCGGGGGCGACTCGGCGGCCACCGCGTCGGCGAAGGCCCGGTTGAGACGGCGGTAGCCGTCCCACGCCCGGTGCCAGTGGCGGTCGAGGCGCGGGCGCCGGGGCAGGTCGAAGAGGTGGTGGTGGCAGTACCAGAGGGTGGCGTTGGAGACCACGTCGTAGGCCTGGCGGTAGAGCTCGGGGTCGGGGGAGAGGGAGACCACCCGCAGGCCCTCCTCGCCCATCAGGCCCTGCTCGGCCGCCAGCCGGTCGGCCTCGCTCATGGAGGCGGCCACCCAGGTGGCGCCGGTCCCGGTGAGCAGCGGGCGGAGCGTGGCCGCCAGGCCGCCGCCCGAGCCGGCCCGCACCGGCCGCCCGTCCCCGCCCAGACGGAAGGACAGGGGCCCCCGGTTGGACACGATCACCAGGGCGCCCACCCGAGGGAAACTACCGGGTGTCCCCCCGGTGGGCGACAGGTCGGTCGCCGATCGCTCCCCCCGGCGGGGCCTGGGTGGCCCGGGCCAGGGCCGCCCGGAGCACCTCGGTCGCCTGCCCGCGCAGCTCGTCGAGCGGCCGGTTGCGGTGGACCCGGGTCCCCAGGTCGACCTGGGCGATGGCCCCGGTGCCGAACCGGGCCGCCACGTCGATCAGGAGCGCGAGCTCCACCCCGTAGCCGTCGGCCAGCCCCACCTTCTCGAGCACCCATCTCGGGGCGGCGGTCTCGCCGGCCAGCGGCTGGCGGATGCCGGCGAGATGCGGGAACAGGACCTCGATCAGCGGGCGGGCCATCAGCTCGGTCACCCGGCCGCCGCCCGAGGGCCGCCCGTCGATCGGGCGCTCGTAGAAGCCCTTGACCAGCGCCAGGTCGTCGTGGAGGAGGAGCGGACCGGCCAGCCCGAGGACGAAGGTGCCGGTGATGTTCTCGACGTCGGCGTCGAGGAAGACCACGACGTCGCCGGCCGAGCGCTCGAGGGCGGCCCGCATGGCGGCGCCCTTGCCCGCGCCCGGGGTGACCAGCACGTCGGCCCCCGCCCGGCCGGCCACCGCCGCCGTGGCGTCGGTGGAGCCGTCGTCGATCACCAGGAGCTCGTCCACCAGACCCGAGCCCCCGGCGCCCGCCAGGTGCGCCCCGGCCACCGCCCGGACCACCGTGCCCACGGTGGCCTCCTCGTCCCGGGCGGGGACGCACACCGACACGGTGCGACCGGCCTTGGCGGCCAGCACCCGCTTCAGGGGCAGGTCGTCGGGATGGAGGGTGCGAGGGTCCGCCGTCACGCCCGCATCTTCGCCGATCGCGGGGGTGGCCGGATCACAGCCGACCCGCCACCCACGCCCACCTGCATTGACGCGGGGTGGGCGCATCGTCCACCATGGAGGCAATCATCCAGAGCGGCCGAGGGACGGGCCCGACGACGCCGCGGCAACCAGTGGACCGGGAGCATCCGGTCGTATCAGGTGCCAATGCCCGACCGATGAGGAGGACCATCGTGGACCACGTCACCGGGCTGCGCTGTCGGGAGTGCGGCCGCCAATTCCCCGCCGAGGCCCTGCACGTCTGCGACTTCTGCTTCGGCCCGCTCGAGGTCGCCTACGACTACGAGCGGATCGCCGCCACCGTGTCGCGCCAGCGGATCGCCGAGGGTCCCCGGTCGATCTGGCGGTACCGGGACCTGCTGCCGGTGACCGACGCCGCCCCGGTGGATCTGGGCGCCGGCTTCACGCCCCTGGTGCGGGCCGAGCGGCTGGCGGCCGAGCTGGGCCTGGGTGAGCTGTGGATCAAGGACGACACCGCCAACCCGACCGGGTCCTTCAAGGACCGGGTGGTCTCGGTGGCGCTGACCAAGGCCCGCCAGCTCGGGTTCAAGGTCGCCGCGTGCGCCTCGACCGGCAACCTGGCCAACTCCGTGGCCGCCCACGCCGCCCGGGCAGGCATGGCCTCGGTGGTGCTGATCCCCCACGACCTCGAGGCGGCCAAGATCACGATGACCGCCGTCTTCGGCGGCACCGTGGTGGCGGTGCGGGGCACCTACGACGACGTCAACCGGCTCTGCGCCGAGCTGACGAGCGAGCACCCGAGCTGGGCGTTCGTCAACGTCAACGTGCGGACCTACTACGC
>DAHUYA010000068.1 GCA_027315445.1 Acidimicrobiaceae bacterium | reverse complement strand
ATCCGCGGGCGGCCGCCCTCGACCAGCGCGTGGCCCGCCTGCGGCGCCAGTCGGGCGGGCTGCGCCACAGCAGGATGGCCTCCCCGCGCCGGACCGAGATCGTCGAGGAGCTCGGCGACCGGGCCATGCTGCCGGCCATCGTGTTCATCTTCAGCCGGGCCGCGTGCGACGACGCCGTGGCCCAGTGCCTGTCCGACGGGTTGCGCCTGACGACGGCCGAGGAACGGGCCGAGATCCGGCGCCGGTGCGAGGCCCACACCGAATCGCTGCCCGACGACGAGCTGCGGGTGCTCGGCTACGGGCCCTGGCTGGCCGGGCTCGAAGCCGGCCTGGCGTCGCACCACGCCGGGATGATCCCGGCCTTCCGCGAGACGGTGGAGGACTGCTTCGCCCAGGGCCTGCTGCGGGTGGTCTTCGCCACCGAGACCCTCTCGCTGGGCATCAACATGCCGGCCCGTTCGGTCGTCATCGAGCGCTTCACCAAATTCGGGGGGGCGGGGCGGGCCACCCTGACCTCCGGCGAGTACGCCCAGCTCACCGGGCGGGCGGGCCGCCGAGGGCTCGACGCCGTCGGTCACGCGGTGGTGCTCTGGAACCCCGAGAGCTCCTTCTCCCAGGTGGCACGGGTGGCGGTCGCCCCGCCCCCCGACCTGCGATCGGCGTTCCGCCCGACGTACAACCTGGCGGTCAACCTCGTCGACCGCTACGACCGCGCCACCGCCGTCGCGATCCTCCGCCGGTCCTTCGCCGAGTGGCAGCTGTCCAAGCAGGTGCAGACCCGTGACACCCTGGCGGAGCACTTCGGCCGCCGCCTGGCGGTCCTCGAGGAGCTGGGCTACGTCGACGACTGGCGGGTGACCGGTCGGGGACGCCGGCTCTCCCGCATCTACCACGAGGCCGACCTGGTGTTGGCCGAGGCCCTCGGAGCGGGCGCCCTCGAGGGGGCGGAGCCGTCGGTGCTGGTGGGCGTGCTGTCGGCCCTGGTGTTCGAGCGCCGCCGGGCCCGCCGTCCGGTGGGGCACCAGGGCCGCCGGGGATCCCGGGACCACCGGCTGCCGGCCGGGCGGCCCGGGCCGGGCCGCAAGGGCGGCGACCGCCTCGGGGAGCGCCGCCGGGCCGAGCTGGCGGAGCGGCTCGGGCTCCTCGAGCGCCTGGCTGACGGAGTCCGGGCGCTCGAGGAGGTCCACCTCGTGCCCCGCACCCGCCAGCCGGAACCGGGACTGGCCGGCGCGATGACCGCCTGGGCGCGGGGCGCCCCCTTCGGGGTCGTGCTCGAGCTGGCCCAGCACGACGTGGGGGAGATCGCCCCGGGGGACTTCGTCCGGACGGTGAAGCAGCTGGCCGACCTGGCCGGGCAGGTGGCCGCGGTGGCCGAGGACCCGGCGGTGGCGGCCGCTGCCCGGACGGCGGTCGACGCCCTGGTCAGAGACGTGGTGGCGGTCGGGACGACGCCGGGATCCGCCACCGTGGACACAACCCAGCTCTAAGGTTGCCCGGGCATGTTCCCCTACGCGGAGGAGACGTTCAGCGCGGAGGAGGCGTCCGTCCTCCGCCGGTACGTGACCAACCTCGACCAGCCGGTCTTCGCCCTGGTGAACCTGCCCGAAGTCGTGAAGGGGGCGCTGTTCGCCCGCTACTCCCGCTCCTCCAAGAGCCTGCGACGGCTCTTCCTCGACGAGTTCGTGGGAGACCTCGACGTGGCCGGGGACGCGACGGTCGACGCGACGGTCGGGCTCCGACGGGCCGAGGAGCTCTACGACCGCGTGTTCTTCGAGTACGGCGACGACTCCGTGGCCCAGCTGGGAGGCGTCCATCTGGCCTGCGAGCAGGCTTCTAACGTGCTCACCAAGGTGCTCGAGCGAGGACGTCTCATGTCCTACCTCGAGCAGTCGACCCGCTACATCGGCTACGACAGCAGGCTGCCCAGCGGTCACTACCGCTACTACCGGCCGCCGGAGATCCTCGACTCCCCGCTGGGCGCCCGCTACGTGGGCGACATGGACCGGATGTTCGACGCCTACGCCGCCCTGCTGCCCCGGGTGCAATCCTGGCTGGCCGCCCGTCACCCGCGGCACCCCGAGGACTCCGACTTCGTCCACCGCCAGGCCATCCGGGCAAAGGCGCTCGACGCGGCGCGCGGGATGCTGCCGGCCGCCTCGCTGTCCAACGTCGGCATCTACGGCACCGGTCAGTCCTACGAGTCGCTGCTGGTGCACATGCGGGCCCACCCGATCCCCGAGGCCCGCGCCTATGCCGCCATGATGCTCACCGAGCTCCGCAAGGTCATCCCCTCCTTCCTCCAACGGGTCGACCTGCCCGACCGGGGCGGCGCCTGGTCGGCCTACCTGGCGACGACCAGCGACGACACCGCCCGGGTCCTCGAGCGGCTCTGGCCCGAGGCGCTCGAGCACCCCGCCGGCCCGCCCGAGCCCGCGCTCGAGGTGCGCCTGGTCGACTTCGACCCCGAGGGCGAGGACAAGGTGCTCGCGGCGATCTGCTTCGCCCACTCACGGCGCTCCGAGGAGGACGCCCTTCGGTTGGTCGGCCGGATGGGCACCGACGAACGGGCCGCGCTGTTGGCCGCCTACGTGGGCGACCGCAAGAACCGCCGCCACCGCCCGGGCCGGGCCTTCGAGCGCACCGACTACCGCTTCGAGCTGGTCACCGACTACGGGGCCTTCCGCGACCTCCAGCGCCATCGGCTGCTCACCATCGAGTGGCAGCCGCTCTCCGTCCACCTCGGCCACGAGGTGCCCGCGGGGGTGGAGGAGGCCGGTGAGCGCGAGCAGTTCCTCGAGTGCATGGACCGCTCGGCCGCGTTGCACCGCACCCTCGCCGTCGACTTCCCGGTGCAGGCGTCCTACGCGGTGTCCCTCGCCTACCGCATCCGCTACGTGATGCAGATGAACGCCCGGGAGGCGATGCACCTGATCGAGTTGCGCTCCGGTGCCCAGGGCCATCCGGCCTACCGCCGGGTCGCCCAACAGATGCACCAGGCGATCGCCGAAAAGGCCGGGCACCGCGCGCTGGCCGACGCCATGATCCACGTCGACCACGGCGACACCGACCTCGAGCGGCTCGACGCCGAGCGGCGCGCCGAGTCGAGGCGGCGCCGGAGGGCGTCGGGCGGCGCCGGAGGGCAGTCCGGTGGGAGAGCCGCCGACGGGGGGACCGAGGGCCGAGCCAGGGCCGACGGGCTGGCCGGGGACCCCGGTTGAGGGCACCTCCCCGTCGGACCGGCGGGAGCAGGGAGACCTCCGGGACGGCCACCAGGATCGACACCGATCGCCCCAGGTGGCGGCCCGTCCGAGTCCCTTGACGAGCGGGCCCTGCTCCGGCCTATCGTAACGGCCAGTCACAGACGCCCGAAGGGTGGAGCCATCGGGTCGTTCGGACCGGTGCCCTCCAGAGGGGGGATGTAGAGGCGGAGGACGGTCCGGGGAGTCGAGTAGAGAACGTCCCGCCCCAGGCGACGGCCTGACGGGGGCGGGATGGCACCAAAGACCCCCGGACCTGCCGCCTGCCGCGGCACCCCCGGCCCCCACCACCTCTCGGGATCCGCCCGCGTGCGTTCGACCGGAACCTCCGAACGTCTATGCTCCCGCGGCAAATCTCCCCCCGGAAGGCGGCCATGCCAGACGATCTCGACGACGTTGCAGTCCCAGACGACCTCGACGACCTCGACGACCTCGACGAGGAGCCCGACGAGGAGCTCGACGAGGAAGGCCTCGTGGACGTGGACGAGGACGAGGACGAGGCACTGGTCGTGGAGGACGAGGAAGTGGAAGGTGAGGGGGAGGGCGAGGAGGGGGGAGTGGCCGTCGTCGCCCCCGACCGGACCGGCGAAGAGGAGGACGAGGAGGACGAGGAGCCCGACGACGAGGACGTCGAGGCCAGCCTCGACGTCATCCTGAAGGAGCGCCTGGTCGTCGAGGACGAGCCGGAGGACGACGAGCCGACCGATGTCGAGGACCGTACGGAGGCGTCCGAGCGGGTGCTCCCCAAGCAGCCCGATGAGTTCGTCTGCCGCTCGTGCTTCCTGGTGAAGCACCCGAGCCAGCTGGCCGACGCCAAGAAGATGCTCTGCCGCGACTGCGTCTGACCCACCGACCGTGCCCGACCCCACCGAACCGCCGACCGCCCCGGACGAGGAGTCGTCGCTGGCCCGCCAGACGCTCGACATGCTCGTCTACGCACCCGTCGGACTGGTCGTGACGGCGGTCGAGGACCTGCCCACACTGGCGGCCCGTGGCCGGTCGGCCCTGACCCAGACCTTCCGCAACGCCCATCTCATCGGTCAATTCACCGTCTCCATGGGCCGGCGCGAGCTCGATGCCCGGCTGGCCCGCCGGGCCGGCTTCGCCGGGAGTGCCCGCCCGGCTCACCCGCCGGCAGTCGGGGAGGCGGGCGACGCACCCGCGCCGGGGCGGCCGGAACGGGGGGCCGGACCGCGCTCAGGGGCCCAGGACGCGCCGAGGGCCGCCGATGTGCTGCGCCCGGCGGAAGGGCTGCCCGAGGACGCAGCGGGCACCGAGCCGACGACGGTCGACCTGGCGATCCCCGGGTACGACAGCCTGTCGGCCTCCCAGGTGGTGCGCCGGCTCGACGGCCTCGGAACCCGCGAGCTCGAGGCCGTCTACCGGCACGAGTCGGCCGGGCGCCACCGCCGCACCATCCTGCACCGGGCCCAGCAGCTGCTCGGGCTCGAGCCGACGCCGGGCACACCGGAACAGACCCCGTAGGCGGGTGGAGCGCGTCCGGCCCGCCGAGCAGGGCGACCTCGCCCGGTGCGCCGAGCTGCTCACCCAAGCCCTCGCGGGGACCGTCGTCCGGCGTGGGGGCGAGCTTCTGGTCGGCGCGGGTGGCCGGCCGTCGCCGGACGAGCTGATCGGGGCCTGGGTGGCCGACCGTCGCCGGATCGTGCTTGCCGGCCTCTTCGACGAGGTCGTCGTCGGGCTGGCGGCCGGTCGCCTGCCGGCCCCCGGCGAACGCGCCGCCCGGGTCGACTGCTGCTACGTCGAGCCCCAGGCCCGACAGGTGGGCGTCGGATCGGCCCTGGTCGCCGGTCTGCTCGACTGGTTCAGCGCCCACGACTGCCACGACGTCGACGCCGCGGCCCTGCCGGGGGACCGCCCCACCAAGCAGCTGCTCGAGTCGGCCGGGTTCAAGGCCCGGTTGCTGATCCTCCACCGCCCACTGGGCTGATCGGCACCCGACGGGCCAAGGGCCTCCGCGGCGGCGGGGGAGGGATGCGCAGACCGAGCAGCTTCGCCAGCTCGGGCACCAGGCCGGCCGCCGCCCGGGCGGCCGCCTGCACCTCGTCCCCTGCCGGGATGCCCGACGGCTTCACCGTCCGCCGGACCGGTGACTCCACCACGGCGTCGAGCAGCTCGAGCCAGGCCGCCGGAGCGAGCTCGGCCGTCATGGCCGCCCCGGCCGCCGCCGAGACCCGCACTGCCAGCTCGGCCGGCAGACGGGTCGCGGGCTCGGGCGGCCGGGCGGTCGCCCGCAGGGCGTCGAGCACCCGGTCCCCGTCGAGCCCGGCACCGATGCGCGAGATCCAGTCCTCCCGCAGGGCGCGCACCCTCCCCTCGAGCGACTCCTGCAAGGCCCGGGCCAGGGTCCGCCCGTCGTCGTCGAGGGTCACGGTGCGCGACGCGGTCACCACCGCCCGCAGTTCGCGCAGGCGCAGTTCCTTGCCGGCGGTCTGGGCCGAGCTGGCGCGGTCCTTCCAGTTGGCCAGGTTGACCGCGGGCAGCAGTCGTTCGGCCATGGCCAGCAGCGCCTCGCCGCTCACCGGGGGCCCACCGGCCGCCCGGGCCTTGGCCGACTGCTCGTTGATCGCCTCGCGGACCGCCGGCAGCCCGCCCCGCAGCAACTGCTCGGCCACCGGCAGCTGCTCGGGTGGCAGGGTGGCCAGCAACGCGTTGCGATGGGTGGTCGACACCGCCGGCCGGCGGTCCCGCCGCGGTGCGGGCCCGACCCGGCGCGGGCCACCCTCGGTCCCGGGCCGCTCGGTCCCGGGCCGCTCGGTCCGGCCGCCTCGTGCCGGCCGCTCGACGCGACCGGCCGTCTCGCGCCGCCCCCGACCCTCTGCCCGCTCACCTGTCGCCCCGGCGCCCCGGCGACCGCCGCCCTCACGCCTCGGTCCCTCGCGTCCCTCGCGTCCCTCGGGGCGGCCCGGCCTGCCGTCCTCCCGCCGTCGGCGGCTGCCGGGCGCCAGGGTCACCGAGATGTCGGGGCCCCGGCGCGGCGCCCCCACCACCTCGATCCGATTGGCCGGCCCCTCCTCTTCGCGGCTCGGCGGGGCGGCCAGGGCCACGATCTCGATGCCCTCGATGCCCGACTCGACCTCGGCCCGCAGCACGTCGCCCACGGAGGCGCCGCTCGGGACCAACGGGCTCTCCACCAGGCCCCTCGGCTGGCGGGCGCCGACGGCGCGCCAGGTCCATGCTCCCTCGGGAGTTCGACTGGTCAGCTCGATCTCGATGCGGCGAGGCATGCGGCGGTCACGCTACAGCCTCCCCGATCGAGCCGGTGCCTTCCTGGTCGCACCTCCCGTCGTCGCCCCCGCGCTCCGCCGGCCGAAGTAGGGTCCCCCGTGCGGCCAGGTTCACCCGCCCCGCCGTTGCGAGAGGAGGCTGCATGCGCTGGAACCTTCCCCCCGACCGGGTGCCGTCGGCATGGTTCAACGTCGCCCCGCACCTGCCGGTGCCCCTCGAGCCCCCGTTGCACCCGGCGACCCGCCAGCCGGTGGGCCCCGACGACCTCGCCCCTTTGTTCCCGATGCCGCTGATCGCCCAGGAGGTGACCACCGAGCCCTGGGTGGACGTGCCGGGCGAGGTGCTCGACATCCTCCGGCTGTGGCGGCCCACACCGCTGGTGCGAGCCGAGCGGCTCGAAGCCGCGCTGGGGACGCCCGCTCGCATCTACTACAAGGACGAGTCGGTCTCGCCCGCCGGGTCGCACAAGCCCAACACCGCCGTGCCCCAGGCCTTCTACAACCGCCAGGACGGCATCAGGCGGCTGACCACCGAGACCGGCGCCGGGCAGTGGGGGAGCGCCCTCTCCTTCGCCTCCGCCCTGTTCGGGCTCGAGTGCAAGGTGTACATGGTGCGCGCCTCCTACCGGCAGAAGCCCTATCGCCGGGTGATGATGGAGGTCTGGGGCGGGGAGGTCGTGCCCTCCCCGGTCGACGACCCGGACCACCCCGGCTCGCTCGGGTCGGCCATCAGCGACGCCGTCCGCGACGCCGCCGGGCGCGACGATTCGCACTACGCGCTCGGCTCGGTGCTCAACCACGTGCTCCTGCACGTGACGGTCCTCGGCCTCGAGGCCCGGGAGCAGCGGGCCCTGGCGGGGGAGGCGCGGCCCGACGTGGTGTTCGGCTGCGGCGGCGGTGGTTCGAACCTGGGCGGGATCGCCCTGCCGTTCGTCCCCGACCCCGACGTGGCCCTCGTGGCGGTGGAGCCGACCTCGTGCCCCACCTTGACCGAGGGTCGGTTCGACTACGACTTCGGCGACGTGGCCGGCATGACGCCGCTGCTGCCGATGTACACCCTGGGCCACGAGTTCATCCCTCCCTCGATCCACGCCGGCGGCCTCCGGTACCACGGTGACGCCCCGATCATCTCGAGCCTGGTGCGGGCCGGGCGGATGCGTGCCGTGGCCTACCCCCAGGGGAAGGTGTTCGAGGCGGCCGTCCAGTTCGCCCGCACCCAGGGCGCCATCCCGGCCCCCGAGACCAGCCACGCCATCCGGGCGGTCATCGACGAGGCCCTCGCCGCCAAGGAGTCCGGGGAGGAGCGGGTCATCCTGTTCAACTACTCCGGGCACGGGCTCCTCGACCTCGGCGCCTACGACGACTACCTGACGGGACAGCTCGACCAGGTCTGAGCCCGCGAGCCCGTGCCGGCCCGGGGCTAGCGGCCGAAGATCTCGGTGAGCTCCACCGGCGGCACCTCCTCGAACTGGTCGAAGCTGCACGACGCCGCCGGTTTGTCCGGCCGCCACCGCCGGAACGAGGTGGCGTGCCGGAAGCGGCTGCCCTGCAGGTGGTCGAAGGCCACCTCGCAGACCAGGACCGGATCGAGCGGCTCCCACGAGAGGTCCTTGCCGGCGTTCCAGCGGCTGTGGGCCGCCTCGGGGCTGGCCGCCATGCCTTCGCCCTCCAGGCCGTGCCAGGGGTGGCCGGCGCCGTCCTCGAGCCGGTGGCCCGCCAGCTCGTCCACCAGCTCGCGGCGCCGGGCGGCGCTGAAGGACGCGCAGACCCCGACACGTCGCAGCCGGTCGCCGTCGAACAGACCCAGGAGCAGCGAGCCCACACCGTCCTGGCGGTGCCAGCGGAAGCCGCCGACCACGCAGTCGGCCGTCCGCTCGTGCTTCACCTTCCACATGACCCGCTGGCCCTCGCGGTAGGGGAGCCCCGGGTCCTTGACCATCACCCCGTCGAGCCCCGCCCCCTCGAAGCGCGAGAACCACTCGCCGGCCACCGACGGGTCGCCGGACTGCGGGGTGAGGTGGACCAGCCCGCCCGCCCCGGCCAGCGCCGAGACGAGCCGCCGACGCCGCTCGGCGAACGGCTCCCCACGGAGGTCGTCGTCGCCCAGGGCCAGCAGGTCGAAGGCGACGAAGGAGGACGGCGTCGCCTGGGCCAGCGTCCGCACCCGACTGGCCGCCGGGTGGATGCGCAGCAGCAGGGCCTCGAAGTCGAGCCCGTGGCGGCCGGCGATCACGATCTCCCCGTCCACCACGCAGCGGGGGGGGAGCTCGCGACGCAGTGCCTCGAGCAGCTCGGGGAAGTAGCGGGTCAGCGGACGCTCGTTGCGGCTGCCGAGCTCCACCCGGTCGCCGTCCCGGAAGACGATCGAGCGGAAGCCGTCCCACTTCGGCTCGTAGAGGAGCCCTTCCTCCTCGGGGAGCCGGCGGACCAGCTTGGCCAGCATGGGCGCCACCGGCGGCTCCACGGGCAATCGGTCAGTCACCGTCGTCCACCAGCTCGGCGAAGAGGTCCCCGTCGGCCTCCACCCGCCCGACGACGTCGGCCGGCAGGAAGCGGGGCACGAAACGGCCGCCACCCTCGGCGCACCGGCGCACCTCCCCCCAGGTCAGCGGGGTGGACACCGTGGGCTCGTCCCGCGCCCGAAGCGAGTAGGGGGCGACTGTCGTCTTGGCGACGTGGTTCTGGCTCCAGTCGATGAGGACACGGCCCTTGCGCAGGTCCCGGCGCATGTTGACGACCACCAGGTCATGGTGGTCGGCCGCGACCCGTCGCGCCACCTCGTGGGCCTCCTGGCGGGTCAGGCCCTCCTCCCAGGTGGCGGGCCGGTCGCCCTCGGGGAGTCGGACGTAGAGCTGCAGGCCCTTCGACCCGCTGGTCTTGGCGAAGGCCTCCCATCCGTACCTGGACGCGAGCGCCTCGGTGAGGAGGAGGGCCACCTGTGCGCACTCGACGACGGTCGCCGGCGGTCCGGGGTCGAGGTCGAAGACCATGAGGTCGGGCGGGGCGGGACGTCCCTCGTCGTCGATCCGCCACATCGGGACGTGCAATTCGAGGGCGGCCAGGTTGGCCGTCCAGGCGAGGCTGGCGGCGTCGTTCACCACCACGTGCTCCACCCTCCCCGAGTCGGCGCTCCCGGGGCTGCGGGGCATCCGCACGGTGCGGACCCACGGAGGGGTGCCCTTGGGTTTGTGCTTCTCGTAGAAGGACTTGCCCTCGACGCCGTCGGGGAATCGGCGCAGGGTCAGCGGGCGGTCGTGCACGTGGGGGAGGAGCACCGGGGCGATGGCGAGGTAGTACGCGATCACGTCGCCCTTGGTGAACCCGCTCGACGGGTACAGGACCTTGTCGAGGTTGGTGAGCGCCAGCTCGTGCCCGCCGATCTCGGCGACGAGCCGCTGGCCGGTGAGCCTCGGCCGCACGGAGCCGCTCACGTCCGTTCGCGGTAGCGGCGGCGGCATGCCCCGCGCTCGGCCTCGGGGCGGGGCACGACCGTCATTCTGCCCCGGACGCCACCACGGCGACCGGGAATTGCCGGGCGGGTCACCGGGCGAAGAAGTGCCACCCCATCCACATCCATCCCACGAACACCGCCAGGAGCGCCGGGTCCCGGCGCGTCAGGCGCCCCATGAAGTCGAGCAGCCCGCCGACCCGGCCGCCACCGAGCACGGCAGCCGCCTCGGAGGCCAGGAAGCCGAGGGCGATCGCCGCCCAGCAGCCCAGCAGCACCTGGCGGCTCACCGCCGGAACAGCCCCCAACCGATGGCCAGCCAGGCCCCGGCGAACAGCCCCCTGGCCCAATGGTGCGCAGCGGCCGTGTCGTAGAGGGAGCTCAGGGTGGGCCATGCCTGGCGGTGGGCGCCGCCGATCAGGTAGGTCACCAGCTCGAGCACCACCAGGGCCCCGATCAGCACCGCCCACGGCCACAGGGACCCCGTCGTCTCGGGCTGCGGCGGGGCGGGTCGGCGGTGCCGCTGATGAAGCGTCCGGCCGGCGACCAGCCCCATGAGGGCGAAGCCGACGGCCACCGCGGCGTCGGCGCCGGCGGTGAACGGGGTGGTGGTGGCCACCCACCACGACTCGGCCCCGGCGGCCACCAGCCCGAGGACGGCCAGGAGCCGGGCACCCGTGCTGCGCACCGGCCCGCCTACGACGTCACCACCGGCCGATGTGGTCGTCGGGGACGCTCATCCCCGCCAGAGGTCGCCGAAGCGGGGACCCTGCCCCAGGTCGCACCCGATCTGCTTGAGCATCGCCAGCTGGACGTCGTTGTCGATCCCTTCGGCCACCACCCGCAGGCCGAGCCCGTGGGCGAGACGGACCAGTGCCTCGACGATCCGCGACTCGCCCGCGTCCGCCCCGACCGGCCCGATGAGCGCCGGGTCGATCCGTACGACGTCGACCGGCAGGCGGGACAGCCAACCCACCGAGACCGGCCCGGACCCGAAGTCGTCGACGGCGATCTTCACCCCGAGCGTGCGCAGCTCCTCGAGCACCGAGCGGGTCTCGGGGCGCCCGGCCATCACCAGCGCCTCGCCGAACTCGAGCGTCAGGGCCGCTGGCGGCAGCACCGTCAGCGCGAGGGCGTCACCTACGTGCTCGATGAACCGGGGCTCGGTCAGCTGCCGGCCGGAGACCGGGACCGACACGCCCATCTCGCCTCCGCCGGTCCGCCAGGCGGCGCACGCGCAGCACGCCTCGGCCAGCAGCCAGCCGCCCAGCTCCGGCGCCAGCCCCTCTCGCTCGGCGACCTGCAGGAGCTCGCCGGCATTGACCTCGCCCAGGGAGGGGTGCCGCCAGTGCGGCGCGGCCTCGCGGAACACCACCCGGTCGCTGCCCAGGTCGATCGCCGGGTGGTACACGAGGCGCAGGGCCCCCTCGGCGATCGCCGGGCGGAGCTGCACGGCGAGCTGTCGGTGACGGGTGGCCACCCCGTCGAGCCCGGCCACGTCGTGCTCCACCCGGGCCCGGCCGAGCTGCTTCGCCCGGTACATCGCCTGGTCGGCTCGCGAGATGAGCGT
>DAHUYA010000067.1 GCA_027315445.1 Acidimicrobiaceae bacterium | reverse complement strand
CTCGTCGGGCTTCTCGGCGGCGTCGAGGGCCTTGTTTGCTTTGGCGGCGAGGATGTCGTGGGCCCGCTGGAAGAGCGTCATGGTCCGAGGCTACCTCTGTTCGTGCCTTCGGCGGCCGGCGGAGCCGCCCCCTCACCCCTCGATCGAGATGGCCCCTTCGGGGCAGGTGGCGACCGCCTTGCGGACCGCCTCCTCCATCGACGGCGGCACCTCCTCGCCGACCACGTAGGAGTGCCCGTCCTCTTCGCGCAGGAGGAAGACCTCGGGGGCGGCCAGGGCGCAGAGGGTGTGGCCCTGGCAGACGTCGGGATCGACCCTGACCCGCATCGCCGCGCCCCTCACGCCTGCTCGCCGTCGAGCGTCCGCTGCCAGCGCCCGATCACCTCGTCGAGCGGCGGCCCCTGGCGGCGGCCCGGGGTGAACGAGGCCGGAAGGTGGCGGTAGCCGTTGATCGTCCCGATGTCCTCGTAGCGGACGACGCCGTCCTGGCGGACCCGGTAGTCGGGGACGCGGCGCAGGGCCTCGACGACCATCGTCTTGAAGCTCATCCGGGCCAGGTTCGACCCGATGCAGCGGTGCACCCCCAGCCCGAAGGCGGCGTGGCGGTTCGGGAAGCGGTCGAGGACGATCTCGTCGGGGTCGAAGAAGGCGTCCGGGTCGTGGTTGGCCAGGCCGTAGGCCATCCAGACCCGGTCCCCGGCGCCGAAGCGGTGCCCGCCCACCTCGCAGTCGGTGGTGATGGTGCGCCCGCCTCCCTGAGCCGGGGTGGCGAAGCGGACGAACTCCTCGGTGGCGGTGTCGAGGAGCCCGGGCTCCTCGAGCAGCCGGCGGCGCTCCCCCGGCCGGGTGTCGAGCCAGTGGAGGGCGTGGGAGGTCAGTGCGGTGGTGGTGTCGAACCCGCCACCGATGAGCAGCAGCAGGGTCCCCACCAGGTCCTCGTCGTTGAAGGTCTCCGGGTCGGCGCGCTGGGCCTCCACCAGGGCTCCCACCATCCCCGGGCGGGGGTCGGCCTTGACCCGCTCGAGTTCCCCGGCCAGGCGGAACGCCATCTGGATGCTGAGGTCGATCACCCGCGGGTAGTCCGGGCTCTGCGGCGGCGTGTACACGGTGGCGTGGGCCGGCTCGCAGTAGTGGACCCAGTCGAGGAGGGGGAGCCCGAGGAGCCCCATGGTGAGGACGGCCGGCACGACGTTGGCCAGGTCGTCGACGAAGTCGAGCTCGCCGGATTCGACGACCTCGTCGAGGCAGGCCTCGGAAAGCTCCGACACCATCGGTCGCCAGCGCTCGATCGCCGCCGGGGAGAGGAACGGGTTGAGGACCCGGCGGTACTCGAGCTGCTCGGGGGGATCCATCTCGAGGAAGCCGCCCCGGGTGGTCCGGCCCTCGGGGGCGGGGATGGTGATCCCGCGGTAGCCCCTGCGCTTGCCCGTCGGGTCGTGGTCGTTGGAGAGGAGGTCGGGCCGCTTGGCCAGCTGGCCGATCAGCTCGCGGCCGGTGACGACCCAGTAGCCGCCGTTCTCCTCGCTCCAGGCGACCGGGCACTTCGACCGCATCGGGTGACCGATCTCCGGAAAGCCCGCCTTGTAGTCGGGCGAGTGCTGGTCGAACGCCACCACCACCCGCTCGTCCGCCATCGACACGTCGCGTCCCCTTCCTGCAGGCCGGCACCCGACAACCGCAGTTCTCGACCGCACTCTAAACGAGGCGCCGAAGGGCGCCGCGGGTCGAGCCCGCACGACCGGAACCGACCGGAGGACCTCGGCGCCTTCGGGCGACGGCGGTCAGCGGTCGCCGTCGAGGAAGTCCGTCAGGCGACCGAGCACGAACTCGATGTGCCGGTCGTCCATCCCGTGGTTGCACGGCAGGACGAAACCCGCCTCCA
This sequence comes from Acidimicrobiaceae bacterium, assembly GCA_027315445.1. Lineage (GTDB taxonomy): Bacteria > Actinomycetota > Acidimicrobiia > Acidimicrobiales > RAAP-2 > DAHUYA01. The sequence goes on along the minus strand of DAHUYA010000067.1, from coordinate 5,317 downwards.
TGATCCGGTCGGCCGCCGGCAGGCCGGCGGGTGGCACCCGGTACCGGCGGCCGACCAGCATGGGCTGCCGGGTGGCGTTCCCGCTCCAGACCGTCCTGGTGTCGACGCCGCGGCCGTCGAGGTACTCCTGCAGCTCGGCCCGCTCGAAGCCTGCCCCCTGCCGGATGGTGAGCGGGTAGCAGAGCCACGCCGTGTCGAGGCCCTCGGTCTGGCGGGGCGGCACGAAACGGTCGGCGTGGGCGCCGAAGAACTCGCCGTAGAGGGCGAAGTTGCGCTGGCGCCGCCGGCGGTTGGCCGGAAGCTTCTTCAGCTGCTCGAGCCCGAAGGCTGCGCCGAGCTCGGAGGGCTCGAAATTCCATCCGAGCTCGTCGAAGATGAACTGGTTGTCGTAGCGGACTCCGTCGAGGTCCTCCCAGAAGGTGCGCTGGCCACGCTTGGAGCCGAAGAACTGGAGCTCGGAGCGGCGCCCCCACCGGCGCAGGAGAAGCGCCCGGTCGCGTAGGTCCTCGTCGTCGAGCATCACCATGCCCCCGTTCCCCGCGCACGTGATGATGTGGGACGAGGCGAAGCTGGTCACCGTGAGGTCGCTGCGCTCGCCGGTCGGCCTGCCTCGAAGGGTCGGGCCGAGGGCGTCGCAGGAGTCCTCGATCACCACCAGCCCGTGGGCATCGGCCACCCGGCGGATCCGGTCCCAGTCCGGGGCGTTGCCGATGAGGTTCGGGGCGAGCACGGCCGAGGTCCGCTCGCTGACCATCTCCTCGATCCGGTCGACGTCGATCTGATAGGTGTCGGCGTCCACGTCGACGAAGGCCGGCACGAAGCCGCCGCGCAAGAGGGGAACGAGGTCGGTGGAGAAGGTCACGGCGGGCGTGATCACCTCCGAGCCCGCCGGGAGGCCGGCCAGCTCGACCGCCAGGTACAGGGCCGACGACCCGGAGTTGACCATGACGCCACGGCGCTTCCCGAACAGCTCCGCCACCGCCCGCTCCATGGCGTTCACCCGCTTGCCGACCCACAGGCCCTGCGGGTCGCGTAGGACGTCGACCACGGCGTCGATCTCGGCCTGATCGTGGACGCTGGCGGCGTAGTGGACGCGGGTGTCGACCCCGTCGAGCGCGTCGGTCCGGCGCCCGGCCACCGATCTCCTGTCCGATCCGGCTTCCGCCCGTTCGCCCCCCGGTGTCACGACCTCTCCTCCCGCACCTCCGTCAGCGTGAGGTCACGCAGGCTCATTCGTCCTCCCCTCGCCCGGGCATCCGGGCTCTCGCCTGGGCGCCGGGCATCTCTTTGACAGATTCATACAACTATTCGTAGGCTCGCAACCCGTGACCTCCCCTCGATCCTCGACTGTCGAGGTCGACCCGGGCATCGAGGGTGATCTGGGCGTCATCGAGCGGGCGCTCGAACAGCTGTTCCGGCTGAACGCGAGCCGCAAGGTGCACGGTCGTCGGGCCGCCGCCGCCGGCGTGTCGATCTCCCAGCCCGGCTACCAGCTGCTCTGCCGCATCCAGGAGGAGGGCGGCATCCAGATCGGGGAGCTGGCCCGGCGCACCGAGATGGACCCCGCGGCCACCGGCCGGCAGGTCCATCTTCTCGAAGGAGATGGCCTGGTCACCCGCGAACGGGCCTCCGAGGACGGCCGGGCGGTCGTCGTCCGGATCACCCCGAGGGGTGCCCAAGTCCGACAACGCCTCGGCCTCGTCGCCGAGCGCCACATGTCCGACGTCCTCTCCGGCTGGTCCCCGACGGACCGCAGGCGACTGGCGGTCCTCCTCCCGCGGCTGGTGGAGGGATTCCGGACGGTGCACTATCGCGGCAGAGACGGCGACGCCGACCACCGGGAAGGGACGACATGATGGTCGTGCCCTCGGGCATCGGGGTCGTCGACCTCATGATCGGCTTCCCGATCCGGGACCCGCGCCGGCACGACGCGGACGTCTGTCGGTTGGCCACGGACGCGGCGGGAGTCGACGACCACGTGTGGCCCCTCTTCCTATGTGAGAACGCCCTGCGCGTCCTCGGGCTCGGGCGGGGGTGATGGGGGGCGGGACCCGGCTGGCCGGGCGACGGGCCGTCGTGACCGGGGCCAGCCGGGGCATCGGCGCGGCGGCCGCCCGCCGGCTGGCGGCCGAGGGCGCCGACGTCGCCATCACCGCCCGGACGGCCGAGCACCACCCGACCCTGAACGGGTCCCTGGCGGAGACGGCCGAGGCGCTCCGCTCCTTCGACGGCCGGGTGGCGACGGTCGCCGCCGACCTCTCCGACGCCGAGGACCGTGACCGGATCGTCCCGACCGCCGCGGAGTTGCTCGGCGGCCCGATCGACATCCTGGTGAACAACGCGGCGGCAGCCGTCTACCAGCCGCTGGCCGACTTCCCGCTCCGGCGGCGGCGCCTCGTCTTCGAGGTGAACGTCCACGCCCCGATGGACCTCGCCCAGGCCGTCCTGCCCTCGATGCTCGAGCGTGGGGCCGGGTGGGTCGTCAACCTGTCGAGCGCCTCGGCCCGTCCGTGGGAGCCACCCTTCACGCCCTCGGTGCTCGGCTCGACCTCCGGCGTCTACGGCGCCTCGAAGGCGGCCCTCAACCGGCTCACCAACGCCCTCGGCGGCGAGCTGGCCGGCACCGGCATCCGGGTCAACACGGTCGAGCCGCGGGCCGCCGTCCGGAGCGAGGGGGCCGAGGCCATGGTCGGAGGCAGGCTGTCGCCCGACCAGTACGAGTCGATGGAGGAGATGGTGGAGGCGATCCTCGCCCTGTGCGACTGCCCGGAGGGCTTGACCGGACGCACCCACGTCAGCCTCCAACTCATCGATGAGCTGGGGCTCACCGTGCACGGCCTCGACGGTTCGCCGAGGTTGGGTTGAGCAGGTTGGGTTGAGCAGAGGCGTCGCGGGCACCACCAGGTCGCCCGGATCACGGCTCGCCCGGCGGCGGTGCCGTCCTCAGCGGGGCCAGAGGGAGGGGACGTCGACGAGGCCGGCGTCGATGTCCGGCACCGAGGAGGCCCCGACCAGTCGCATTGTCCGGTCGATGTCCTCGCGCAGCAGGGAGAGGACCCGGTCCACTCCCGGGCGCCCGGCGGCGCTCAGGCCGTAGGCCCAGGCCCGCCCGACCATCGCCGCCCTCGCCCCCATGGCCACGGCCCGCACCACGTCGGCGCCGCTGCGGATCCCGCCGTCGACCAGGACCTCGGTCTCGCTCCCGACCGCCCCGGCCACCTCGGCCAGGGCCTGGAAGGTGGAGGGAACCCCGTCGAGCTGCCGCCCCCCGTGGTTGGACACGATGATGCCGGCCACGCCGGCGTCGACCGCCCGCCGGGCGTCGTCGGCGGTGAGGATGCCCTTGGCGAGGACCGGGCCGCCGAACTCCTCACCCAACCAGGCGAGGTCCCCCCAGGTCGGCGGGGAGGCGAGCCACCGCAGCAGCGCCTCCCCCGGGGAGATCGGCGCACCTTCCACCGTCAGGCCGCCGGCGTTGACGAGCTCGAGGCGGAAACCGTCGCGCGCCTGGTCGGCCAGCCAGCGCGGGCGGCCCACCACGAAGGGAGCCATCCTCGCGACGGTCCGCCGGTCCAGGCGGAGCGGGGGCGACAGGCCGAACCTGCGCTCGCGTCGGCGGTCGCCGGTGGTCTGGGTGTCCATGGTCACCACCAGGGCGGCGAAGCCCGACCGGCGGGCCCGGTGCGCCAGCTGTTCGGCCCCCTCGCGACCTCCGAGGAAGTACAGCTGGAACCATGGCGGACGGGACGCCGCGGCCACCACCTCGTCCATCGGGTGGCCCGACATCGAGCTCAGGGTGAAGATCGTCCCCGCCGCCCCGGCGGCTCCGGCCCCGGCGACGTCGCCCGCGGGATGCATCATCCGGGTGAAGCCGATCGGGCTGAGGAGGAGCGGCATCGACACGTCGGTCCCCAGCACGGTGGTGCGCAGGTCGGGTGCGGTCGAGGTCACGCCGAGGCGGGGCCGGAGCTGCACGGACCGGACGGCCGAGAGGTTCGCCGCGAGCGACTGCTCGTTGCCGGCGCCGCCCTCGACGTAGTCGGCGACCGGCAGCGGCAGCCGCCGGCGCGCCAGCGCCCGGGCGTGCTCGACCGATCGGAGGCGGGTCGCGGTTCGGGCGTCGTGCCGGAGGCTCCCGTCCGCTCCGGTCGGCCCGTCTCGGGGCGTCACGAGGCGCCCCCCGGCGATTCCCCGGCACGTGCCCGCTCCCCGGCGACGTCCCGGGCGGCGATGTAGGCGAAGATCATCGAGGCGCCGATGCTCGCACCGGCACCCGGGTACGTCCGCCCCATCACCGAAGCCGTGGCGTTCCCCGAGGCGTACAGCCCCCCGATGGGCGCGCCCGCCCCGTCGAGCACCCGCGAGCGCTCGTCGCACACCAGCCCACCGCTGGTGCCGACGTCGCCCGGGTAGAGCGCCACTGCGTAGAACGGCGGCTTCTCGATCGGGCCCAGGCACGGGTTGGGCTTGTTGGCGTCGTCCCCGTACCAGCGCTCGTGGTCCCCCTCGCCGCGATGGAAGTCCTCGTCGACGCCGCGGACGGCGAAGCCGTTGAACCGCTCGACCGTCGCCCGTAGGCCTGCCGGGTCGATCCGGCAGGCGGTGGCGAGCTCCTCGAGCGTCCCGGCCTTCACGGTGAAGTCCCGGGTCTTCAGCTTCTTCGGGCTGATCCCCGGCCGGCGGAAGGAGAGCGGGTACCGGCGGCGGTACCGGCTGTCCATGATGAACCAGCTGGGGATGGCCGGGACCGTCCGATCCCGGGCGTACATCTCCTGCCCGGCCTCCATGTAGGAGACGGCCTCGTTGAAGAACCGGCTGCCGCTCGAGTCGACCATGATCGAGCAGGGCTTGCAGCGTTCCCCGTTGACGAACACCGGTGACCCGTCGGGCCTGATCGCGGTCGGGATCCACCACGCCTCGTCCATGAGGTCGACCGCCGCGCCGAGCTCCATCGCCAGCGAGATCACCTCACCGGTGTCGCCCGGGTTCGACGTCGTCCACTGCCCGGCATTCGGTTGCTCGCCGGAGAACCGCTCGCGCATGGCGCGGTTGTGGGAGAAGCCGCCGGCGTTCAACAGGACCCCGCCGCGCGCCTCCACCCGCACCGGCCCGCCGCCGCGGTCGACCACTGCGCCGACCACCCTCCCGCCTTCGACGACCAGCTCCGAGAGCGCCGTCCCCGTCCAGATCGGGACGTCCCGGTCGACGAGCACCTTCAACAGGGAGGCGACCAGGGCCCCGCCGTTGCTCAGGCGGGCCTCACCCCTCAGGCGCCCTTCCACGGTGCGCCGGGCGATGCGGGCCCCGACCCGGAGCC